>NZ_CP019602.1:1392500-1735000 GCF_001661675.2 Croceicoccus marinus | reverse complement strand
TGTCCAATCCCGATATCTCGTACCAGCCGACGCAGCCGCAATTGTCGCTGCGGATCGACCGGCAGCGGGCATCGGACCTGGGCATCGATCTTGACGATTTGTCGCAGACCCTAAGCGCGATGGTGGGGGGCGAGGAGATCGCCGACCTCAATATCGGGGACCAGGCGGTGCCGATCTTCCTGACCTCGCGCGCGGTGTCGATCACCAATCCGGCGGATCTGTCGAACCTGTATGTCCGCACCGAATCGGGGGGGCTGGTGCCCATGTCGCTGGTGACCGACGTGGTTGAGCAGGGCGTCGCCGCGCAGCTCGACCGCACCGAACAGCGCCGCGCGATCGAAGTCGACGCCGACATCGCGCAAGGCGTATCGCTGCGCGACGCGATCACCGAGATGCAGCGCCTTGCCGACGAGACGGTGGCAGAGGACGTCGACATGCTGCTGCAGGGCGATGCCGAAAGCCTGAACGAAACCTCGAACGACGTGCTGGTCACCTATCTGTTCGCGCTGGTCATCGTGTTCCTGGTGCTGGTCGCCCAGTTCGAAAGCCTGACGAGCGCGCTGGTCGTGCTGTTCACGGTGCCCTTCGCGCTGGCCGCCGCGATCCTGGCGCTGTTCCTGTCGGGCGTTTCGCTCAATATCTATTCGCAGATCGGGTTGGTCATGCTGATCGGACTGATGGCCAAGAACGGCATCCTGGTGGTCGAATTCGCCGACCAGCTTCGCCACCAGGGCCGCAGCGTGCGCGAGGCGGTGGAGGAAGCCGCCTCGATCCGCCTGCGCCCGATCGCGATGACCCTGATCTCGACCGTTATCGGCGCGGTGCCGTTGATCCTTGCGGGTGGAGCGGGGGCGGAGGCGCGCCAGTCGATCGGCTGGGTGATCTTCGGCGGACTGGGCATCGCGGGCATCTTCACCCTGTTCCTGACGCCGGTGATCTATCTGGGCATCGCCCGTTTCGGCAAGCCGCGCTCGGTCGACCTGGCACGGCTGAAGGAAGAGATCGGGCAGGTCGACGAAGACATGACGATGGCACCCGCATGATCCGATCGCTGTTGCCCGTGCTGCTGGCGTCCGGCCTGCTGTCCGCCTGCGCCAGCGTGCCGGAGGTCGAGCCGCACACCGCCATCGATGCGCCGCCCGAATTTGCCGCTGCCCTTCCCGAAGCGGGCGCCGACGAGGATTGGTGGAACGGATTCGACGACCCGGTGCTCGACGCGCTGATCGAGCGGGGGCTTGCCGACAATCTCGACATCGCGATTGCGCGCGAGCGTGTTCGCTCGGCCGAGGCGCTGCTGCGCGCCGAACGCGCCGACCGCCTGCCCAGCGTGGACGGCGCGGCCGACGTCGGCGTTCAGGCCAATGACGGCGGCAGCAATGTCAGCGCCAGCGCCGGGCTGTTCGCGCTGTTCGATCCCGACATCAGCGGGCGGCTGAGTGCCGAGATCCGCGCCGCCGCCGCCCGCTATGCCGAGGCGGATTATCTGCGCGCCGATGCGCGCCGCATCGTGGCCGCCGCCATCGCCAGGCAATATATCGACTATCGCCGCACCGGCGCGCAGCTTGAACTGCTGGAGGAATCGACGGGGCTGCAGGAGCAGACCCTCGATGTCGTGACCTTGCGGTTCGAAGCGGGGCTGGCCGCCAATCTCGACGTGCGGCGTGCCGCCGCCGACCTCTCGCAGACGCAGGCGCGGCTCGGCGTGCTCGAGATCCAGCGCGCCGAGGCGGAGCATGCTCTCGCCCTGCTGCTGGGCGAAGCGCCCGGCACTTTCGTCCCGGCGGGCGAGGGCGGGATCGGCGCGATCCCCAGCTATGACGGCGGCCCGCCGGTGGGCCAGCCGCTCGACCTGTTGCGGCGCCGCACCGACGTCCT
Organism: Croceicoccus marinus; assembly: GCF_001661675.2. NCBI lineage: Bacteria > Pseudomonadati > Pseudomonadota > Alphaproteobacteria > Sphingomonadales > Erythrobacteraceae > Croceicoccus > Croceicoccus marinus. Next base: position 1,733,125 of record NZ_CP019602.1, on the reverse strand, counting down.
CGCCGCCGAGGCGCGGCTGCAGGAGGCGGCTGCGGGTGTCGGGATCGAGCGGGCCGACTTGCGCCCTTCGCTGACCGTTCCGGCATCCATCGTGCTTGGAGGCGGCAGCCTGGGCGATCTGTTCGGCGAATTTCTCGCCGGCGTCGGAGCCGCGCTCGACATTCCCATCTTCGACGGCGGCCGCCGCCGCGCCGAGGTCGATGCCGCGGAAGCCGAACTCGATGCCCGCTATGCCGATTACCGGCTGACCTTCCTCGACGCGCTGCGCGAGACGGAAAATGCGCTGGTCGCGATCGGCGCGTTCCGCCAGCGCGCGGAAGCCCTAGCCGCCGCCATCGAGCAGAGCGACGCGGCGCTGGAGCAATCGAACGCGCTTTACCGCGAAGGGCTGGCGTCGCTGTTCGACTTGCTCGACGCCCAGCGGCAGCTCATTTCCAGCCGCGAAGCACTGCTCGACAATCGCGCCGCGCTGTCGAACGCCTATGTCGCGCTGCATCTGGCGGCGGCATCGCCCGGCCCGTATGTTTCGCCAGCGGTCTAAGGGGGCCTACTGCCGGCCGGGCATCGGCCGGAACGGCGGTCCACCGTCTCCATTCGGCAATGTTCGGTGCGCTATGAAAGGCGCGGGATGTCATCACGCCGCCTGAAGGAAGAACAGCCGCATGCGAATATCGAAATGGGCGCTTGGCCTTTGCGCCGCTGCCCTGTCAGTCCTGAACCCCGCCATTGCCCGGCAGGCCGGGTCGGAGCGCGTGATCCCTGCCCAAAGCGCGCGGCAGGGCGTCGCGTCCGACGGTACGTCGATCTATGCCGTCGACAATAATGTCATCACCCGCATCGCGATTGCCGATCGGCAGGTGACCGGCGAGTGGAGGGGCGACCCGGCCCTGTTCCCGCATCTGAACAGCTGCACCGTGGTGGATGACGAACTGGTCTGCGCATCCTCGAACTATCCGGCGGTCCCGCAGCTTTCGACGGTCGCGATCTTCGATCTGCAGAGGCTGGAGCATAGCCGTTCGATCGCGCTGGGTCCGATGCCCGGCTCGCTGACCGCGCTGGACTGGCATGACGGCAAGTGGTGGGCGACATTCGCCAATTACGACGACCGCGGCACGCCCGAGGGACGCGATCATCGCGACAGCTTCGTCGCCCAGATGGACGACGACTTCCGCATAAGCCGCATGTGGGGCCTGCCCGATGCGGTGCTCGATCGGCTGGCGCCCAGCAGCATTTCGGGCGCGAGCTGGAGCGAGAACGGCCAGCTGTACCTGAGCGGCCACGACAAGCCCGAGCTTTACGTCGTCGCATTGCCGCAGGCCGGCGGCACGCTGCGACATGTGGCGACCATCCCGATCGAATCGCATGGGCAGGCGATCGACGTGGATCCGCTGGACGAAACCCTGATCTGGTCCATCGACCGCGAAACGCGAACCGTGCACGCCAGCCGCTTGCCTGCGCCCGCCGATTAAACAGATCCGGCGGAAAAAACGACCGGACAGGGCGCTTTGCAACCGAATTGTCACGAATTGTCCAACAAGTTGCAGCATTTCCCGGCCAAATGCTTTATGGGCAGGGGAACGGAATCGAACCGCCCCATCGATATGGGGCATCGACAGGGGACGAATGCGGATATCGGCTCGCACAACTCGAATGGTCATGTTCATGGCCGGATCACTGTTTTTGGCAGGTGGGGCGCATGCCCAGCCTGCAGCGCCGCTTGCCACGCTTGAAATCGCCCTTCCCATAATTGAACCCGCCCGGACCGGCATGGAGCCCGCCCAGGCCCGCGCGCCCGACCTTTCGGTCATGACCTATAACGTCAAGGGCCTGCCGTGGCCGATCGCGACCGGGCGGGCGGATGCGCTGGAACGCATTGCAGATCGCCTTGCCCGCATGCGCAAGGATGCCGTGCAGCCCGCCGTGGTCGTCCTGCAGGAAGCCTTCCGCTCCGAAGCCAAGTCGATCGGCGACCGTGCTGGCTATCGCTATCAGATCGTCGGGGCCAGGGCGCAGCGCGTGGCCAATCCGGTGTCGAGGCGCGCACCTTTCCGCCGCAGGTCCGCCGCGCCGCAGCTGGACAGCGGGCTGATCGTGCTGAGCGATTTTCCGATCGTGGAGGTCGACCGCGCAGCTTTCCCCAAGGGGGCGTGCGCAGGGATGGACTGCTTCGCGGCCAAAGGCGTCGTGTTGGTGACGCTCGACGTGCCCGGCAAGGGGAAGGTCGAGATCGCGACCACCCATCTCAACAGCAAGGGAGCGTCGTGGGCGTCCGAGAAGGAGACCGAGCGGGCGTACCGCCAGCAGGTCGATTTCCTGGTCGATTTCCTTCGGAGCAATCGCAATCCGGCGATTCCGCTGATCCTGGCGGGCGATTTCAACCTAGGCGACCGCGAGGAGCGGCTGGCGATCCTGCCGCCCGCGCTGATGCGGCTGAACGGCGGGCTGGCCCCGTCGGAGGCTCTGCGCGGCTGCATCGATGCCGATTTCATGCCGGATGTGCATTCGGACGATGCGCAATGGGTGCTCGAACGGGCGCGCGACATGCAATATGTGCTGCCGGGTGACCGCCGCACGATCGCCGCGGTGGCCGCCAGTATCCCCTTCGGCACGGAAGCGGGGGGTGAGCCGCTTTCCGATCATTTCGGCTATACCATCGAATATCGCCTTACCGCTCCGGCGGGCATGCTGGCATCGCGCGACGAAACGCCGGCGGCGGCGCGGCCCAATGTGTCGATCGCATCCATGCCGGTCCCCCATCGGAGTACCGGGCAGAGCGACGAACAGGCTGCGATCAGGGCCAACTGAACCCGCGCTTTCGCCTGCCGGACTAACCATTCTGCTGCCGTGACACCGCGCCGTCTGGCGGGTTATCGCGTCATGCATCGAAGGGGGCGGGGCGCAGCAATTGGTCGAGCAAGTCGATGCGATAGTCGTGGGAGCGGGGGTCGTCGGGCTTGCGGTGGCGCGTGAACTTGCGCTGGCGGGCCGCGCGCCGCTGGTGCTGGACGGCGAGGCGCAGTTCGGATCCTGGACCAGCAGCCGCAATTCCGAAGTCGTCCACGCAGGGATCTATTATCCCCCCGGATCGCTGAAGGCGCGGCTATGCGTGGAAGGGCGCGACCTGCTGTATGGCTTTTGCGAAGCGCGCGGGGTGCCGCACCGCCGGACCGGCAAGATCATCTTCGCCCATGACGATGCGCAGCTGGCCGAGCTGGACACCATCGAGGCGAGGGCCGCCCGGGCGGGCGCGCACGATCTGGTCCGCCTGAGCCCGCGGGAGGTGCTGGCGCTCGAGCCGGAGCTTCCCTGCGCGGGCGCTCTATTGTCGCCGTCGACGGGTATCATCGACAGCCATGGCTTAATGCTGGCGCTTCTGGGCGAGGCGGAGGCGCATGGGGCGATGCTGGTGACCGGCAGCCGGGTCGCGCGCATCGGCCGCGCCGACGGATCGTGGCAGATATGGCTCGACGGCGCGGACGAGCCTGCCGTGTCCTCGCCGGTGCTGGTCAATTCGGCGGGGCTTGCGGCACAGGAACTGGCGCTGGCGACGCAGGGGCTGGACCCGGCCTTCGTGCCGCCCGCCTTTTACGCACGCGGCGTTTATTTCACCTATGGCGGCAAGGTGCCGTTTCGCCATCTGATCTATCCCGTTCCCGAGCCGGGCGGGCTGGGCACGCATCTGACGCTGGATCTGGCCGGGCAGGCGCGGTTCGGGCCGGACGTCGAATGGATCGATGCCGTGGACTACGCGATCGATCCGGGTCGTCATGCAAGGTTCGCGGCGGCGGCGCAGCGGATCTGGCCCGCGCTCGATGCTTCGCGCCTGCAGGCGGGCTATGCCGGCGTGCGGCCAAAGGTAACCGGACCCGGCGAGGAGGCGGGCGATTTCGTGATTTCCGGCCCGGCCGATCACGGGTGCAGCGGGTTGGTCAACCTGTTCGGGATCGAAAGTCCGGGACTGACATCGTCGATGGCGATTGCGCGCATGGTGGCCGGGATGGTGGACTGATTCCAAGGATGCGCGAGCGTGCCGCGTCAATCGGTGACGGTGCGGCGCACCGCATCGCGCCATCCGGCGATCAGCGACTGGCGGGCTGCCCCATTCATCTGCGGCGTGAAGATGCGGCCCTCGCTCCGCAATGCAGCCAAAGCGGGAAGGCCCGACCACACCCCCGTCGCCAGCCCGGCGTGGAAAGCCGCGCCCAGTGCGGTCGTCTCAAGATTGGAGGGCCGCTCGACCGGGGCGTCGATCATGTCGGCCAGGAACTGGCAAAGCCAGTCGTTCGCCGCCATGCCGCCATCCACCCGCAGGCTGGCAGGCGTCTCGCCGCCGTCGGCGACCATTGCCCCGGCCAGATCCATCGTCTGATAGGCAACCGCTTCCAGCGCGGCGCGCGCGAGATGCGCCTGCGTCGCGCCCAGCGTAAGCCCGAAGATCGCCCCGCGCGCATCCGGATCCCAATGCGGCGCGCCCAGTCCGACGAAGGCGGGCACCATATAGACACCGTGATTGTCGGGGACCTGTGTCGCCATGTCGTCGGTTTCGCGGGCGTGGGTGATCACGCCGATCCCGTCGCGCAGCCATTTGATCGCCGCGCCCGCGATGAAGATCGAACCTTCCAGCGCATAGACCATCTTCCCGTCCAGCCTATAGGCGGGCGTGGTCAGCAGGCGGTTCTGCGAAGCCAGCGCGTCGCCGCCGGTGTTGAGCAGCATGAAGCAGCCGGTGCCATAGGTGCTTTTGGCCATGCCCCTGTCGAAACATGCCTGCCCGAACAGGGCGGCCTGCTGGTCGCCCGCCATGCCTGCGACCGGGATGGGCGCGCCCAGCAGATCCGCTTTGGTCGTGCCGTAGACATGCGCATTGTCGCGAACCTGGGGGAGCAGGGCCATCGGCACGCGGAACAGGCGGCACAGATCCTGATCCCATTGCTGCGCGCGAATGTCGTAGAGCAGGGTGCGCCCCGCATTGGTGACGTCGGTCGCATGCACCCTGCCGCCCGTCAGCCGCCACAAGAGGAAACTGTCGATGGTGCCGAAGGCCAGCTCGCCTTTTTCGGCGCGGGCACGGGCACCGGCGACATGGTCCAGTATCCACGCCAGCTTGGTGGCCGAGAAATAGGGATCGATCAGCAGGCCGGTCCTTTCGCGTACCCCGGCTTCCTCGCCAGCCGCCTTCATCCCGGCGCACAGGCTGGCCGTGCGGCGGTCCTGCCAGACGATGGCGCGATGGATTGGCTCGCCCGTGGCGCGGTCCCAAACGACCACGGTTTCGCGCTGGTTGGTGATGCCGATGCCCGCGACGGCGTCTGCGGACAGACCGGCCGCTGCAATCGCCTCGCGCGCGGCGGCGACCGTGTCGCGCCAGATCTCATCGGGGTCGTGCTCGACCCAGCCAGGCTGCGGGTAATGCTGTGCGAATTCGCGCCGCGCGGTCGCCAGCGCGTTGCCGCCCTCATCGAACAGGATGGCCCGCGTGCTGGTGGTGCCCTGGTCGATCGCCAGAATATGTCGGGGCATAAGGCGCTTTTCCGCTCTCTCGCTTGTTCTGTTCTGCTGTGCGCCTAGTCTATGGCGCGCCAGCCGAAAGGAGCAAGCGTGGCGAAGGACGGAATGGCCGAATTCGATCTGCTGATCGTCGGCGGCGGGATCAACGGCGCGGGGATCGCCCGCGATGCGGCGGGCAGGGGCCTGCGGGTGCTGCTGGTCGAGCAGGACGATCTGGCGAACTACACATCCTCTTCATCCACCAAGCTGATCCACGGCGGGCTGCGCTATCTCGAATATGGCGAGATCGCTTTGGTGCGCGAATCCCTGATCGAGCGTGAGCGCCTGCTGGCCATGGCGCCGCATATCATCTGGCCGCTGCGCTTCGTGCTGCCGCAGTCGCAATCGCCGCGGCCCGCCTGGATGGTGCGCGCGGGGCTGTTTCTCTACGATCATATCGGCGGGCGGCGGAAACTGCCGGGGACCGGCACGATCGATCTGTCGTCAGATCCGATGGGCGAAGGGCTGAAGGATGGCGGCAAGGCCTTCGTCTATTCCGACTGCTGGGTGGAGGACAGCCGCCTCACCGTGCTGAACGCGATGGACGCCGCGCTGAGCGGCGCTGATATCCGCACGCGAACCCGGCTTGTCGCCGCGCGAGAGGAGGAGGGGCGGTGGGCCGCGACGCTTGAGGACGAACGGGGGACGAGCGAGGTGCGTGCGGCCATGCTCGTCAATGCGGCCGGTCCTTGGGTGGACGACATATTGCGCAAGCTGGGCCGCGCCAGGAACGATCGCGGCGTGCGGCTGGTGAAGGGCAGCCATATCGTGGTCCCGCGCCTGTATGACGGCGATCACGCCTTCATGTTGCAGAACCCCGACCGCCGGATCGTGTTCGCCATTCCCTATGAGCACGATTACACGCTGATCGGCACCACCGACCAGCCGTGGGAAGGCCCCCCGGGCAGGGCCGGGATCAGCGAGGAGGAAACGCATTATCTGTGCGACACCGCGAACCGCTATTTCGGCCGCTCGATAGCGCCCGAAGACGTAAGGTGGAGCTATGCGGGTATCCGGCCGCTGTATGACGATCATGCGGCTGATGCCTCGGCAGTGACGCGCGATTACGTGCTGGATCTCGACGCGGGGGGCGAGAGGGATGAGCGCAAGGGACGCGCGCCGATGCTGTCGATCTTTGGCGGGAAGATAACGACCTATCGCAGGCTTGCCGAACATGCGCTGCAACAGATTGCCCCTTTCTTTCCCCGAATGGGCCGGGCGTGGACCGCCGGGATCACGCTGCCCGGCGGCGAGATGGCTGGCGGCGATTTCCACGCATTCCTTGGCGGTCTGATCAGTCGTTTTCCCGGCTTTCCGCGCCCATTCCTGCACCGGCTTGCGCGCGCCTATGGTACAAGGGCGGAACTGGTACTGGGCGAGGCGGCATCTATTGCCGCGCTGGGTGAAGACTTTGGCGGAACCCTCTCCCGGCGCGAGGTCGACTATCTGGTCGAACACGAATGGGCGCGGACGGCGGAGGATATTCTGTGGCGGCGCTCCAAGATCGGATTGCATGCGGATGAGGGCGTTGCGGAACGGATCGGGTCCTATCTTTCTGGTAGGCGCAGCGGCAATGGCAATGGCTGAGTGCCGCCCTGCGCCCGCACCTGTGCCAAATGATGGAGCGCGCGGCGGCGCGGGCGGTTAAGCAGTTTCAGCCACACGCAGGATGCCGAGTCGAAACGGGGTCCGATCACGCATCCTGCATGGCGGAAAGGACAGCGGGATCATGCATAGTTACCGCCTGAAACTTGCCGACGACGGGATCGGCATCGAGAAATTCATCGAATTCGACGGTATGGACGCCAGTTCGGCGCTCTCGGTCCTCAACAACGAGATGGCGGGGCGCCGGGCGGAGTTGTGGACGGGCGAGCGGCTTGTCTGCACGCTGGAGCGTGACGGCGACGGCACCGGGTTCTGGTGCATCAACCCGTCCCTGGCGCGCCGCTGACTGCCCCGACAGCGCTGCGCTGGGGCCTGGGTTCGCTGCGAAGCCGGGCCGTCGCGCTTGCCGCTGCGGCTGCCAGCCCCTAGATGGTGGGGATGGCAGGAGAAATTCTCGACAACGAGGGGCGCGGGGAAGCTGGCTGGAGCTGGCCGCCGGTCCATCCCGAAGGGCGCAAGTACGGCCTGATCGCCGGCGTCGTCGCGCTGTTTTTCCTGCTCGTCCTCGATTGGGAAATCGTGGGCTGGCCACTGCTGGTGCTGACGTTCGGCGTGTTTGCATTCTTCCGCGATCCCAGGCGGATCGTGCCTCAGGATCCGGACGCGATCGTTTCGCCAGCGGACGGGTTGATCACCCTGATCCGCAAGGTTCCGCCGCCGCTGGAACTGCAGATGGATGACGGTTCGGGCTCGGCAGGTCTGGGCACGGACGAAGTCATCCGCATTTCGATCTTCATGAGCGTGTTCGACGTCCACATCAATCGCGCTCCGGTTTCCGGCACTCTGCGGCGGCTGGTCTATATACCCGGCAAGTTCGTCAACGCCGACCTCGACAAGGCGAGCGAGGACAACGAGCGGCAGCATCTGCTGATGGAGCGCGAGGATGGCGTTCTGGTCGGCTTCACGCAGATCGCGGGTCTGGTCGCGCGGCGCATCGTTCCGTTCGTGAAGCCCGGCGACATGCTGGCGGCGGGCCAGCGCGTCGGCCTGATCCGGTTCGGCAGCCGCGTCGACATCTATCTGCCCGCGGGCACCGAGCCTGCGGTTGTTCTGGGCCAGAAGGCTATCGCAGGCGAAACGGTTCTTGCCCGTATCGGGCAGACCCGGCTGATTGAAGGAATTGCGCTGTAATGAGCGACGGAATTGAAAACGGTAGATCCGTCGATGATCCGCGGAACGCCGACGGCGATATCGGGCCCCGGATCACGCATGGCGAGCGCCCGGTGCCGCGCCGCAGTTCCAAGGGGCTGTCCATGCGGGCCGTCACCCCCAACGCCATTACCGCCGCTGCGCTGTGCCTTGGCCTGACGGGTATCCGCTTTGCCATCGATGGCAATTGGAGCATGTCGGTGCTGGCGGTGCTGACCGCAGGCGCGCTCGACGGGATAGACGGACGCATCGCGCGGCTGCTGAAGGCGCAGAGCCGGTTCGGAGCCGAGCTGGACAGCCTGGCCGATTCCTTGTCCTTCGGCGTTGCGCCGGCCCTGATCCTGTTTCTATGGTCCCTGCAGGACCTGCCGCGGATCGGCTGGTTCGCCTCGCTTGCTTTGGCGCTGTGCTGCATGCTGCGTCTTGCCCGCTTCAACGCGCAGATCGATGAGGAGGACCAGCCGCACAAGTCGGCCGGTTTCCTGACGGGCGTTCCCGCACCGATCGGCGGCGGTCTGGCGTTCCTGCCGCTCTATCTGTGGATGGCGACGGACGAGGCGTTGTTCCGCGACCCCGTGCTGGTCGCGATCTGGGTCGTGCTGATCGCGTTCCTTATGATCTCGAACCTGGCGACGCTTAGCTGGACATCCTTCAAGCCCGGCCGCTCGGTTCGGATCGAGCTGATCGCTTTCGTCGGCCTTCTGGGCGCCGCGTTGCTGCTGGAGCCGTGGCTGACACTGGTCGCGGTATCGGTCGTGTATATCGCGCTGCTACCCTATGGCTGGTGGCGCTATCGCAGTGTCAGGCGGCGGCGGGAAGATGCTCGCACGACCTTGGCCTGATCGCAGCGGCCCGTCGCGGCAGTTCGACGATCTCTGCCCCGGCGGTAGTGCGTCGCGGTTCGCGGCGTTCCGTGGGACTATGCTCCACGGATGACAGCACCGGTTGCTCGGCGATCTGCCGGAACATGTTTGCCATGTCCTGCAACATCGACCGTATGGCGAACACGCAGCCAAGGGCGAAGGCGGCAAATGCCAGCACTGGCGCGATTGCGAAAAATTCGGCCATGATATACGATCCCCTTTTGTTCCATATACGGCAATATCGATGGTCGATCTGCCGAACGATTAGGCATTGATACGTAATTGACTACGTAACGGTATGTTCACTATTTGTTCCGAGCTGTCAAGCGTTGATCCCAAGGTGGCCCGACCTCCCATTCTGTCCCGGGGGCTTTTCACGGGGGCCGAATACCGCTAAGGGCGCGCCGTTCGCATGATTCCATGTCCGGATTCCCCGGACCGGCCGTGCGGGCAAATCCACATGGAAGGCACACATCAACCGGTGCCGCGGGAAGCATGTCTTTCCGGGTCATCCGCCTTCCAGAGGTCAAACCGGAAAGGAAACGATTATGGCGTCCACTGGCGTCACCATGCAGCAATTGATCGAGGCCGGCGCACACTTCGGCCACCAGACCCACCGCTGGAACCCGCGGATGAAGCCGTATATCTTCGGCGCCCGCAACGGTGTTCACATCATCGACCTGTCGCAGACCGTGCCGCTGTTCCAGCGCGCGCTCGACTTCGTGTCGTCCACCGCGCAGGCGGGTGGCAAGGTGCTGTTCGTCGGCACCAAGAGGCAGGCTCAGGACCCGATCCGCGAAGCCGCGCTGGCATCGGGCCAGTATTTCGTCAACCACCGCTGGCTGGGCGGCATGCTGACCAACTGGCAGACCGTGTCGAAATCGATCAAGAAGCTGAAGACCATCGAGGAACAGCTGTCGGGCGACGTTTCGGGCCTGACCAAGAAGGAAATCCTCGACATGACCCGCAAGCGCGACAAGCTTGAGATGTCGCTGGGCGGCATTCGCGACATGGGCGGCATTCCGGACGTGATGTTCGTGATCGACGCCAATGTCGAGGAACTGGCCATCAAGGAAGCCAACGTCCTTGGCATCCCCGTCGTCGCCGTGCTCGACACCAATGTCGATCCCTCGGGCATCTCGTTCCCGATCCCGGGTAACGACGACGCGGCCCGCGCCGTGCGCCTGTACTGCGACGCCATTGCCGGGGCGGCTCGCCGCGGTGGCCAGAAGGGCGTGGCGGATTCCGGTGTCGATATCGGCGCCATGGAAGAGCCGGTTGCGGAAGAAGTCGCCGGCTGATCCGGTCTTGGACGCGGCGCATGACCTTGCCGTCATGCCCGCGTCACCGAAGGCTGCTTGAGAAGCGGCCTTTACGGAAAATTTCTGCCCGGCCGGTCTGCGCATCGCGCGCCTGCCGGGCATCACATCTGAAAAAGGACATGAGCGATGGCTTACACCGCCGCTGACGTGAAAGCCCTGCGCGAGAAGAGCGGCGCAGGCATGATGGATTGCAAGAAGGCGCTGGAAGAAACGAACGGCGACATGGAAGCCGCCGTCGATTTCCTGCGCGCCAAGGGTCTTGCCGCCGCCGCCAAGAAGTCCAGCCGCACCGCGGCCGAGGGCCTGGTTGGCGTGGCCGTCGAAGGCACCAAGGGCGTTGCGGTCGAGGTGAACTCGGAAACCGACTTCGTCGCCAAGAACGAGCAGTTCCAGGACTTCGTCCGCACTGCGACGCAGGTTGCCCTGAATGTCGATGGTGACGATGTCGATGCGCTTAAGGGTGCTTCCTATCCCGGCGGCACCACCGTCGGCGACAAGCTTACCGACAATGTCGCCACCATCGGCGAGAACCAGCAGATCCGCCGCATCAAGTTGGTCGCGGTCAGCGAAGGCGTGGTCGTGCCCTACATGCACAACGCCGCCGCGCCGAACCTGGGCAAGATCGGCGTGCTGGTCGCGCTGGAAAGCTCGGCTCCGGCTGAGAAGCTGGAAGAGCTGGGCCGCCAGCTGGCCATGCACATCGCCGCGGCGTTCCCGCAGGCGCTGACCGCCGAAGGCCTCGACGCCGAGGTGATCGAGCGTGAGCGCGCCATCGCCCGCGACAAGGCTGCCGAGAGCGGCAAGCCCGAGAACGTGCAGGAAAAGATGGTCGAAGGCGCCGTGGCGAAATACGCCAAGGAGAACGCCCTGCTGTCGCAGATCTTCGTGATGGACAACAAGACTCCGATCCAGCAGGTCGTCGACCAGGCCGGCAAGGATGCGGGCGCCAAGATCGTGCTGAAGGACTATGTCCGCTTCCAGCTCGGCGAAGGCATCGAGAAGGAAGAGAGTGACTTCGCAGCTGAAGTCGCCGCTGCCGTCGGGGGCTGATCGTTCAGCCTTTCACGCTGGTGAAATCGGGAAGGGCCGGTGGAGCATATGCTTCATCGGCCCTTTTCCATTGGTCCATCGCCCCGGCCGCCATTCTGTCGGAGTAACAGGCCTGTCTGCCGCTAAGGGATATCGCCTACATCACAAGAGCTAATACTGGCGCAAACGACTAATGGAAATGGAATAAGTCCCGGAATGCTGGCAGGGGCCAGACCCGCCGGGCTGGTCGATCAGGTCTGTGCCGCCGAGAGGATCTGTTTTGTCAGTACCTGCAAATGTCGGGCTTTATCGGGACGCGCATCTTACCGGCAAGGCGGGGTCATCCTTGCCCGCCGCCGGATCGCAGCGCCGACAGAGGCTTGAATTCATCGATCTGCTGCGGGCCATGGCGATCATCATCGTCGTGGCCACCCATATGCGCGACCCGTTTCCGCCGAGCGGGTTGATCAAGTCCGAGCCTTTCGGACTGCTGTTCCGGCATATCAACCTGATCTTCATCTTCGTATCGGGCTTCCTGTTCCAGTATCTGCTGGGGCGGTTCAGCTATGGGTCCTATCTCAGGACAAAGCTGCGCAATGTGGGGCTCCCTTATCTGGTCATGTCGCTGCCTGCGCTGGCGATCTATCTGGCGGGGCTGAAGGAGCCTGCCCCCCATGTCAGCGCCGCTGCCGAGTATGGCGCGCTGGCCCAGCTTGGCGCGATGCTGGCGACGGGTTCCCATCTGGCACCTTTCTGGTTCATCCCGATGATGGCGATTTTCTATTTGGCCGCGCCGGTCCTGGCGCGGATGGACAGGGTCCCGGTTTTCTACTGGTTGATACTGCCCTTGCTGGCGGTTTCGATGGTGGTCGGACGGTCGGCGGCGGATGACAACCCGTTCCAGAACTTCCTGTTCTATCTGCCCGTCTACCTGATCGGCATGGTGATGTCGCATTTCGCCGGCCGGCTGACGGCGGTGCCGGTGCTGGGCTGGCTGGCGATGATGCTGTGCATTTTCCTGCCCTTCTGGGGACCCGCTGCCGGGGCCCCGTTTCATGACAATTTCCTGTTCGTGACCAAGATCGCCTTCTGCATCGGGCTGACGGGCATGCTTGCGCTTCATGTCCGGCAAACGCCGCGCTGGCTGCGCTATGTCGGTGACATCAGCTTCGGCATCTTCTTCGTGCATTATTACGCGATCGCGCTGGTGTCGCAGCTGGTCGAACGGCAGTTCTTCGGCGGCCGCCTTGCGGGCATCACGCTCTATTTGCTGAGCACGGCGGTGGTCTTCGGGCTGTCGGTCCTGGCGGTGGCGGTGATCAGGCGCCTGTCCGGCACGCACAGCCGCCAGATCGTCGGCGCATGACCGCCGGGGGGGCGATGCGCCGGCTTGGGTGCCGGGCCGTGCCATTGCTGCAGTCTTGGGCATAAGATGCAGGGCTGGCAGATATAGCCACTGCCTTACCGGTGACCGGTTGATTGAGCGGAGCCACGCCGCCCTAACGCAACCGTGAGTTCACAAGACCTGATCGGGTAACGCATCATCCCGAATAAGCCCAACAGCGCACTTGGCTTTCGCGCCGGTCGGTTTTAAGGCCTCTTCCACTCCTTCACCGTCCGCGCAGAGACTTGTCCTTCATGCCCCTTCCGCAGTTCAAACGCATCCTCCTGAAGCTTTCGGGCGAAGTCCTGATGGGCGACCAGCCCTTTGGCATCGACACCGATTACGTCGCCAAGCTGGCGCAGGAGGTGAAGGCGGCGAAGGAAACCGGACTGGAAATCTGCCTGGTCATCGGCGGCGGCAACATCTTTCGCGGCATGGCGGGCGCGGCCAAGGGGATGGACCGCGCGCAGGCCGACTACATGGGCATGCTGGCCACGGTGATGAACGCGCTGGCGATGCAAAGCGCGCTGGAACAGATCGGCGTGGAAACGCGCGTGCAGTCCGCCGTGCAGATGGACCAGGTGTGCGAACCGGTGATCCGCCGCCGCGCCGAACGCCACATGGAAAAGGGCCGCATCGTGATATTCGCCGCGGGCGTGGGCGCGCCCTATTTCACCACCGACAGCGGCGCGGCGCTGCGCGCGGCGGAAATGAGATGCGACGCGCTGTTCAAGGGCACCAGCGTCGACGGCGTCTATAACGCCGATCCCAAGAAGGATCCGTCGGCGGTGCGTTACGAAACCGTGGGTTACGACCGGGTGCTGGCCGACAACCTGAAAGTGATGGACGCCAGCGCCGTGGCCTTGTGCCGCGACAACGACATACCCATCGTCGTGTTCTCGATCCGCGAGCGGGGCAATCTGGCCCGCGTGCTGGCGGGCGAGGGGACGCAGACCGTGGTGGGCGCCGGCGACTGAATTTCCGGGACCTGATTTTTACCGGGCCGAATTTTTATTGGGCCGAATTTTTATCGGGCGTGTGGCCCGCTTGATGTGAACCGAGAGGAACTGACCATGGCCAAATTCGACAAGGCCGATCTGGAACGCCGCATGGCCGGCGCCGTGGAAGCGCTGAAGAGCGACCTGGCGGGTCTGCGTACCGGGCGCGCCAATACCTCGCTGCTCGATCCCGTGGTGGTCGAGGTCTATGGCGCGATGATGCCGCTGAACCAGGTGGCGACCGTGTCCGCGCCCGAACCGCGCATGCTGTCGGTCCAGGTGTGGGACCGTTCGAACATGACCGCGGTGGAAAAGGGCATCGCGCATGCCGGGCTGGGCCTGAACCCGTCGATCGACGGCCAGACATTGCGCCTGCCGATCCCCGACCTGACCGAGGAGCGCCGCAAGGAGCTGGCCAAGCTGGCCGGCAAATATGCCGAGGCCGCCAAGATCGCGATCCGCAACGTGCGCCGCGACGGCATGGAAGCGCTGAAGGAAGACGAGAAGAAGAAGGAAATCTCGGAAGACGACCGCAAGCGGTCCGAGGACGAGGTCCAGAAGCTGACCGACAAATACGTGGCCGAGACCGACAAGGCGGCCGAGGCGAAGGAAAAGGAAATCCTGAGCCAGTGAACGTGCCTGCGCCTTCGGTTTCCATCGCGAAAGGCGGCGGCACCCATGGCGCCGGGCCGCGCCATGTCGCCATCATCATGGATGGCAACGGGCGGTGGGCCAAGAAGCGCCTGCTCCCCCGCGCGATGGGGCACCGCAAGGGCGTGGAGGCGGTGCGAAAGCTGGTCCGCTCGCTGCGCGGCACGGGAATCGACGCCCTGACCCTGTACGCCTTCAGTTCCGAGAACTGGAAGCGGACCGAGGAGGAGATTGCCGACCTTACCACGCTGATGAAGCATTTCATCCGCTCTGACCTGGGCGAGATGATCGAGAACGGGGTGAAGCTGCGCATCATCGGCGACCATTCCGCGTTCGATCCCGAGGCGGTGGCGCTGATCGACGATGCGCTGGCGCGCACCGCGCATAATACCGGCACGGTGCTGACCGTGGCGCTGAACTATGGCGCGCAGCAGGAAATCGCGCGCGCCGCGGCGGCCGCGGCGCAGGCGGGCGTGGTGACGGTGGACACGATTTCGGCCCATCTCGACACCGCGGACCTGCCGCCGCTCGACCTGCTGATCCGCACCAGCGGAGAGATCCGGCTGTCGAACTTCCTGCTGTGGCAGGCGGCCTATGCCGAGCTGTATTTCACCGACGTGCTGTGGCCCGATTTCACGCCCGAGCATTTCCAGGAAGCGGTCGCCAGTTTCGGCGCCCGCGAAAGGCGTTATGGCGGGCGCTGAACCCGATATGCTGTCCCGGCGCAAGCGCGACCGGCTGAAGCGCGCGATGCGCGTGCCGCTGGCGATCCGCACGTCGGATTTGCCCAAGCGCGCGGCCTCTGCCGCGGTGATGCTGGCGGTCGTGGCGCTGGCGTTCTGGGTCGGCGGCTGGGCGGTGACGGTGCTGATCGTGGCGGTCGCCGCGGCTTGCCTGTGGGAATGGCAGCGCATGGTCCGCACGCGCTCGCTCTCGACATTCGCCAAGGCGATCTGGTTCGCGGGCGGGGTGCTGTATATCGGGCTGGCGGCATGGCTGCTGCTGGAACTGCCGCTCGACGCGCTTCCGGTGATCATCGGGGTAGTGATCTTTACCGACAGTTGCGCCTATTTCGCGGGACGCACGTTCGGCGGGCCCAAGATTGCGCCGCGCATCAGCCCGTCGAAGACCTGGGCGGGGCTGCTGGGGGGCATGCTGGGCGCGGCGCTGTTCCTGTGGATCATCATGGCGGTGCTGATCGCGGCTGATGGCGAGACCGGGCAGGGCGTGGGCGAGCTGCTGCTGGCGCCGATGTCGCCGGTCTATGCTGCGGCGGGCGCGGTGCTGGCGGTGGCGGCGCAGGCGGGCGATTTCTTCGAAAGCTGGATGAAACGCAAGGCGGCGATGAAGGATTCGTCGAACCTGATCCCCGGCCATGGCGGCGTGTTCGACCGGATCGACGGGCTGCTGCCCGTGGCCATTCTGGTCGGGCTGAGCTTCATGAATTTCCTGTGATGCGCACGATTTCCCTTCTGGGGGCGACCGGCTCCATCGGCGCGTCGACGCTGGACCTGGTGCGCCGCCATCCGGCGGATTGGCGCGTCGTCGCGCTGTCGGCCAATTGCAGCGCGCGCGAACTGGCGGTGCTGGCGCGCGAGTTCCGGGCCGAGATCGCGGTGGTCGCGGACGAAGGTTGCCTGCCCGAACTGCGCGAGGCGCTGGCTGGCAGCGGGATCGAGGCGGCGGGCGGAGAGCGCGCTTTGGTCGAGGCGGCGTCGCGGCCTGTCGATCTGTTCGTCGCCGCCATCGTCGGCTGCGCGGGGCTTGCCCCCACCATGGCGGCGATCGAGCAGGGCGGCACCATCGCGCTGGCCAACAAGGAAGCGCTGGTGTCGGCGGGCGAGGTGATGACCGCTGCCGTGCGGCGTCACGGCGCGACCCTGCTGCCCGTGGATTCCGAGCATAATGCGATCTTCCAGTGCCTTGCGGGCGGGCGGTTGTCCGACGTTCGCTGGATCACGCTGACCGCCAGCGGCGGGCCGTTCCGCGATGCCACCATGGCAGAGCTGGAAGCGGCTACCCCGGCGCAGGCGGTCAAGCATCCGAACTGGTCGATGGGCGCGAAGATCAGCGTCGATTCGGCGACCATGATGAACAAGGGGCTTGAATTCATCGAGGCCTATCATCTGTTCCCCGTCGGGCTGGAGCGGCTGCGGATCATCGTCCACCCGCAGTCGATCGTGCACTCCATGGTCGAATATCGCGACGGTTCGACATTGGCGCAGCTGGGTCCGTCGGACATGCGCGTGCCGATCGCCAGCGCGCTGGCCTGGCCCGCGCGGATGGACACGCCCTGCGATCCGCTGGACCTGGCGGCCATCGGCACGCTGGAATTCCGCGCTCCGGACGAGACGCGCTTCCCCGCCACCCGCCTGGCGCGCGAGGCGGCGGCGCATGGCGGGGCCGCGCCCGCGGTGCTGAACGCCGCGAACGAGATCGCGGTCGCCGCCTTCCTGTCCGGTCAGATCGGGTTCACCCGGATTGCGGCAATGGCCGAGGACATGCTGGGGCAAGGAACGCTGCCGCCGCCGCCCTCCACGCTCGACGAGGTCCTTCTGGTCGACTGCGAGGCGCGGACAAGGGCGCGGGCGCTGCTGCAGGCGGTCTGAGCAATATTGTACCTAGGCACCGGCGAACGGGCGGGTTAACAAAGGCAACTAATGTTCGAGAATCCTTCCATTCTCACGGCTGTCATCGGCTTCCTTCTCGTGCTCGCCCCGCTGGTCGTGGTGCACGAGCTGGGGCATTATCTCGTCGGGCGCTGGTTCGGCGTGAAGGCAGAGGCGTTCTCGGTCGGCTTCGGCAAGGAAATCACTGGCTTCACCGACAGGCGCGGCACGCGCTGGAAGCTGTCGGCGCTGCCGCTGGGCGGGTACGTCCAGTTCGCGGGCGACATGAACCCCGCCAGCCAACCGTCTGAAGAATGGCTGGAATTGCCCGAGGAAGAGCGCAATCGCACCTTCCAGTCCAAGTCGCTGGGCGCGCGCGCGCTGATCGTGGCGGCTGGGCCGGTCACCAATCTGCTGGTCGCCATCCTGATCATCGCCGGCTTCACCCTGGCCTTCGGCAAGCTGGTCGCCGATCCGGTGGTCGGCGGTTTCGTCGAGGATTCGCCCGCGCTGGCCGCGGGGATGGAGCCAGGCGACCGCATCATCCGGGTCGACGGTTCGCCGGTGCAGACCTTCGACGAGGTGCGCGACAGCGTGCTTCCCTATCCGGGCGAGCCGCTGACCGTGGCGGTGCTGCGGGGCGGGGAGGAGCGCGAGTTCACCTTTAACATCGATTCCCACATCGAGCGCGACCGTTTCGGCAATGAATTCCGCCTGGGCCGCATCGGCGTGATGGCCACCGAAGGCCGCGCCGTGCCTGTCGGCCCGTTCGAGGCGGTGTGGGAAGGGACCAAGACGACCGGGCAATTGCTGCACCTGACCACCGTCGGGCTGTGGCAGATCATCACCGGCCGCCGCCCCGTCAGCGAGCTTGGCGGACCGATCAAGATCGCCAAATATTCGGGCGAACAGCTGATCTCGGGATGGTATGCGTTCATCTCTTTCATCGCGATGATCTCAATTAACTTGGCATTCATTAACCTCCTGCCAATTCCGGCGCTCGACGGCGGGCATCTCGCCTTTTACGCGGCGGAAGCTGTCCGTCGGAAACCGATATCCGCAAAGGGCCAGGAATGGGCTTTCCGCACCGGAATGGCGCTCGTGCTGACCTTGATGGTCTTTGTCACGATCCTAGACATCAGTTCTCTCAACATCTTCAGCTGATCGTTTCACAAGCGGTAACGATCGCGCCGCGCGTCGCGTGCCGCGCGATGCGAAATGTCGTTCGTCGGGGGATCGCGGATAAGCAGGGGCTTTCGCTTGATCGCCGGGGCGGCATCGGGCAGATGGCCCGCATTCGGAATCCCGGCCATGCGAAGACCGGGCGCCGAAGCACGAAATTTTCGGATGGAGCCGCGATGCCAGGCGGGATCATCCGGTCGGGCGGGGCGGCGGCGCCCGGTGGGGCGGGGACCCAACCCGCAGGTGCGGTAGCGCCGCGAAGTGTCAGGATCGAGTATTTAGCATGAAGAGACGGGATGGATCGCCGATGGGATCAGCGGCAGGCATGAACACATCCACGGTCCGGTGGGCCGGGGCCGGCATGCTGGGCGCCTTGCTCGCCTCCACCGCGCTGAGCGTGCCGGTGTTCGCGCAGGACACTGCCGGTGCCCCGCAGGACACTGCCGGTGCCTCGCAGGACCATCAGCAGGCCGCGGCGCAGGAGGCCGGTCAGCAGCAAACTGGGCCTTCGCTCGCGCCCGGTGCGCAGGCCCAGCAGGCGCCCGCGGGCAATACCATCAGCACCATCTCGGTATCGGGCGCGCAGCGGCTCGAGCCGCAGACGATCCTGTCCTATATCCAGCTGCGTCCCGGCCAGGAATATTCGCAGGCCGCCGCCGACCAGGCGCTCAAGGACCTCTATGCCACCGAGCTGTTCGGCGATGTCCGCATTTCCGAGGAAAACGGCCGCGTTCTGATCGAGGTGACCGAGAACCCGATCATCAACCGCATCATCCTCGAGGGCAACAAGCGGCTCAAGAACGACAAGATCCTGCCCGAGATCAAGCTGGCCCCGCGCCAGATCTATACCCGTTCCAAGGTCCGCGCCGACGTCAATCGCATCATCGAGCTGTACAAGAGGCAGGGCCGCTTCGCCGCTTCGGTGGAGCCCAAGGCGGTGCAGCTGGACCAGAACCGCGTCGACATCGTGTTCGAGATCAGCGAGGGGCCCAAGTCCAAGGTCCGCCAGATCAACATCATCGGGAACGAGGAGTTCTCCGACGGAGAGCTGCGCGGCGAGATGCTGACCAAGCAGACCGGCTTCCTGTCGTTCCTGACCGGCAATACCAGCTATGACCCGGACAAGCTGGCGTTCGACCAGCAGAAATTGCGCCAGTTCTACCTGACCAACGGCTATGTCGATTTCCGCGTCGTGTCCGCCGTGGCCGAGCTTACGCCCGACAAGGAAGACTTCATCATCACCTATGTGGTGGAAGAGGGCGAGCGCTACAAATACGGCGACGTGTCGGTCGAAAGCCAGCTGCGCGACTTCAATTCCGACGTGCTGACCCGCCAGCTGACGATGAAGGAAGGCGACTGGTACAACGCCCAGCAGGTCGAGGACACGATCGAAGGCCTGTCCGAGACGATCGGCGCGTTCGGCTATGCGTTCGCCTCGGTCGATCCGCAGTACGACCGCGATCCCGAAGCGCGCACGATGGACGTCACCTTCGTCATCAACCAGGCGCCGCGCACCTATGTCGAGAAGATCGAGATCAACGGCAACACGCTGACGCAGGACAAGGTGATCCGCCGCGAGTTCCGACTGGCCGAGGGTGACGCGTTCAACTCGCTGCAAGTGCGCCGTTCGACCAACCGCATCAACTCGCTGGGTTTCTTCCAGGAGAACTTCGAGATCGCGCAGGAGCCGGGCAGCGCCGACGACCGCATCAACCTGATCGCCAATGTCGAGGAGAACCCGACCGGCGAACTGCAGCTGTCGGCCGGTTTCTCCAGCCTGGAAAGCTTCATCCTGCAGGGTTCGATCCGCGAGCGGAACTTCCGCGGGCGCGGGCAGACCGTGGGCCTGTCCCTCAACTATTCGCGCTATTCGAAATCGGCGCAGGTCAGCTTTACCGAGCCTTATGTGTTCGACCGCAACATCTCGTTCGGGGCGGACATCTATCGGCGCGACTTCAACAGCTTCAACTATTTCAACAACGACCGGAACAACACCTACGAGAATTCGACGACCGGATTCTCGCTGCGCGCCGGTACGCCGCTTAGCGAATACATGACCGTGATCGGCCGCTATACGCTGAATTTCGAGGATGTGACGCTGGGCGACCAGTATTTCGCCGACATCGACGGCGACGGGGTGCAGGAATGTAATCCGCTGGTCGCAGGGCGCTATCTGTGCGACGCGCTGGGCAAGCGGACCAGTTCGATCCTGGGCGCGTCGCTGGTGTGGGACAACCTCAACAACCGCATCCGGCCCAGCCGCGGGCAGCGGGTGGTCGGCAATGTCGATTTCGCCGGGCTTGGCGGCAATGTGAAATATCTGCGCGGCCGCCTTAACGCCGCGAAATACTGGAACCTGGGGTCAAGCTTCATCTTCTCGGTCCAGGGCGAGGGCGGCTATATCCATGCGCTGGAAGACAATAACCAGCCCTTCACCGACGACGTACGCCTGACCGACCGCTTTTTCCTGGGCCAGCCGCAGATGCGCGGGTTCGACATTCGCGGCGTGGGTCCGCGCGTTCTGCGCAAGGGCGTGGTAGACGGGGTGGTCAGCGAGGATCGCAACAACTGGACCGACGACGCGCTGGGCGGCCGGGCCTATTACCTGGGCCGGGCCGAGATGGAGATCCCGCTCGGTTCCGGCGCGCGCGAAATGGGCCTGCGCCCGTCGGTGTTCGTCGATGTCGGCGCCGTCTGGGGTCTGACCGATCCCGATGTGAACGACATCTATTACCAAGTGAACTCGCGCAACGAAGAAGGGGTTCCGACCGGCTTCTCCTATGTCACCAACCCGGTTGCCCCCGACGGCACCGCCAACGAGCTTGTCTTCGTCGAGGAATATGTCGGCGACAGCCCCAAGCCGCGTGTCGCGGTCGGCGTCGGCGTCAACTGGAACTCACCGTTCGGTCCGCTGCGGATCGACCTTTCGCGGGTGCTCGTCAAGGTCGATGGCGACGATCCCAAGACCTTCAATTTCAATGTAGGAACGCAATTCTGATGAAACTCATTGCTCCAAAGGCGGCGCTTGCCGCACTCGCTTTCGGTATCGCTCCGGTTTCGATGATCGCGCTGTCGGCTCCGGCCGCGGCGCAGGTCGTGCCCGGTATCGGCATTGCCAACCCCGACGCGATCGTCGCCGCTTCCAGCGCGTTCCAGACCGCCGAGCAGCAGCGCCAGACCACCTACAAGGCGCAGATCGACCAGGCCGAGGCGCGCCGTGCCGCCATCGCGGCGCAGCTCGACCCGCTCTACACCAAGCTGGAAGCGGATTCGCAGGCTGCCAGCCCCAATCGCCAGGCGCTGCAGCAGCAGGCCGCCCAGATCCAGCAGATCGAGCAGTCCGGCCAGAACGAGATCAACCGCCTGCTGCAGCCGGTCGCCATGTCGCGCGCCTATGTGGTCGAGCAGATTTCGGACCAGCTGAACGCGGCGATGGATGCCGCCAAGGCGCACCGCAACATTACTCTGGTGCTGTCCCCCGGCGGCGTGATTTCGGCCGACCAGGCCTATAATCTGAACCAGGACGTGGTGACCGAGCTTAATCGCCTGATCCCTTCGGCGCAGCTGGTTCCGCCCGCTGGCTGGATGCCGCGTGCCCAGCGCGAGGCGGCCGCCCAGCAGCAGGCCGTGCAGGCCCAGCAGCCCGCCCCGGCACCCGCCACCACCGGCCGCTGAACCGACAGGACCGAGAGACTGGCATGAGCGAGACTCCTTCCACGCCGAGCGCGCTTTCGATCCCGCGCATTCTTGAACTGTTGCCGCATCGCTATCCGATGCTGCTGGTGGACCGGGTGGTGTCGCTGGATCCCGAGACGGGCATCCACGCGGTGAAGGCGGTCTCGTTCAACGAGGATTTCTTCCAGGGCCATTTCCCCGGCCGCCCGGTCATGCCGGGGGTGCTGCAGATCGAGGCGCTGGCGCAGGCGGCGGGTCTTCTCGCGGTCGAGGCGCTGGGCCTCGCGGGAACGGGCAAGCTGGTCTATTTCCTTGCCATCGACAACGCCAAGTTCCGCAAGATGGTCGAGCCGGGTCACTTGCTGGACCTGAAGGTGGAATTCCTGCAGCGGCGCGCGCGCATCTGCAAGTTCAAGGGCGAAGCGTCGATCGACGGCGAGGTGACCTGCGATGTCGAGTTCACCGCGATGATCGAGAAATAGGCGCGGCGCCGCTTGCCAAGCCGGGCGCGCGGCGTTATGCGCGCGCCTTTGCTGAAACCCCGAGTGTCCGGTCGGAACCGGATACAGCACCCGGAGAATAATGCCATGAAGGCCGATACCCACCCCGACTACCACATGATCAAGGTGCAGATGACCGACGGCACCGTGTTCGAGACTCGCTCGACCTGGGGCAAGGAGGGGGAAACCCTTGCGCTCGAGATCGATCCGACCTCGCACCCGGCCTGGACCGGCGGCACCAAGCAGCTTCAGGAAGGCGGCCGCGTGGCGCGCTTCAACAAGAAGTTCGGCGGCCTCACTCTCAAGAAGTAAGTGGCAACAGGCAAGTGGGATCCGGACGAAGCCGGTCCCGCTTGCCAGTAGCTCACAAACGAAAGGCGGCTCTTTCGAGCCGCCTTTTGCGTTTTTGCCGGATATGATGCCTGCGCTGAGCGCCGCCCCGGGCGATCACGTACCTATGCAATCACGTACCTATGCAATCACGTATCTAGGCGATCACGTAAGCGACGCCGCCGATGATGGCTGCCCACAGTCCCGCGGCGATCGGCAGTCCGATGGCAAGGCCGCGGAAAGTCCCGATGCCGTCCGGCAGATGCTCGTCAGCCGCCTTGACCGCCGGTCTGGCCGGCAGGGTGATGATGTCGGGTGCGGAGACCGCGACATCGGGTTCGGCCGTATCGACAATATCGACCGTTTCCCTTTTGTTCAGATCTAGAACGAAGCCTTCCATGCGCTTCCTCCCCCCGGCCTTGTCTGCGGCCAAGTCCCTTCGACTTGCCTTACCCCCAATATCGTGGGGCAAGGATGCGAAGAAAACCTTGGCAGAATACCTAGGGGATATCACCTAATCGCGCATCGCGATTCTTGGCGCCGTACCGAAACGGCGCAATTGCGCGAAATGGCGGCGTTCATTGCCGGTAA
The DNA here is from genome assembly GCF_001661675.2 of Croceicoccus marinus. NCBI lineage: Bacteria > Pseudomonadati > Pseudomonadota > Alphaproteobacteria > Sphingomonadales > Erythrobacteraceae > Croceicoccus > Croceicoccus marinus. The sequence continues at coordinate 1,709,630 of NZ_CP019602.1, read as the reverse complement.
GGCAATTCTCGATACCATTTTGTAATAACGTACTTTAGCCCCTTGCGGACCTTCATCGCGTGGTGGAGCGTGGCGGCATTGGGCGAACCGTCGGCCCGGCGGTTGTTCCAGCAAAGCAGTCGCCCCGCTTCGGGTTGGAACATCTTGTTCGCCACCTTGAAGCGAGTCGCGCCCCCAGCGTCAGGCGTGTTCAGATAGACCATGAAGGTCCAGGTCCGGTTACCGCCCCGCTGGCAATTGGCATCATAGTCGCGGCCGTTCGGCTCGAAATAATCGGTGTGCGCCTTGAATTCCTGCCCCACCTCATAGCGCTGGCCCTGCAGCGGTTCGCCGAACACCGGGTCGATGCCCGACAGCGCCTGCAGCCGTTCCTCCAGCTTCATCACCACCGGGTCGGTCTCGTCGAAATGGCAGGTCTCGCTGGTGCGGAAATAGTCGTCGCCATTGCTGTCGGTGATGGTGGAGGGCTGGCGATTGGCATCGATCAGCTCCATCAGCCGCAGCCGCTCGTCCTCGGGCATGAAGTCGCGCAGGGTGAACAGTTCCAGCTTGGGCGTGGGGACGCGCTGGATATTGCGCGTGGCGCGCAGCCGCTCGGCGACGGTTGCTTCCTGTTGAAGTGCTTCGGTGGCCATGGCCGATTGCCATAATCGCGGCGCGGCGGCCTGCAAAGGGGGAATGGCGGTGAACCGGCTGGCGGGTATCGGAATGACAGGCATCGGGGTGACAGGCATCGGGCCGATCAGGGACGGCGCCTATTTGCCTTGCTCCTGCAACATGGCGCGCGCATAGGCTCTGCCGCGATGGGCAGGTACAGCGATTCCGGATCGGATGCGGCGGATCGGGCGCGAGCGAATGGATTCAGCCTGATCGAACTGCTGGTCGCGCTGTTCGTGCTGGCGCTGCTGGCCAGCGTGGCGGTGCTGGCGCTGCCCGACAGCGGCGGAGACCTGCGCCGCAGCGCCGAAAGCTTTGCCGCCCGCGCGGGCGCGGCGCGGGACGAGGCGATCGTGACCGCGCGGCCGACGTCAGTCGTGGTCGGTCAGGCGGGCTATTATTTCGAGACTCGCGGCGAAGGCGGATGGCAGCCGCCCGATGCGCGCAGCCTGCAGGGCGGCGACTGGCCGTCGGACACGGTGGTAACGCACGAAGGGGCCGGGGTTGGGGCCGGGGCCGGTCAGGCGGGAGCGGGCAACCGGCGCATCGTGTTCGACAGCCTGGGCCTGGCCAGCGAGGACGCGCGCATAAGCCTGAGCCGCGAGGCGCATAGCGCGACCGTCACCATCGCGCGCAACGGCGACATCAGGACGGAAGCAGGGCAATGAACCGCCGCAACGGCTTCACCCTGATCGAGATGCTGGTGGCGCTGGCGATCTTCGCGCTGGCGGCGCTGGCGCTGCTGCGGATGGAGGGGGCCTCGATCTCGCGTACCGCAGACCTCGACCGGCGACTGGTGGTCGAGGTGACCGCCCGCAACCTTGCTGCTGAGTGGCTGAGCGATCCGGTCCCGCCCGCCCTGGGCGAAGACAGCGGCGTGGTCGAGAATGCGGGCCGGCGCTTTGCATGGAGCCGCCGCGTCGATGCGCCCGAGGCGTTTCCCGGCACGATCCGCATCCTGATGGCGGTGCGCGAAGTCGGCCAGCCATCGGGCGGCGTCAGCTTCGAACTGATCAGGACCGCACCGCGATGAGCGCCCCGCCCGGACGCAACGGTTTCACGCTGGTCGAGATGCTGGTGGCGCTGATCATCTTCGCGATCATCGCCGCGGGCGCGCTGGGCCTGCTGCGCTTTTCGGTCGATGCCGAGATGGCCAGCCGCGAGAAGACCGGCGAGATCGCCGCCGAGCGCCGCCTGATCGCGGTATGGAGCGCCGACATGGCGCAGGCCTCTCCCCGCCCCGCGCGCGGCATGGGGGGCGAGCCCGAACCGGCGCTGCTGGCCGGGGACAACGGCGATCTTGTCGCAGTCACGCGAAGCGGCTGGGACAATCCCTCGGGCGAGTTGCGCGCCTCGCTGCAGCGGGTGGTCTGGCGGATGGAGGGCAACAGGCTGGTCCGCATCGGCCTTCCGCGCGTCGACGGCGCGGTACGGCCCGAACCCAGCGTGATGGCCGAGCTGGCCGGTACGCCCGGCCTGCGCTTTCGCATGGCGGGCGGCAACTGGGTGGGCGCGTGGCGGCCCGAGGATCCCGCCGAACTGCCCGCCGCGGTCGAGCTGAGCCTGCCGCAGCCGGACGGCGCGGTGCTGCGCGTGGTGACGCTGGTCGGATCCGGCCCCGCGCCCGACGAGGAGGAGGAGGAGCAGTGACCGAAGCGGCGGCGCGCAAGGACTGGTTCGCCAGCCAGGGCAGGGGCGCGGCACTGCTGTCGGTGCTGGTGCTGGTGGCGCTGATGTCGATCATCGCGACGCTGATGCTCGACCGGCTGAACCTGGCCACGCGGCTGGCGTCGAACAGCCAGGCGATGGCGCAGGCGCAGCTTTATGCCGCCAGCGCCGAGCAGATCACCGCCGCGCGTCTGACGCAGCTGGTCGGCGCGGACGAGGAGAAGACCGTCGACCGCATCGGGCTGCTGGGCCGCGAGCAGGCGATGCCGCTGGCGCGCGGCAGCGTGGCGGTGACCGTGACCGATGCGCAGAACTGCTTCAACGTGAACTCGCTGGGCGCGGGTGCGGACGGTGAAGGCAGGCGCTTTGACCGGCGCGCGCAGGGGCAGTTCCTGCGGCTGATGGAAGGGCTGGCGATCCCGGCGAACGAAGCGGTGGTGATCGCCGATTCGGTGGGGGACTGGACCGACCGCGACCAGTCGCCCCAGCCCAACGGGGCGGAGGACGATTATTACCTCTCGCTGCCGGTGCCTTATCGCACGCCGGGCCGCGCGATCGGCGAATTGTCGGAACTGCGGGCGGTTCGCGGCATGACCGAGCCGATCTATCGCCGCCTGCTGCCCTGGGTCTGCGCCCTGCCCACGGGCGGGGATGCCCTGGTCAACGTCAACACATTGCGCCCCGACCAGGCGCGACTGATTTCGGCGATGACGGCGGGCAGCCTCAGCGTCGACCGCGCGCGGGCCTTCATCGCCTCGCGCCCGGCCGGCGGTTGGAGCTCGGTCTCGGGCGCGGTGGGGCAAATGGCGCGCGGCGACGATTCGGTGTTCGGCCCCGCGGCGCTTAGCCAGATGTCGGTCCGGAGCGAGCTGTTCGCCGCGCGCATCGCGGTAAGGGTGGATTCGGTGCTGCTGGAGGAAACCGCGCTGATCGACGTGAGCGACCCTCCGGGGCGGGTGGTGGCGCGTTCCTGGGGCGCGGGGCAGTAATTCCATGTGAGTCGCGGCGAATCTGCCGCCCGCAGGCAGGACCGCAAATTGCGCGTGCTTATAATATTGCGCCTTCTGCGGCTGCCACGCGGATTTTGCTTTTCACGCGCGACGCTTTGTGCAACAGGCCGCCTCCGCCGTCCGCAAGTGCTTGACGCCTGCGGCCGGGAGTGAAAACAGGGCGCCCCAGCCGGGCGAAAATCCGGCGGGAATGCGCTTCATGGCGATCGTAGCTCAGTTGGTTAGAGCGCCGGTTTGTGGTACCGGAGGTCGCGGGTTCGAACCCCGTCGATCGCCCCATTTTCACTTAGCGGGCGAGCGTTTTCCTGCTCCCCGCGACCCTAGGCAAAAGGCGGCACCCGCGATGTGGAGCAATCCCGCATTCGACGAGCATGAGAAGCTCACCCTCGTTCACGACCGGGCCAGCGGGCTTGCCGCGATCATCGCCATCCATTCGACCCATCGCGGCCCCTCGGCTGGCGGCACGCGGTTCTGGCATTACGCGAACCCCGACGACGCGCTGACCGACGCGCTGCGCCTGTCGCAGGGGATGAGCTTCAAGAACGCCATGGCCGACCTGCCCATGGGCGGGGGCAAGGCAGTGATCCTTGCGCCGAAGGACGGCACCAAGACGCCCGAGATGCTCGCCGCGTTCGGCGATGCGGTCGAGGCGCTGGGCGGCCGCTATGTCACCGCCGAGGACGTCGGCATTTCCGAAGCCGACATGGTCGCGGTGTCGAAGCGCACCGCCTATGTCACCGGGCTGCCCGCCGACGACGACGGCGCGGGCGGCGATCCGGGGCCCTATACCGCGCATGGCATCTATCTGGGTCTTGCCGCGGCGGTCCGTCACAGGCTGGGCCGCTCGCTCGAGGGCGTGCATGTCGCGATCCAGGGCACCGGCAGCGTGGGCGGCGGCCTTGCCCGCCTGTTGGCGCGCGATGGCGCTCGGCTGACTTTGGCCGATGTGGACCATGCGCGCGCCGCGGCGCTTGCGGCCGATCTGGGCGCGGCCGCGGTCGGCGCCGACGATATCATGACCACGCCCTGCGACGTGTTCAGCCCCAATGCGCTGGGCGGCATCCTGAACAGCGGCAGCATCGCTGCGCTGGACTGCGCGATCGTGGCGGGCGGGGCGAACAACCAGCTCGCCACCGCCGAGCACGGTCGCGAGCTGGCGGCGCGCGATATCCTCTATGCGCCCGATTATGTGCTGAACGGCGGCGGGATCATCGCGGTCACCTATGAATATCTCGCCCGGCGCGAAGGCGTTGCGGTCAGCACCGATACGATCGATGCCAAGATCGCCGGCATTCCGGGCCGCCTGGAAGCGATCTGGCACGAAGCGGACGCCAGCGGGCAGCCGGCCAACCTGGTCGCCGACGCGATGGCGCGACGCGCGATCGGGCGCTGACGCGGTTCCTTGCGGGCATAGGCGAAGGTGCGCGGGCGCTGGGCTCCGCGCTTTCGCTTGTGCGCGGGGCTGCAAAGCGGCATGGACTGACCGGCCCCTACGCTCGCAGCTTTGATTGATATGCACGGTTTTGCCAATCCCGCCCGTTTCCTGCGCATCGCCCGCTGGCTGACGCCGCTTCTGCTGGTGTCGGGGCTGGTCGTTTCGGGCGCGGCGCTGGCCTATGGGCTGCTGCTGGCGCCTGCCGACCGGCTGATGGGCGATACCGTCCGCATCCTGTATATCCATGTGCCCGCCGCATGGCTGGGCATGGGCGGCTGGACCACCATCGCCGTCGCTTCCCTGGCAGAGCTGGTTTGGCGCCATCCGCTGGCCGCCATCGCCGCGCGCGCCGCGGCAGTGCCCGGCGCGGTGTTCACCGCCATCTGCCTTCTGACCGGGTCGATCTGGGGCCGCCCGACATGGGGCACCTGGTGGGTGTGGGACGGGCGGCTGACATCCATGCTGGTGCTGCTGCTGCTGTATTTCGCCTATATCGCGCTGGCGGGCGCGGCGCAGCGCGACATGGGCGCGGGTGCCGGTCTTTCCGCGGGCAGCAGCCGCGTCACCGCGATCTTCGGGCTGGTGGGCGCGGTCAACGTGCCGATCATCAACCGGTCGGTGGTGTGGTGGAATTCGCTGCACCAGCCGCCCAGCATCACCATGGGCAAGAGCGCGATCGATCCCGCCTTCCTGTGGCCGCTGCTGATCGCGACACTGGGCTTCTCGCTGCTGTTCGGCGGGGTGATCCTGGCGCGCATGCGGACGCTGCTGGCGGACATCCAGGCCGAGGCGCGGCTGCGGCGCAAGGCGCAGCGCGCCGATGGGCGCGTCGATCCGCTTTTCGCCGCGCCCGATAGTCTGTAAGGGACGCGCAACGGATTCGAAGTGAACCCCATTGACCGAAAATCTTGACCACTGGCCTTTCGTGATCGCCTGCTACGCCATCGGCATAGCGGGCACCCTGGCCATGACCGGGTGGAGCTGGATCGCGATGCGCCGCGCCGAGAAGCGCCGCGACCGGATCAGGGGGCGCAAGTGAGCATCCCGGATTCCCGGAACATGAAGCCCAAGCACCAGCGTCTGGTGCTTCTGGTGATCGCGCTGGCCGTGCTGATCGGCGCCGGGCTGCTGGCGGCATGGGCGCTGCGCAACCAGGCGAGCTATTTCTATGTTCCTTCCGACATTGCCAGCGATCCGCCCGAAACGGGCCGCGCTATCCGGCTGGGCGGCATGGTCCAGCAAGGGTCGATCCAGCGCGAGGCGGACGGGGTGACGATGAACTTCACCGTCGGCGACGGCGCCGCCACGGTTCCTGTGCGCTTCACCGGCATCGCCCCCGACCTGTTCGTCGAGGGATCGGGCGTGGTCGCCGAGGGCAGCCTGGCCCCGGACGGAACATTCGTCGCGACCAATCTGCTGGCCAAGCATGACGAGAACTACATGCCGCGCGAGTTGCAGGACATGAGCGATGCGCAGGCGAAGCAGGTAGTGGCCGAAGCCGAATGATCGCGGAACTGGGTCTTGCGCTTCTATGGCTGGCGGCGGCGCTGGCGCTGCTGCAATTCGCATCGGGGTTGTGGGCGCTGGCGGGCGGCGACGGGCAGATGCGCGAACAGCCCGCCGCCGCGGTGCGCCCCGCCGCCATCATGCAGGGCCTGCTGGCCGCGCTGTCGTTCGGCGCGCTGATGTGGCTATTCGTGCGGACCGACCTGTCGGTGCTGCTGGTCGCGTCGAATTCGCATTCGGAAAAGCCCCTTATCTTCAAGCTGGCTGGTACCTGGGGCAATCACGAGGGGTCCATGCTGCTGTGGGCGACGGTGATGGGGCTGGCGGGCGCGCTGGTCGCCCGGGTCGAGCGGCGGCTGCCCGAGAATACCATCGTCGCGACACTGGCCGCGCAGGCGTTCGTGTCGCTGGGCTTCTATGCGTTCCTGCTGTTCAGCTCGAACCCGTTCGAGCGGCTGGACCCGGTGCCGCTGGACGGGGCGGGGCTCAACCCGCTGCTGCAGGACATCGGCCTCGCCTTCCATCCGCCCACGCTGTATTTCGGCTATGTCGGGCTGTCGGTGGCGTTCAGCTTCGCGGTCGGCGCGCTGGTCACGAACGAGGTCGGGCCCGCGTTCGCGCGCGCGATGCGACCATGGGTGCTGGGCGCGTGGATCTTCCTGACGGTGGGCATCACCGCCGGTTCCTACTGGGCGTATTACGAGCTGGGCTGGGGCGGCTGGTGGTTCTGGGACCCGGTCGAGAACGCGTCGCTGATGCCATGGCTGGCGGCGACCGCGCTGCTGCATTCAGCGGGCGTGCTGGCCGCGCGCGACGCGCTGCGGACGTGGACGATCATGCTGGGCGTGGTCGCATTCTCGATGAGCATGGTCGGCACCTTCCTGGTGCGTTCGGGCATCCTGACCAGCGTGCATGCCTTTGCCGTGGACCCCGAGCGCGGAAGCTTCATCCTGGTGCTGCTGGCGATCTATATCGGCGGGGCACTGACCCTGTTCGGCCTGCGCGCCGCGTCGATCCAGGAAGGCAAGCAGTTCGCACTGGTCAGCCGCGAGGGTGCGCTGGTGTTCAACAATGTCATGCTGACCGCGATCCTGGGGATCGTGCTGCTGGGCACGCTCTATCCGCTGGTGACAGAGGCGTTCGGGACGCGCGTGTCGATCGGGCCGCCCTATTTCAATCCGGTGGGCGCGATTTTCGCGCTGCCGATGATGGTTGTGATGGCGGTCGGGCCGCTGCTGCGCTGGCGGGGCGACCGGGCGGGGCGGGTATCGCGGCCGATGATCCTGCCCGCGCTGGCGGTGGTCGCCGTGCTGGCGGCGACGCTGGTGCTGGCGCCGGGGATCGGCATTCTGCCGCTGCTGGGGCTGGCGCTGAGCGCGGGGCTGGCGATCGCCAGCGTGATGCCGCTGTTCGGGCGCAACCTGCGCCGCACGCCGCTGCCGGTATGGGGCATGGTGGTCGCGCATCTGGGCCTTGCCGTCGCGGTCGCGGGCATGGCCAGCGAAAGCGCTTTTTCGACCGAGCGGCTGGTCGCCGCCACGGTCGGCGACAGCGTCGAGGTCGGCCCGTGGACCGTATCGCTGTCCGCCATCGACCCGGTCGCGGGACCGAACTGGACCGCACTGCAGGCGGACATGCAGGCCAGCTATCGAGGGGGCGAGCCGATCACGCTGCACCCGCAGTCGCGCACCTTTACCTCGCCAGTGCAGACCACCAGCGAAAGCGCGCTGGCGACTCGCTGGAACGGGCAGCTCTATGCCGTGCTGGGCGTTCAGGGTGAGGATGGTCGCTGGCAGATGCGGCTGTGGTGGAAGCCGTTCGTTCCGCTGATCTGGCTGGGCGGGCTGCTGGTGGCGCTGGGCGGCGCGCTGGCACTGGTCGGGCGGATCGCCAGCGGCTGGCGGCGCCAGATCAGCATGCGCCGCATCGCCGAACGGCGCGAGGCGAACCCCCTGCCGCAGGAAAGGGCGGGGGCATGAGCGCGCCGGAACCGCGTCCGAAAGCATTGGGATCGCGCTGGGCGATCTGGCTGCCGCTGGCGGTCTTCGTGCTGCTGGCCGCGCTGATTGCCTGGGGCCTTGCCAATCCCGGTTCGACCGAGGTGGAAAGCCGCATGATCGGCCAGCCACTGCCCGCGATGGACCTGCCGGCCGCGACCGAGGGCAGACCGACCGTCGAACTGCCGGGATCGGCGGGGCAGGGGCCGCGCCTGCTGAACGTATGGGCGAGCTGGTGCGTGCCCTGCGTGGTCGAGGCGCCGGTGCTCGACGCGCTGGCGGGGCAGGGCGTGACCATCGACGGCGTGGCGATCCGCGACAAGGAAGAGGATATCGCCGAATTCCTGCAGCGCCACGGCAATCCCTATCGCGCGATCGCGCGCGACGACGTCAGCGCATTGCAGCTGGCCATCGGATCGTCGGGCGTGCCCGAAACTTTCGTCATCGATGCCGACGGGATGATCCGCTATCAGCATCTTGGCCCGATCATGGAGCGCGACGTGCCCCAGATCCTCTCCCAATTGCGGGCGGCGGAGCAGCCGCTATGACGCGCGGGCCGGCCTTTTGGCGGATGAGCTGCCCCCGCCGGCTGATCGGGATATGCGCGGTCGCCGCGATCCTGCTGCTGGCGATCACCACACCCGGCTTCGCGCAGGACGCCTTGCCGCCCGCGCCCTATGCCTATCGCCAGCTTCAGGATCCGGCGCAGGAAGCGCGCGCGCAGGATCTGATGGAAACGATCCGCTGCCTGACCTGCCAGAGCCAGTCGATCGCTGACAGCGATGCGCCCATGGCGGGCGACATGCGCAGCGAGGTGCGCCAGCGCATCGCCGCGGGCGAGGATCCCGAAGCGATCCGCCAATGGCTGATCCAGCGCTATGGCGACTACATCAGCTACAAGCCGTCGGTCACGGGGCTGACCTGGCCGCTGTTCGCCGCGCCGGTCGTGCTGCTGCTGCTGGCGGCGCTGCTGCTGCGCGGGCGGTTCCGGCGCGGCCGCAGTAAGGAAAACGCATGAGCTGGCTGTTCGTAATTCCCGCCGCCATCGCCGCCTTCGCCGCGCTGGTCTTCGTGCTCAAGCTGCCGCGCCCGGCGTGGGAGCTGACCGGGGCGGCGCTATTGCTGGGGCTGGCGGGCTATGCGGCGCAGGCCAGCCCGACGCTGCCGGGCGCGCCCAAGGCCCCGCGCGAGAGCCGCGGGAGCATGGAGGCTGCGCTGGTCGAGACGCGGCAGGCGATGCAGGCCGAATTCGCGCCGGGCCGCCGCTATCTGATCACGGCGGACGCGATGGCGCGCAACGGGCGCTTCGCCTCGGCCGCGGCGATCCTGCGCGGCGCGATCCGCGAGCATCCCGAAGACCCCGATACCTGGCTGGCGCTGGGCAATGCGCTGGTCGGCCATGCCGAGGGCGTGGCGACGCCGGCGGCGCTCTATGCCTATGACAAGGCGGCGCGGCTGGCGCCCGGCCATCCCGGGCCGCCGTTCTTTTCCGGGCTGGCGCTGGCGCAGTCGGGCCGGTTCGAGGAAGCGCGGACCCGCTGGCAGGGCCTGCTGGACCGTCCGCTGGCCGAAGGCGACACTGCGGCCGACGAGCCGTGGCGTGCCGTGCTGCAGGCGCAGATCCAGCGGCTGGACATGCTGATCGAAATGCAGCGCCAGCAGATGGGCGGGCAGGGGCCGCAGATGCCGAACGCACCCGTTCGGGTGCCGGGGCCCCCGCAGGTTCAGCCGTCCGCGCCTGCACCAACTCAGTCCGAAGCGCCATGATGGGCGCTTTCCACACGGTTCGGGGGCATTCGAAATATGCCGCGGGCGTTTGCTTGCGGTGCACAATCGGCGCTGCTAATCGCCCATCCCTGTTCGTGGGCCCGGTTCGAATCGCGCCCGAAAGCGAACACGAACCGGAGTTTGTTCTGGCGTGAGCAGCGAGATGGCATCGCACGCAGGCGCCCACGCGCCCGGCGGCAAGGATCGCACCAGCGCCAAGGTGAAGCTGGCGGTTGGGGCCGTCGGAATCGTGTTCGGCGATATCGGCACCAGCCCGCTATATGCATTCCGCGAAACCTTCGTGGGCCCGCATCCGCTGGCGCTCGACCAGTTGCACATCCTGGGCGTTGTCAGCCTGATCTTCTGGTCGATGACTTTGGTCGTCTCGATCCAGTATGTCACCATATTGATGCAAGCCGACAACAAGGGGCAGGGCGGAAGCCTTGCGCTGGTGGCGCTTATTTCGCGGCATATGGGCGGATCGCGCTTCGGCTGGCTGACGGTGCTGTTGGGGGTAATGGCGACGTCGCTGTTCTATGGCGATTCGATGATAACCCCCGCGATTTCGGTACTTTCCGCAGTCGAGGGGCTGACCGTGGTCGAGGCCCGGTTCGAGCGGTGGGTCATTCCCATCGCGCTGGTCATGCTGGTCGGGCTGTTCCTGATACAAAAGCGCGGCACCGCCAAGGTGGGCGCGCTGTTCGCACCGATCATGATCACCTATTTCGTCGTGCTGGCGGTGCTGGGCGTGGCGCATATCGTGCAGAACCCCGGCGTGCTGGTCGCGCTGAACCCGTGGTACGCGGTGCAGTTCTTCATGGTCGACAAGACGCTGGCGTTCCTGGCGCTGGGCTCGGTCGTGCTGGCTGTGACGGGGGCAGAGGCGCTCTATGCAGACATGGGGCATTTCGGGCGCGGGCCGCTGCGGCTCAGCTGGTTCGCCTTCGTGATGCCCGCGCTGCTGCTCAACTATTTCGGTCAGGCGGCGATGGTCACCGCGCTGTCGGGTCCCGAAGCGGCTGAGGCGATCCGCAACCCGTTCTTCATGATGGCGCCCGACATCATGCGCCTGCCGTTGGTGATCCTGGCGATGCTGGCGACCTTCATTGCCAGCCAGGCGGTGATTTCGGGCGCGTTCTCGGTCACGCACCAGGCGATGCAGCTGGGCTTTATCCCCCGCCTGTCGATCCTGCACACCAGCGAGACCGAGGCCGGACAGATCTATATTCCCGCGATCAACTGGGCGCTGATGGTGGCGGTGATCCTGCTGGTGCTGACCTTCCAGAACTCGTCCAACCTAGCCAGCGCCTATGGCATCGCGGTCACGGGTGCGATGCTGATCGACACCTGCCTGATGGCGGCGCTGCTGCTGGCCGTATGGCGGTGGAAATGGTGGCTGGCGGTACCGGTGGTGGTCGTGTTCTTCATCGTCGACGGCTCCTATTTCGCGGCCAATGCGACCAAGGTGCCCGATGGCGGCTGGTTCCCGCTGCTGATCGGCGCGGTGGTGTTCACTTTGCTCACGACCTGGGCCAAGGGCCGCAAGCTGATGCACGAACGCATGGCCGAGGTGGCGTTGCCGATCGAGATCTTTGCCAAGTCCGCCACCAATTCGGCGACCCGCGTGCCGGGCACCGCCATCTTCATGGCGTCGAGCACCGCGGGCGTGCCATCGGCGCTGCTGCACAACATCAAACACAACAAGGTGCTGCACGAACGCGTCGTGGTGCTGACGGTCAAGATCGCCGACTATCCCTATGTCGAGCTGGCGAAGCGGCACGAGATCCACGACCTGGGCCACGGCTTCTATCGCCTGATCCTGCATTACGGCTTCATGGAAGAAACCGACGTGCCGCGTGCGCTTGCGGATATCGAGCATTGCGGCGGCATGTTCGACATGATGCAGACCAGCTTCTTCCTGTCGCGCCAGACGCTGCTGCCGTCGGAGAACCCGGGCATGATGATCTGGCGCGAGAAGGTCTTCGCCTGGATGCTGCGCAATGCGGCCAATGCGATGGAGTTCTTCCGGCTGCCGACCAATCGCGTGGTCGAACTGGGCAGCCAGCTGGAGATCTGAGGGGGCGGCATTGTGCCTTTGCGTCGGTCGTCCCGCATCATTTCCGGGGCGGAACGGCCAACATGGTGGCGCATTTCATGCTATGGTGCCGGGCACCAAAAGCAAAAGCATGAAAGGAGAGTCGTGATGCAGGAAACCACCCGCAAGGACCGTGAGAACGAGCTGCGCCAGCTGATCGCCAAGGTCACCGGCCAGCCCAATCGCAGCTGGACCGACGAGCGCAAGCGCATCGCCGTGCTACAGACGCAGCTGGCGTCGGAACACGCTGCGGCCTGAGAGGCGGGCGCGTTCGAGAGGCGGGGCGGTCCAAACAGGCCGCCCGCCAGCCGTTCATGCTAGCACGCTCAAACCGGAGGCTGGGTCGTCTCGACCTCGGTCTCCTCTTCCTTGCCAAGCCCTTCGCGCATCATCATCGGAAGCTGCATGAAGGTGAACAGGAACGAGAGCGGCATGAACAGCCAGAACTTGGCCGCCAGCCAGTCCTCGAACGGCAAGGCGGCGCGCAGCACCTCGTTCAGCACGGCAAGCGCGGCGAAGTAGAAGCCCCAGTTGCGCGACAGGGTCATCCAGCCGCGATCCGACAGGCCGTCGAACGCGGCATCCAGCAAATATTTCAGCAGCGGCCTGCCCATGCGCCAGCCGACCAGCAGAGCGATCGCGAACAGCACGTAGATGATCGTCGGCTTCACCTGCACGAAGACCGGGTCCTGGAAGAAGATCGTCAGCCCGCCGAAGAACACGATCAGCGCGGTCGACAGCATCAGCATCGGGGTGATGTGCCCCAGCTTCCATTTCGACACGCCCAGCGCGATCAGGGCGGCAACGATGAACGCGCCGGTACCTTTTACGACGGCCAGCACCTCGGCCACCGAATTGCTGGAATCCTCGGGGGCGAAAAAGCGATAGACGACGAAGAAGATCAGCAGCGGCCCGTAATCGATGGCGAGGTTGAGCCAGCCTGATTTCTTCTTTGGCGCGGTATCGGTCTTGTCGGTCATCATGCCACTCCCGCTATGACGCGCGCGACCAGGTCGGGGTCGAAGGGGCGCAGATCGTCGATCCCCTCGCCGACGCCGATGGCGTGGATCGGCAGGCCGTATTGCTCTGCCGCCGCGACCAGCACGCCGCCGCGTGCGGTGCCGTCCAGCTTGGTCATGACCAGCCCGGTGACGCCGGCCACTTCCTTGAACACGTCGATTTGGCTGAGCGCGTTCTGCCCGTTGGTCGCATCCAGCACCAGCACCACGTCATGCGGCGCCGCGGGGTTGAGGCGGCCGAGAACCTTTCGGATCTTGGCCAGCTCGTCCATCAGCTCGCGCTTGTTCTGAAGGCGGCCGGCGGTGTCGACGATCAGCGCGTCGCTGCCGCGCTCGGTCGCGGCCTTGACAGCGTCAAAGACCACGCTGGCGGGATCGCCGCCTTCGGGTCCGGTGACGATGGGGACGCCCACTCGGTCCGCCCAGACCCGAAGCTGGCCGATGGCGGCGGCGCGGAAGGTGTCGCCCGCGGCCAGCATGACGCTGTAATCCTCTTCCTGGAACAGATGGGCCAGCTTGGCGATGGTGGTCGTCTTGCCGCTGCCGTTGACGCCGATGACCAGCACCACATGCGGGCGCGGAAAGGCGGTGACGTCCAGCGGCTTGGCGACGGGGCGCAGGATTTCGGCGATCTCTTCGGCGACGGCCTGGCGGATCGATTGCTCGTCGGCGCCCCGGTCGAAGCGGCGGTCGGCCAGCCGGTCGCGGATCCGCATGGCCGCACGCGGGCCCAGGTCGGAGAGGATCAGCGCATCCTCCAACTCGTCCAGCTGTGCGTCGGTCAGGCGGGTCTGCCCGCCGATACCGGCCAGATTGCCCGCCAGCCGGGCGGAGGTCTTGCGAAAGCCGCCGAAGACGCGGTCCTGCCAGCTATCGCTCATGCCGCTTCCCCGATCAGCAGACCGTCCTGGCGCGCGGACATGCGCAGGCGGGCGGTTTCGCCTTGCGCCATGCCGGCGGGCAGGCGCACCGGCGCGAAGTTCTCGGCATGGCCGGTGCCGTCGCGTTCGGCCAGCACGGTCTGGGTGGTGCCGACCAGCCCGCCCAGCCACTGGCCGCGCTGTACGGCGACGGCTTCGCGCAATTCGGCGGCGCGGGCCTTTACGCGCACGGGATCGACCTGCGGCATTCGCGCGGCAGGCGTGCCGGGGCGCGGGCTGAAGGGGAAGATATGGCCGTGGACGATGTCGCAGGCGCTGACGATGGACAGGTTGTTGGCGTGCATGTCATCCGTTTCGGTTGGGAAGCCCGCGATCAAATCCGCGCCCACCGCAATGTCGGGGCGGCGGGCCTTGAGGCGTTCGACAAGGCGGATCGCGTCGGCGCGGCTGTGGCGGCGCTTCATGCGCTTGAGGATCATGTCGTCGCCCGATTGCAGCGACAGATGGAGATGCGGCATCAGGCGCAGCTCGTGCGCGGCCATGTCTTCCAGCAGCGGGTCGATCTCCGCCCCGTCGATGGAGGAGAGGCGCAGCCGCGCGAGCGAGGGGCACGCGTCGAGGATGGCGCGCACCAGCGTGCCGAGCGCGGGCGAGCCGGGCAGGTCGTGGCCCCAGCTGGTCACGTCCACGCCGGTCAGCACGATCTCTGGCGCGCCATTGGCAAGGTGATCGGCGGCGATGCGAACCACGTCCTCGACCGGCAGCGACCGGCTGGCGCCGCGCCCCTGCGGGATGACGCAGAAGGTGCAGCTGTGGTCGCAGCCGTTCTGCACCGGCACGAAGGCGCGGGTGCGCGCGCGCGGAGTGGTCGCGGCGGCGGGGAGGGCCGCATCGCCCAGCCATGCGCGCGGCTCGAGCTTGGCGGCATTGGCAACCAGCCCGTCGACCTCTGCCATGGCGGAAAGCTGCTCACGCTCGATATCGGCGGCGCATCCGGTGACCAGCAGCCGCGCATCCGGATGGCTGCGGCGCAGGCGGCGGATCGCGCGGCGGGTCTGGCGAACGGCTTCCTGCGTCACGGCGCAGCTGTTCACCACCACGGTCGGCTGCGCGCTGGCGGCCAGCATGGCGCGGATGCGCTCGCTCTCCGCCATGTTGAGGCGGCAGCCCAGCGTCACGACCTCGCCTTTGAAGGTGGAGGGCGCGCTCAAGCGTAGGCTCCCCAGTCGAAACTGCCGGTATAGGCGATGGTCGCGGGGCCGGTCATGGTGATGCGGCCCTTGCGTTCCGGCGTGTCTTCATCCCACGCGATGACGAGGTCGCCGCCGGGAAGCGAGACGGTCACCTTGCGGTCCACCAGCCCGCGCCGCATCGCGCCGACCGCGGTGGAGCAGGCGCCGGTGCCGCAGGCACGGGTCAGCCCCGCGCCGCGTTCCCACACGCGCAGGCGGATCGCATCGCGCGACAGGATCTGCGCGACATTGACGTTGATGCCCTGCGGAAAGATCGGGTCCTTCTCGATCACCGGGCCGATCTGTCCCAGCGGAACGGCGGACAGATCCTCTACGAAGAAGATCGCGTGCGGATTGCCGACATTCACGGCTACCGGGCTTTCCAGCATGTCCCAGCCGACCGGCATGGCCCGCGTATCCATCGCATAGGCCAGCGGGATGGCATCCCAGTCGAAGCGCGGCTCGCCCATGTCGACCGCGATGCCCGCCGCGTCTGGGCGGGCCATGATCGTGCCGCCCAATGTCTCGATCGTCAGCTCGCCGCCCACCAGCAGGCCAACCGCGCGCGCGGCATTGCCGCATGCCTCGACCTCGCCGCCGTCGTGGTTGAAGATGCGCATCTTCAGATCGGCATTGCCCGACGGTTCGATCAGCACCAGCTGGTCGCAGCCGATGCCCGTGTGGCGGTCCGCCAGCGCGGCGGCAATATCGCCATTGATCGGCGGCAGCGCCTGCGCGCGGGCGTCGAGCACGACGAAATCATTGCCGAGCCCGTGCATCTTGGTGAAGGGTATGCGCATGATGGTCCCGCATCTATGCAGCGGGCGGCGCTACGTCCAGTCCCGTGCGGCGCGCGGAACCGCTTAAACTTCAGGCACCCGCGATGCGGCGATCGCTGTCGCCCAGTCTGACGGTGCCCAGCCGGGGTTCCATGCGGACATCGTCGGCAAGGCGCGCTTCGCTCTTCAACCGGGCGCGGACCTTGTCGGCAGGCTCGGGGCGGCCATAGAAATAGCCCTGGCCCTTGAACTGGCCCAGCCCGCGCAGCTTGTCGCGCACCAGCTCGCTCTCGATCCCCTCGGCGGTGACGGGCAGGCGCATGCCCGCGCCGATCGATGTGATCGCGCTGACCAGCGCGGCATTGTCGCCGCCGCGGCCCAGCTCGGCGATGAAGCTGCGGTCGATCTTGATCCGGTCGAAGGGCAGGGCGCGCAGCTGCGCGATGGACGCATAGCCGGTGCCGAAATCGTCAAGGCTGACCGACACGCCCTGGTTCTTCAGGCTGGTCACCAGCGAGCGCACCAGTCCGATATTCTCGTGCAGGCAGCTTTCGGTAACCTCGATCTCGAGCCGGTCGGGCGGGAACTTGGCCTCGGCCAGCATCTTCAGCAGCTTTTGCGCGAACCATGGATCGCGAAGCTGGACGGGCGAGATATTGACCGAGAGGGTGAGCGAGGGATCCCATTCGGCGGCGTCCCGCAGCGCCTGGCTGATGACCGCTTCGGACAGTTCGGCGATGCAGCCGATCTCCTCGGCTACCGAGATGAAGAAGTCGGGCGTGACAAGGCCCAGCGTGGGCGATTGCCAGCGTGCCAGCATCTCGAAGCCGGTCAGCTCGCCGGTCTCCACGTCAACCTGCTGTTCGTAGAAGGGCACGAATTCGCCGCGCGCGATGCCGCGCCTGATGCCGCTTTCCAGCTCGCTGCGCAGCTTCAGCTCGCGCTCCATCTCGGGCGTGAACCAGTCATAGCGGTTCCGGCCCATCTTCTTGGCGTGATACATCGCGATGTCGGCCATGTGCAGCAGTTCGCCCGCCGCATTGCCGCCCGGCTGGTCCAGTTCGACGCTGGTCGACAGGCCGATGGACAGGCCCACAGCCAGCTCTCCGCCATTGATGGCGATGGGGCGCTGCGCGATGTCGATGATGCTGGTGGCCAGCTGGTCGATCAGGTCGGGGGCGGATCGGTGATAGGGCACGACGCAGGCGAATTCGTCGCCGCCAAGCCGCGCCAGCCGCGCACCCGCGGGCAATTGCGCGCGGATGCGCTGCGCAATCTCGACCAGCATGCAGTCGCCCGCGCGGTGGCCGTTGAGATCGTTGATCTGCTTGAAATTGTCGAGGTCGATCATGATGAAGGCGACCGCCTTGTCGGCCTTCTCGGCCTCTGCCACCATCTCGCTGGTCAGGGGCAGGACGGATCGGCGGTTGAGCGAGCCCGTCAGCGGATCGGTCAGCGCCAGTTCGCGTGCCTCTTCCTCGGCCAGGCGGCTTTTCTCTATCTCGCCGAGCAGCTCGTTGTAGCGGCGCCAGCCGAAGATCACGAGCGCGACATTGAGCAGCACCGCGCTGGCCGCCCACGGCGGAGGCGCTTCGCCCTTGCCCAGCGCGAATTCGATGACCTGCGGCACGACCGACCCGGCATGGCCGACCAGCATGATGATCGCGGCAAAGATGATGCCCAGCAGGACGAGATCGCCTTCTGCCCGGCCGAATCGGTCGGTCAGGCCGGTGAAACGCCTTGGCTGGGGTATGTCGGGGCTGTCGCCCATTGCTGATGTCTGCTCCACGGCCCTGGCGCGGTTCCGGCGCCCTGACGGTTTGGTAGGGGCAAGGTCCTAAAAAAGAGGTTAAGGGGCGGCGGGGCCCGGCGGGCGGCGGCGGGGGCGGACCGGCGGACATCGCAATGCTTGCCAGCGGGGCCGACTGGCTGTATGGGCGCAACGAACCGGAGAGGGCGTGCCAATGTGCGCCGGCGCCGGGATCATGCACAAGGGCGGTACGCACGGCACCGCGCGCATTGACATACACGCTGGTCGGCGAGGTTTCGCCCACCGGCGTTTTCGGCGTTTTGCGCCGGTTCTGAACGGCCTCGCGGCGATTCTCGCGGCGGGCGTAACTGGAGAAGCGGCATGACAGCCGGAGGCGACCATGTTTGACGCACTGTCCGACCGGCTCGGCAATGTCTTCGATTCGCTGCGGGGCCGCGGCGCGCTGAAGGAAGACGATGTCCGCACCGCCATGCGCGAAGTGCGGATCGCGCTGCTGGAGGCCGATGTCGCGCTTCCGGTGGTGCGCCGTTTCATCGACACCGTCACCGAACGCGCGATCGGCGCCGAAGTGCTCCGCTCGGTCACGCCGGGTCAGCAGGTCGTCAAGATCGTCAATGACGCGCTGGTCGAGATGCTGGGCGGCGACCCGGAAGAGGGCGGCAGTTCGCAGGCCGCCCAGAATGCGGTTGGGCTGGACCTGGATGCCAAGCCGCCGGTCGTGATCATGATGGTCGGCCTGCAGGGCTCCGGTAAAACGACCAGCACCGCCAAGATCGCCAAGCGGCTGAAGGAGACCGAGGGCAAGAAGGTCATGATGGCCTCGCTCGACGTCAATCGTCCGGCGGCGCAGGAACAGCTGGCGATCCTGGGCGAGCAGGCGGGCGTGGCGACGCTGCCGATCGTGGCGGGACAGCAGCCGGTCGATATCGCCAATCGCGCGATTTCGTCGGCCAAGCTGCAAAGCTTCGACGTGCTGATGCTCGACACCGCGGGCCGCCTGCATGTCGACGAAGCGCTGATGGCCGAGATGAAGGCGGTCGCCAGCGTCTCCACCCCGCGCGAAGTGCTGCTGGTCGTCGATTCGCTGACCGGCCAGGACGCGGTCAATGTCGCGCAAAGCTTTACCGGCGAGGTGCCGCTGACCGGCGTGGTACTGACCCGCATGGACGGCGATGCACGCGGCGGCGCAGCGCTGTCGATGCGCGCGGTGACGGGCAAGCCGATCAAGTTCGCGGGCACGGGCGAAAAGCTCGACGCGATCGAGGCGTTCCATCCCTCGCGCGTCGCCAATCGCATCCTGGGCATGGGCGACATCGTGTCGATGGTCGAAAAGGCCGCGACCGCCGTCAAGGAAGAGGACGCCGAACGGCTCGCCAAGCGCATGGCGAAGGGCGAGTTCGACATGAACGACCTTCGCATGCAGCTGCAGCAGATGACCAGGATGGGCGGCATCGGCGCGATCGCGGGCATGCTGCCGGGCATGAAGAAGGCCAAGGCGGCGATGGCGCAGTCGGGCATGGACGACAAGGTCCTGCTCCACATGGACGCGATCATCTCGTCGATGACGCCGAAAGAGCGCGAGAAGCCACAGCTTTTGAACGCGCGGCGCAAGAAGCGCATCGCGGCAGGGTCCGGCACGCAGGTGCAGGACGTGAACAAGCTTCTGAAAATGCATCAGGAAATGGCCAAGGCCATGAAGCAGATCAAGAAGATGGGCGGGCTGAAGGGCCTTGGCCAGCTGTTCGGCAAGGGCGGTCTGGGCGCGGCGATGCCGGGGCTTGGCGGCGACCCAGGTGGATTTGGCGGGGGCGGCGGCATGCCGGGCCTTCCGGGCGGCGGAGACATTCCGCCCGAGCTGCAGGACCTGCTGAAGAAGAAATGATTTAACCGTAATTTCAGTTATTTGAATATCGTTCGAAAGGTAGTTTGATATGGCAATTGCAATTCGTCTGGCGCGCGGTGGCGCGAAGAAGCGTCCTTATTACCGCGTCGTCGTTTCCGACACGCGCAGCCCGCGCGACGGCAAGTATCTTGAGCAGGTCGGCATCTACAACCCGGTCCTGCCCAAGGATTCGGAAGACCGCGTCAAGCTGACCGAGGACCGCATCCGTTACTGGCTGGGCGTCGGCGCGCAGCCGACCGATCGCGTCGCGCGCTTCCTTGACGCCGCCGGCATCCTCGAGCGTGCGGCCCGCAACAACCCCAAGAAGGCCGAGCCGGGCGAAAAGGCCAAGGAACGCGCCGAGGAAAAGGCTTCGAAGGCCGCTGAAGCCGAGGAAGCCCGCAAGGCTGCCGAGGAAGAAGCCAACAAGCCCGCAGAGGCTCCCGCTGAAGAAGCGCCTGCTGAAGAAGCAGCGGCCGACGGTGCGGCTGCCGAGACCGCCGAGACCGCGGAAGAGGCAAAGGCCGAGGATTGATCCCGGTCGCAGTCGGACTTTTCGCCATGAAGAACCGCATCGTACTGGCCGCCGTTTCCGGCGCGCACGGCGTGAATGGCGAGATCCGGCTGAAGCTGTTCGGTGAGGGCGTGGCGTCGCTGAAGCGATTCCGCGCCTTCACCCTCTTGCGCGAGGCATCGGGCGAAAGCCGCGAGATCACGCCGAAGACCTTGCGCGACGACGGCAAGGGCGGCGCCATCGCGAAGCTGGTCGGCGTCGAGAACCGCAACGCGGCCGAGGCCTTGCGCGGCATGGTGCTGACCGTCTCGCGCGAGGAATTGCCTCCGCTGGAAGAGGGCGAGTATTATCACGCCGATCTGCTGGGCCTGTCCGCCGTATCGGACGCGGGCGAGGCCCTGGGCACGGTGATCGCGATCGACAATTACGGCGCGGGCGACGTGATCGAGATCGAGCGCCCTGCAGCAGAGGGCGAGAAGCCCAAGCGCTTCATGGTGCCGATGCGGCCCGAAGCGGTGCCCGAATGGGATGCGCGGCGGATCGTGATCGCGGCGGATTTCGCGGCGGATTAAGCGGTGCCAATGATGTCCGCGAACAGGGCGGCATCGACGTTGGAGCCCGAGATGACCGCCACCGTCGCCTTGTCGCTGGGCGGTGCCTTGCCCGCCAGCAGCGCCGCCAGAGCGACCGCGCCGCCCGGCTCCACCACCAGCTTCAGCACTTCGAACGCATAGCGCATCGCGGCGCGCACTTCCCCGTCGGTGACCGCCAGGCCTTCCGACAGCAGCGCCTTGTTGATCGGAAATGTCAGCGCGCCAGGCGTCGGCGCCAGCAGCGCGTCGCAGATCGATCTTGCGCCAGGTCGCACCGTCACCCGCCGCCCGGTCCGCAGCGAGCGGGCTGTATCGTCGAACGCCGCCGGTTCGACCGGGTGGATCGCGGTCTGTGGCAGCCGGTCCTTGACGGCGGTCGCGATACCCGCAGCCAGCCCGCCGCCGCCGCAGCAGACGAGGACCTGGCCGATTTCCACGCCCATTTCCTCGGCCTGCTCGACGATCTCGATCCCTGCGGTGCCCTGACCCGCGATGATGAAGGGGTCGTCATAGGACGGCACTAGCACCGCCCCCCGGTTCTGCGCCAGCGAGGTGGCGATCCCCTCGCGCGATTGGGTGTCGCGGTCGTACAGCACGATTTCCGCCCCCAGCGAGCGCGTGTTCGCCAGCTTCATCGCGGGGGCGTCGGCGGGCATGACGATGGTGGCGGGAATGCCCAAGATGCGCGCCGCTGCCGCCACGCCTTGCGCGTGATTGCCCGACGACCATGCGACCACACCCTTCGCGCGGTCCTCTTCGCGGATGCGCGCCAGCCGGTTGTAGGCGCCGCGAAACTTGAAGGCGCCGCCGATCTGCGCGCCCTCGAACTTCAGCAAGACCTGCCGGCCGGTCCTTTCGTCGAGGAAGGGGGAACGCAGCAGCGGCGTCCGCACCGCGACCCCGCGAATGATGTCGGCTGCGTCTTCCACGTCGCGCGGGCCGATGGCGAGCGGGGACTTCATCGATGGGCGCGTCCGCTAGCCCTGGCGCAATTCGGCGGCCAGCAGCCGGAATTCGTCCGCGCGCGGAGAGCCGCGCCGCCACACCAGCGCGATCTGGCGCGTGGCGTTCTTCGATTTCAGCGGGCGGGCGACGACATTGGTGCCGTCCAGTATCCCCGCCTCAAGCGCCATTTCTGGCAGCATGGTTAGGCCGAGGCCATTGTCCACCATCTGCACCAGCGTGTGCAGCGAAGTGCCGATCATGGTCGCGGACGCACGCAGTTCGGGGCGGTTGCAGGCCGCCAGCGCGTGTTCTTTCAGACAATGCCCGTCCTCCAGCAGCAGCAGGCGCGCCTCGTCGATCATCGACGGGGGGATCTGCTCGGGTGGGTCGCGGGGGTCGTCCTTGGGGAAAGCGACGAACAGGCGGTCGTCGAACAGCACCTCGCTCTCTACCTCGCCCGTGGCGAAGGGCAGGGCGAGCAGCACGCAATCGGCGCGCCCGTGCTGCAGCGATTCGATGGCATCGGCGCTCGGCTCCTCGCGCAGGAAGAGCTTGAGGCTGGGGCGTTCCTTACGCAGGCGCGGCAGGATGCGCGGCAGCAGGAAGGGGGCGATGGTGGGGATCACGCTCATGCGCAATTCGCCCGACAATGGCTTGCCCGCGGATTGCACCAGCTCGGCCAGTTCCTCCGCCTCGCGCAGCAGGACATGCGCCTTGGCCACCACACGCTCGCCCAGCGGCGTGAAGCGCACCACGCGGCGGGTGCGTTCGACCAGCGTCACGCCCAGCAGCGATTCCAGCTCGCGGATGCCGGCGGACAGGGTCGACTGCGAGACGTAGCAGCTTTCAGCCGCGCGCCCGAAATGGCGCTTTTCATGCAGCGCCAGCAGATATTGCAGCTGCTTCAGCGTCGGCAGATAGGTGTTCTTCAAGGCGTCCTATTCCGTCGCTTCCGGCTCGGCGGTTTCGGGGACATCGTCGATGTGGGTCATCTTCAATTGCCCGTTCTCGACCGCGAAGGCCAGCTTGCCCTCGACCAAATCCAGCGCGTCGCGGCCGAATTCCTGGTAGCGCCATCCTTCCAGCATCGGCAGGTTCTTGCGGACCCCGGCGGCCAAAGCTTCCAGGTCGTCGGCGCGCGCGATCAGGCGCGAGGCGACGTCGATCTCGCGGCTGCGGATCTTGAGCAGCAGCTTGAGCAGGTCGGCGACCAGCGCCCCTTCCTTGCCGAGAGCCACGCCCGTCTTGCGTTCGGGCATTTCGGCCTTGGGCAGGGGCTCCGCCTCCTCCAGTACCTTCATCAGGCGCTTGCCGATGTCGTTGTCCTTCCAGCCGCCCGACAGGCCGCGCACCTTGGCCAGGTCGCCCTGCTTCTTGGGCGGATGGCTGGCGAGGTCGGCCAGCGTCTCGTCGCGGATGATGCGGCCGCGCGGGATGTTCTTGTCCTGCGCCTCGGTCTCACGCCAGGCGGCCAGCGCCTTCAGCCGGCCCAGCACCTGCGGATTGCGGCCGGTCGAACGGATGCGGTGCCACAATGTCTCGGGATCGGTGGCATAGTTCTCGGGGTCGGCAAGCCGCTCCATCTCGCGGTTCAGCCATTCGCCGCGGCCGGTCTTGATCAGCTTCTTCAGCATCTTGGGGAAGATGCGCGACAGATAGGTGACGTCGCCGATGGCATATTCGATCTGGCGTTCGGTCAGCGGGCGGCGGCTCCAGTCGGTGAAGCGCGCGCCCTTGTCGACCTGGATGCCCAGCCAGCTGTCGACCAGGTTGGAATAGCCGATCTGTTCGGACTGGCTGATCGCCATCATCGCGATCTGCGTGTCGAAGATCGGATGCGGGGTCTTGTTCGTGAGGTTATAGATGATCTCGACGTCCTGGCCGCCCGCGTGGAAGACCTTCAGGACCTCCTCGTTCTCGGTCAGCAGGTCGAGCAGGGGCTTGAGGTCGATGCCCTCGGCCAGTGGATCGATCGCGGCGGCTTCCTTCCCGTCGGAGATCTGGACGAGGCAGAGCAGCGGCCAATAGGTCGATTCCCGCATGAATTCGGTGTCGACAGCGACGAAATCCGCCGTGGCCATCCGCTCGCAGATGTCGGCCAGCGCTTCGGTCGTGGTGATCAGTTCGTGAATTTTCATGGCTTCGGGCGGGTTACGCTGCATGAACGCCGCTTGCAATCATGCGTCGGGGCCGCATCCCCCCCTTTTTTGCGGGTGACGATCCTTTTGGCAGCCCGGATGGGCGCGGTGTCGTCAGGCAGGGCGGCGGCGCAGGCGTCCGAACAGGCTGGCAACCAGGCTGGCAGAGGCAGGGGCGGTGTCGTTTGCGGGTTCCTCGACCGGGGCGGCCTCGCGGATGCGGCGGCGCAGGCTGGTGCCGCTGACCTGGCTGTCGTCCTGGAAGATGCTGCCCGGATCATAGTCTGCCGGACGCGGAGCGAGCGAGAGGCTGGCGAATTTGGATTCCTCGACCTCGCCGTCCTCGCCGTCCTCGATCAAATCGTAATATTCGGTGCGCGTGTACACGGGGGCGTCGAAGAAGGGATAGCTCTCGTTGCTGCCCACCATCACGGTGATCGCGCGCGGCAGGCCGCGTCCCTCGATCACGGCGCGGATCGCCTGGTGCAGGCGTACCGCGACAAAGGCGTGGCCCAGCGCCAGCGCATCGCAATCGGCGGGACGCGTGAGCAAACCGTCATGGTGCCGGCGTTCATAAGCGAGCGTTTCGCCGTAGATGCCGCCAAGACCGCGCACCTGAACCTCGGCGCCCGCTTCCTCGAACGCGCTGCGCCATACGCCTGCCTTGCGGCCATAGCCGTGGTTGATCTCCTCGCGCCCGGCGCGGCTGAAACCGAAGGCGGTGTCGGTGAAATAGAGCGTTTCGAGGTCGGGTTCGCGAAAGCTGCTCTTGTCCGGATCGGGGGCGGGCAGGGACATCGGACCGCTGATGTCGATCGACATGGCGGTGACCGGCTGGTCGGGCCGGTCGATCTTGCGCAGCGTCTGGTCCAGCACTTCCCAGCCGATCAGGCGCACCGCGCTGACGGGCGTCGCCTGCGCCAGCTTCGCGATGTCGTGGCGTCCGTCGTCCAGTTCCATCAGCTGCGCCTCGATCAGCGTGGCAGCCACGTCGGGCTGGCCGCGCCGCATCAGCGATTCGACATTGCCAAGGAACTGGTCAAGCTCGTCTGCAGACTCGAAGATCTCGCTGGCGAAGATGTCGGTTACGGACATGAACAATTTCTCCTGGCGCACGTTTTGCGGTGCATCCCGTCCGTCATAATCGGCCTTTGGTTAAGAATCGCTTGGCCGGCATGCTTAACGCGGCGCCATGATCGCGGCGCAAATCGAGCGGAATCGGGACCTTGCGCTGCAATCAAGAGGCGGAAGGAGCGACTGAATATCCGCGCCAGCCGTCCCGCCGCCCCTTGCCCGTAACGGCAGGCTTGCGGCGTGCCGAGCGGAGCGCTTGCCTATCGCACGACAGGCTTAACATCGGGTAACCGCAGACCCCTGTAATCCGGGGTGCGGCAACAGGATCCGGGAAATGCGCGCGGCCCCGCAAGCGCCCACTGGAAAAGCCGCCCGGATTGGCATAGTGCGCGGCGCAACATTCGATTTCGGCGGCCCGGCAAGGGCTGCCTGCCCATCCAGACCAAGACGAGAAGCGAACCCTTTCCATGCATGCCTATCGCACCCACACCTGCGGCGCCCTGACGGCGACGAATGTCGGCGAGACGATCCGCCTGTCGGGCTGGATCCATCGCAAGCGCGACCATGGCGGCGTGCTGTTCGTCGACCTGCGCGACCATTACGGCATCACCCAGATCGTCGCGGACGAGGACAGTCCCGCGCTGCAGGTGCTGGACGGGCTGCGCGTGGAATCGGTCGTCACCATCGACGGCGAGGTCAAGGCCCGCAGCGAGAGCACGGTCAACGCGAACCTGCCCACCGGCGAGATCGAGGTCTATGCCCGCGGCATCACCGTGCAGAGCCGGGCCGAGGAACTTCCCATGCCCGTCGCGGGCGAGCAGGAATACCCCGAGGAGATCCGGCTGAAGAACCGCTTCCTCGACCTGCGGCGCGACAAGGTGCATGCGAACATCGTGCTGCGTTCGAAGGTCATCTCCTCGATCCGCCGCCGCATGACCGACAAGGGCTTCACCGAGTTCCAGACCCCGATCCTGGGCGCGTCCAGTCCCGAGGGTGCGCGCGATTACCTGGTGCCCGCGCGCATGCATCCGGGGCGCTTCTATGCGCTGCCGCAGGCGCCGCAAATGTTCAAGCAGCTGCTGATGGTCGCCGGTTTCGACCGCTATTTCCAGATCGCGCCCTGCTTCCGCGACGAGGATCTGCGCGCCGACCGCAGCCCCGAATTCTACCAGCTTGACTTCGAGATGAGCTATGTCACGCAGGAAGACGTGTTCCAGACGCTGGAGCCGGTGCTGGCCGGCGTGTTCGAGGAATTCTCGGGCGGCAAGACGGTGACGCCCGCGGGCGAATTCCCCCGCATCCCCTATGCCGAGGCGCTGCTGAAATACGGCAGCGACAAGCCCGACCTGCGCAACCCGCTGATCATCTCGGACGTGACCAGCCATTTCGAACAGTCCGGCTTCGGCCTGTTCGAGAAGATCGTCGGTTCGGGCGGCAAGGTGCGCGTGATCCCCGCGCCGAACACCGCGGACAAGAGCCGCAAGTTCTTCGACGACATGAACAACTGGGCGCGCCAGGAAGGCTTCGCCGGGCTGGGCTATGTCACCCGCAAGGGCGGCGAATTCGGCGGCCCGATCGCCAAGAACCACGGGCCCGAGCGCATGGAAGAGCTGTACAACGAACTGGGCCTTGGCCCCGACGACGGCCTGTTCTTCGCGGCGGGCAAGGAAAAGGACGCGGCCAAGCTGGCCGGCGCCGCGCGCACTCGCACGGCCGAGGAACTGGGCCTGATCGAGCAGGGCTGCTTCAAGTTCTGCTGGATCGTCGACTTCCCGATGTTCGAATATGACGAGGATCTGAAGAAGGTCGATTTCAGCCACAACCCGTTCTCGATGCCGCAGGGCGAGATGGAAGCGCTGGAGACGCAGGACCCGCTCGACATCCTCGCGTGGCAGTACGACATCGTGTGCAACGGTTACGAGCTGTCGTCGGGCGCGATCCGGAACCATCGCCCCGACATCATGTTCAAGGCGTTCGAGATCGCGGGCTATTCGAAGGAAGAGGTCGAGGCGAATTTCTCAGGGATGATCAACGCGTTCAAATATGGTGCCCCGCCGCATGGCGGTTCGGCGCCCGGCATCGACCGCATCGTCATGCTGCTGGCGGACGAGCCGAACATCCGCGAGGTCATCGCCTTCCCGATGAACCAGCGCGCGCAGGACCTGATGATGGGCGCGCCCAGCGTGGTAAGCCCGAAACAGCTGCGCGAGCTGTCGATCCGCACGGTCGAGCAGCCCAAGGCGAGCGAGGCCGAGAAGGTTCGCGTCGACCAGATCGGCGAGTGAGGCGGGCGATGCGGGCGCTGGCAATCGCGGCCGGATGGCGGTAATTGTTCAGCGCTTGCCAGCCGCTCTTGCCAGCGGCGCGCAGTCCGACTAGGGCCACGCCTGAGATTTATCCGATCCCGCCACGTTACGCTCGGGGCGGGACAGTTTTAGTACCGAGAGGTTTATTCATGAGCGACACCGAGGAACGCGTAAAGAAGATCGTCGTCGAGCACCTGGGCGTTGAAGCCGACAAGGTGACCATGGACGCGAGCTTTATCGACGATCTGGGCGCGGACAGCCTTGACATCGTCGAGCTGGTGATGGCGTTCGAGGAAGAGTTCGGGGTCGAGATCCCCGACGATGCCGCCGAGAAGATCACCACCGTGGGCGACGCGGTGAAGTATATCGAAGAGCACAAGGGCTAAGCCTGCAAAGGGCCGGCCCCGCGCCGGTACCGCTCTGATCGCCGGCGCTTCCCCGCGGGGACGTAGCGGGCAACCGGCAGGCTCGGCCCCATGTGGCTGGGCCTGCTGCGTTTCGGGGCGGTCCGGGCCGAAGGCCGGTCCGTCATCTGGGCAGGATGTCCGCCGCCGTGCGGATTGGCCGATAGGAAAGGATCACCCATGCGCCGTGTCGTCGTTACCGGACTTGGTCTTGTCACCCCGCTGGGGGCCGATGTCGAAACCGTCTGGGCGAATCTCATCGCCGGAAAATCGGGCGCGGGCCCCATCACCAGATTCGACGCAAGCGACCAGAAATGCCGCATCGCGTGCGAGGTGAAGCCCGCGGACCACGAATATGGCTTCGACCCCGACAAGCGCGTGGACCACAAGGTCCAGCGGCAGGTCGATCCGTTCATCGTCTATGGCATCGACGCCGCCGGACAGGCGATCGAGGATGCGGGCCTGACCGACATGCCCGAGGAAATGCGGTATCGCGCGGGCTGCTCGATCGGGTCGGGCATTGGCGGTCTTCCCGGGATCGAGAAGGAATCGCTGGTGCTGGCCGAAAAGGGGCCGAGCCGCGTCTCGCCGCATTTCGTCCATGGCCGGCTGATCAATCTGATCAGCGGTCAGGTTTCGATCAAGTACGGGCTGATGGGGCCGAACCACGCGGTGGTGACCGCCTGCTCCACCGGCGCGCATTCGATCGGCGATGCCGCGCGCATGATCAAGGACGACGATGCCGACATCATGCTGGCGGGCGGCTCTGAAGGCACCGTGTGCCCCATTGGCATCGCCGGCTTCGCGCAGGCACGCGCGCTGTCGACCGGCTTCAACGATGAACCGACCAAGGCCAGCCGTCCCTATGACGAGGCCCGCGACGGCTTCGTCATGGGCGAAGGCGCGGGCGTCGTCGTGCTGGAGGAATACGAACATGCCAAGGCGCGCGGCGCGAAGATCTATGCCGAGGTCGTGGGCTATGGCCTGTCGGGCGACGCCTATCACGTGACCGCACCGCATCCGGAAGGGTCGGGCGCCTATCGCTCGATGGCGATGGCATTGAAGAAGGCGGGCATGACCCCTGCCGACATCGACTATGTCAACGC
This sequence comes from Croceicoccus marinus, assembly GCF_001661675.2. Classification (NCBI taxonomy): domain Bacteria; kingdom Pseudomonadati; phylum Pseudomonadota; class Alphaproteobacteria; order Sphingomonadales; family Erythrobacteraceae; genus Croceicoccus; species Croceicoccus marinus. Next base: position 1,680,851 of record NZ_CP019602.1, on the reverse strand, counting down.
GCATGGCACCAGCACCCCTCTGGGCGACGAGTTGGAACTGGGCGCGGTGCGCCGCCTGTTCGGCGATGCGATGGACGGCGTGTCGATGTCTTCGACCAAGTCGGCCATCGGCCATCTGCTGGGCGGCGCTGGCGCTGTCGAATCGATCTTCTGCATTCTGGCTATGCGCGACCAGATCGTGCCGCCCACGCTCAACCTCGATAACCCGAGCGAGAGCTGCAAGGGCGTCGACCTGGTGCCGCACAAGGCGAAGAAGCGCGAAGTGCGCGCGGTGCTGAACAATTCGTTCGGCTTCGGCGGCACCAATGCCTCGCTGATCATGAAGGCGGTGGACTAGACCGTCATGAAGCGCGGCTGGAGCGTCCTTGTCGCCGTTCTGGTGCTGGCGGCACTGGGCGCTGGCGGCTGGTTCCTGGCCGGCTGGTACGGCGGGGCGGGGCCGGACAAGGCGACCAGCTTCGTCGTGCCGCAGGGCGCGACACTGACGTCGACCGCGCAGAAACTGGCGGAGGAGGGGCTGATCTCCTCCTCCGACGGGTTCCTGCTGCGCGCCAAGCTGCTGGGCAGCGGCGATCCGGTGAAGGCGGGTGAATTCGCCATCCCCCCCGGCTCCAGCCCCGCGAGCATTCTGGACATTCTGCAGCATGGCGAGGTGATCCGCCGCTTCGTCACCATCCCCGAAGGTCTGCCATCGGTCATGGTGCACGAAAGGCTGATGGCCGAACCGCTGCTGACGGGTGAGATCGCCGTGCCCACCGAAGGGTCGGTCCTGCCCGACAGCTATGATTTCGAACGCGGCGAGGCGAGGGCGGACGTGCTCGCCCGCATGCAGGGCGCGATGAGCGAATTCATCGCCGCCGAATGGCCCAGGCGTGACAAGGGCCTGCCAGTTTCGACGCCTGAGGAAGCGATCGCGCTGGCCGCCATCGTCGAGAAGGAAACCGGCGTACCGCGGGAACGGCGCATGGTCGCGGGGCTCTATTCCAACCGCCTGCGCAAGGGCATGCGGCTGCAGGCCGATCCCACGATCATCTATCCGATCACCAGGGGCAAGCCGCTGGGCCGCCGCATCCGCCGCAGCGAGATCGATGCGGTGAACGGCTACAACACCTATTCGATGGTGGGCCTGCCGGTCGGGCCGATCACCAATCCCGGGCGCGAATCGATTCTGGCCGTGCTGCATCCGGCGGATACCGACGCGATCTACATGGTCGCGGACGGCAGCGGAGGGCATGCCTTCAGCGATACGCTGGCCGGCCACAACGACAATGTCGCGGCCTGGCGCAAACTGCGCCGCCAGCGCGGCGAGATCGAGTAGGCGCCAGCCGCGGGGGTTGACGCGCCGACGAGTCTGGCGCGTGGGCAGAGATTACGGCCACTAGGCTGCAATATACCGGCGCCGCTCAATTGCGGTGCAGCAAGAGGTCGATCGTGCCTAGCTGGCATCGATAGGCTGACAGGCTCGCCGGTCATACCCTTCAGGCGGCTATCCGATCGATCTGCGCCTGGGCGTCGAGATTGGCGGCAAGCTGCGGCGGACAGGCTCTGACCGACCAGATACGCCCGCGGCAGCCAAACACCCACGAACCTGGATCCTCGCGGCGCCCGCTTCAATTGCCGCAGCAAAGGGCATCAGGCGTTCGGCTTCAGCGACGAAGCGTTCGCAGCTGCGGAACGGAAATTCGAACGATAGCGTTTCATCGTCACAGCAGGCGGACGATCTCGACCTTCTGACTGTGCGAATACCGGATCGGCTCATCAGCCTGTCCGCAGGAACGAGGTGGGCGGCGCCACCCCCCCCCCCTCCAGGCGCCTCCCCCTCGTTCAATTTCCCCCAAGCTGGCATAGTGGCGAGATGTCTGGCCCCATCATTGTCACCGCCGCGCTTCCGCCTGCCGTTTTCGGTCCCGCCGATGCGCTGCGCCGCGCGCATTTCCCTCCCGAGCGCAATGTGCTGTCGGCCCATCTGACGCTGTTCCACGCCCTGCCCCCCTCCATCGAGGGTGAGTTGCGCGCGCTGATGGCGGATCTGGCGGCCCATCATGCGCCGCCGGCGGCAAGGCTTTCGCGGATCGTCTCACTGGGGCGGGGCACCGCGCTGGCGGTGGAAAGCGAGGGGCTGACGGAATTGCGCCACATCATCGCGGACCGCTTCGCCGGCTGCCTGACCGCGCAGGACCAGCACCGCCCCCGCTTTCACATCACCATCCAAAACAAGGTGAGCCCCCAAGATGCGCGTGCGCTGCAGGCGCAGTTGTCACCGGATTTTCAGCCGAAGGACTTCACCATACCCGCGCTTGAAGCCCATTATTACCGGGGCGGGCCGTGGGAACAGGCGGGGCGCTGGCCGCTGCGGGGCGGGGGATGAAGCCGGATTGCGAGCAGCGGTGGAAATCCCTTCACAAGGCGTATTGACCGCCGTGCAAGCTGCCCGTAAGAGGCCCGCCTGCCGGTTGCAAAGCGCCTGTTTTCAGGCCGCACGGCATCCCTTCGGGGCGGAGTAGCTCAGCTGGTTAGAGCAGCGGAATCATAATCCGCGTGTCGGGGGTTCAAGTCCCTCCTCCGCTACCATTTTTCAGGATATTTCGGCTGCTGCCGGCCTTCCCGTCGTCGTGTATCGGACTGGCGGGGAAACGTCGCCATAGCTCAGCCTGACCCGGGCCGCGATCGTCTTCGAACGACGGGCCATCACCGCCAGAAAACGCGCGCATCGCTTCTCCGGCATGGGGACTGCCGGGGGCAGGTCGGGCTTGCCGCGATTCGCAGGCTGAGCCGAGCGCAGGCGAATGTCGGCTTTCGTGCCGCGAAATCGGGCAACGCTTCGGATCGCTTCGATAGTTCGGGGCTTCACCCGATGGTAAGCCGGCATCGATCGGCGTCATCCTCCGCATTGCAAAATCGCATATGTGGGGCAGCACCTTAACCGGGACGATCCTTTCCCGACCCAGGCGGACACGCATTTTTCGGGCCCGATAGGGCGGTCCCATACCGATACCCATCCGGTCGCGGCCAACGTTCGGAAACGCCCGAAGCCGCACCGAACGTCCTTCTGATCCTGCTCGGCGATGTCGGCTTCGGCCATGCCTCCACCTTTGAAGGACCGGTCGACGGGCGGCACCGCATCGCTGTGCATGGGGGGAGGATGTCATCGGCGAACGCAGGTTCGAGAAGCAGATCGGCGCGCTTCACCGTGGGTGAGAGCGCCGATGTCGGCTGCGATCTAGTGTCCGAACTCGACGAAACTCCGGCAGGCTTCAACGGCAAGACTGAGCGGGTGATCGTCCATGTCAGCGACGGCAGTGTCGACGTTTTGCTCACCAGGTGAAGATCGCCATGTCGATGCAATAGGCGAAAGGCGCGGGAACGCGGCCTGTGGCGGCCCTGCGGTGTCGGCCCCGCGGCGCGATGCGTGGCGTGCGCCGGGCCGCGGGGCGATGCGCTCCTACTTCAGCACTTCTTTCTGCAGCACGCGCTGCAATTCCATCAAAGCGTCATGGTGCATGACCGGGATGCCGCCCGATCGGGGCCAGAACGCGCCGGTATGGCCGTGCAGATGATGCCCGGTCAGCGGGCGGCCCAGTTCCTCGAACCGATCGAGCACGGGCGGGATGGGATTGTCCGGCCGGGGCGCGTTCGCGATCTCTCCATCCGCGAACATGTCGGCGACGCATTCGTGGCTGAACAGGCTGGCCCTTGGGTCAAGGCGGTCGGCGGCGACCATCATGTCCTTGGCCGATACTTCCAGGTCGACGTCCATCCACAGGCACATCAGATGGGGCGGGCGGTATTCGCGGAAGGTGTCGGCGTAGAAGCCCTTGTGAAAGGTGACCTGTTCGAGCGACCCCAGACGGCGGATGTTCTCGGTCACTTCCTCAAGACTGCCCGCGTAGTCGCCTTCGGTATAGCCGCTGTGCTTCGCCTCGGGCAGGCCTTCGAAGGAATCGAAGATATGCATCTTCAGGTCCAGCTGCTTGCAGGCAAAGCTCAGCATCGATGAGCTGAAGCCCTTGAAGCAGCCGAATTCCGCGAAGTCGCCCTCGATGCCATGGGCTTTCAGCACATAGAGCTGGTGCGCGATCGACATGATCTCGGCCACCGAATTGGGCTTGCCGTGAAAATCGGCCGAACCGGGACGCGCGAGCTTGTTGGCGGTGGGGAAGAAGCGGTCGACGAAGGCGAAATGCGCGGCGATCGCCGACAGGTAACGGGCATAGTCCGCAAGCGCCGGTATCTCGCGCAGCGACGGGACGAGAAGGATCTTGCGCAAGGCGGCGACGAAACGCTTTTGCCCGGCCAGCGACAAAAGGTCGACGGTGACATCGGGATCGAAGGCTGCGATGATGTCGATGATCGCGGGAGGAAAAGGACCGGTGATGCCGGACCGCGGGGCGGAAGCGAGCTTATCCAGAAGCGCGTCGCCCGCAAGGCTTGCCGTCCCCAGCCAGGCCTTGGGCGCCAGCGACCCGTCTGCGCGAGCCGTGATCTTCACGTCGACGAGCCGGTCCTGGCTGATCGCGCTTTCGGGCAGCTCCAGCGTGAAGCCGCTGAACCGGGCGCGTTTGTAGCCAGGCAGACGGCGTTCGACATCGGGCCGTTCGCCGCCCGTCTTCGTGGAGGCGGCCAGCCTGCCGTCGATCCACGCCTCGATATGCAGGTCCTTGCCGCTGCGTGCCGCTGCCCAGCCGGAGAACCGGTTCAGCGCATTGGTATCGAGATGCCCCCTTGTCCCAACCATGCTGTTAAGCTGCCTTACCAGTCCCTTTGGACGTTTCATGGATATTCCTCAGTAAAGACGCGGCCCGGTCTTCATCCTGGAACGAAGCAGGCGCCGAAGCAGGGAAAATCATCGGCTGGCGAAGAAAGAAACATGCCCCAGCGAATACGTTACTTTGCAGCCGATCCGACATCAAGCGGCCGCAAAGCCGAAGATGAGGACAATATCGGTGCGCCAGGTCGATCGCCATCCGGCGCGAACCCATGAAACACCACCGGCCGACCGTTCATAGCGGTGAGGACTGCTGCCTCAGGATTTCGGCGGTTCGGTCGTCCGGGCCGCCGAACCAGCGGCGGAGGGCTGCTTCGCAGATCGGCTTGTCCTCGGCATGGCTGAACAATGTCAGCGATGATCTTAGCTTCATCGCATCGATGCCGCCGAAGACCCGCTCGGCATTGGTGTCTTTCAGGGTCTGCAGCGCAGCCACGCACTCTTCATAGCGCGGCCCCAGCGTCGGGTGCCGCAGATAGGCCTCGGCCTCTGCCAGCGAACCGATTGCATAGCGCTGCGCCATCATGCTCGATCCAAGGCCCGCGATCTGCGGAAAGACGAACCACATCCAGTGCGAGCGCTTCGCGCCGGCACGGATTTCGGACAGGGCCTGCGCGTAGCATCCCTGCTGGGCATCCACGAAGCGGTTCAAGTCAAAGGGATCGCTGCTCATCCATGCTGTCATGCCAGCACATGGCCGCGAAGCCAATGCGCGACCGATGCGCTGGCATCATCGCCGCAGGGATCGCGGCGAACGATGCGCGCCAGCGTGCCCTTACAACTCGATCCGCAAGGGAACGCGCGCCAGCATGGTGTGCGCGGTCATGTAGAGCGCCGCGCCGCCGGTATCGCCCCGCCCGATGACGCAGTTCGCCACGGCCGTGCCGGTGCTGATCATGCCCAGCAGCTGTCCGGTGGGCGACAATATATGGACGCCGCCGGGGCCGGTGGCGAAGACGTGGCCCGTCTTGTCGACCTTCAGCCCGTCGGGCAGGCCGGGCAGGCCGGCGTCGAACTGCGCCTGCATGTCGTGGAATACGCGCGGCGGCCCTACCGGGCGGCCATTGTCCCCAAGGGTATACGCCAGCACGGCGGGCCGCTGCTCGTCCGACAGCGCGAGATAGAGCGTGCGCTCGTCCGGCGACAGCGCCACGCCATTGGGGCGGCGGTGCTGGTCGAGCAGATAGAGGCTGCCGTCGGTATCGTGCAGGTACAGGCCGTTCTGGTTCACCTCGCGCAGCGGCGAATTGTCCGCGTCGGCAAAGCCATAGGGCGGATCGGTGAAATAGATCCTGCCGCCGCGCGTGATGGTAAGGTCGTTGGGGCTGTTGAAGCGCTTGCCCTGATATGTTTCCACCAGCTCCGTCCTGCGCATGGTGTCCAGATCCAGCGCGGCGATGGCGCGGGTGCCGCTGTCGGCAAAGACCAGGCGGCCGGCGGGATCGATCGCCATGCCATTCGCGCCGGCCTCGCGGATTTCGGGCGGGACGGTCCCGGCAAGTCCGGACGGTCGGCGGAACTCCTCCACCTCGCCGCCGGGCACATAGCGGTACATCACGTTATTGCTGGGATCGTTGAACAGCAGATAGCCGGCGGGCACCCAGACCGGACCCTCGGCCCAGCTATAGCCCGTCGCCAGCACTTCGGGCCGGACCGATGGATCGATGATTCGGGACAGCGCGGGATCGTACTGGATCACGCTGCCGACGTATTGCGCAGCGGAACTCGACGGGCCCGCCATGCGCGAGGCGCAGGCCGCCAGGGGCAGTGCCGCCATTCCGGCCAGCAACGCGCGCCTCGTCGCCGCCACCGGCGGGGTCACGCGAATGGCCACAGCATCGCCGCCACGGCGAACATGGTGATGCCTGCGATTGTCGAGCATAGGGTCCAACTCCGGAATGTCTGCGCCTCTGAAAGGCCTAGGAACTGCTTCACCAGCCAGAAGCCGGTATCGTTGACGTGGCTGGCCACCGACGCGCCCGCGCCGATGGCGACGGTTACCAGCGCGATCTGGCCGGGAGACAGGCCTGCGGCGGCGATCAGGGGCGCGGCCAGACCTGCGGCTGTCACCATCGCCACCGTCGCCGATCCCTGCGCCACGCGGACGAAGGCGGACAGCAGGAAGGCGAACACCAGCGGCGACAGATCTGCCGATGCGACGACCTCGGTTATCCGGTCGCCCGCGCCGGACTGGATCAGCACCTCCTTGTAAGCAGCGCCCGCACCGACGACGAGCACCATCAGCCCCGCCGGGGCCAGCGCCCGCGTCATCACGTCGGAAATCGTCGCCAGCGGCGCCCCCGCCACCAGCCGTAGCCACGTGCCGACCAGCGCGCAGGCAATGATCAGCGCGGTGAAAGGATGACCGATGAACGTGACCGCCTGTTTCAGCGGGCCGTCATCCATCAGCCAGTCCGCCATGGCCGCCAGCATGATCAGCGCCAGCGGCACCAGCATGCCCGCCAGCGCCATGCCGAAACCGATCTGGCAGATCTTGGGCGAATCCTCGTCGAATTGCGGGGGCGGCGACTGGTCGCCGAAGCCCGGCGCGCCATGCGCCAGCCGGGCGAAGATCGGACCCGCGACGATCGCCGCCGGAATGCCGCAGGCAAGCCCGTACATCGCCAGCAGTCCGTAATCGGTGCCGATCAGCTCGGCCACGGCGACGGGGCCGGGGTGGGGCGGCAGCAGCGCATGCATCACCAGCAGCGCCGCCAGCAGCGGCAGCGCGAAATAGGTCACGCGCCGTCCCGCCCGCAGCGAAAGCGTGGTGACCAGCGGGGCCAGCACGATGAACGCCACGTCGAAGAACAGCGGAATGCCGACGATGATGCCGATCGCCGTCAACGCCCACGTCGCGCGCTTCTCGCCAAAGGCGGACAGCAGCCGGTGCGCCAGTGCCGCGACGCCTCCGCTGGCTTCCAGCATTCCGCCTAGCATCGCGCCTAGGCCGATCACCACCGCCACGAAGCCCAGCGCCTGTCCGGTGCCGGTACGAACCGCCTCGATCACGTCGGCGGGATTGCCGCCCAGCGCCAGGCCGGTGCCCAGCGCGACCACCAGTAGCGCGATGAACGCCGGCACCTTGAGCCGCAGCACCATCGCGATAAGCGCCGCGATGCTGAGCGCGACGATCAGCAGGACCGGGCCGGTGCCCGCGCTTATCACCGGATCATCCAATGGTGACATCGGTGGGAAGCGCGGCCCCCGCCATTGCGCCATCGGCCAGCGGATAGGACCGGGGCACGGTCAGCACGGCGGTCTGACGAATATCTTCGGACGACGATCCGACCATGATGTCGACATCGCCCGCGGCGACCTTCCAGCCATCGTCCCAATGGGCGAACTGGTCGCTGCCCAGCATGAAGGTAACGCGCCGCGACTGGCCGGGAGCCAGCGGCACGCGGGCAAAGCCGCGCAGCTCCTTCACCGGACGGGCAAGTCCCGCAACCGGCGCGCGGACGTAAAGCTGCACCACCTCGTCCGCCGCGACCGTGCCGGTGTTCCTGACGTTCAGTGCGACGGTATAGCGGGCCGCCTCGCCCGCGTCCTGAGCCGCGACCTGAAGCCCGGAATAGGCGAAGCGGCCATAGCTCAGTCCATGGCCGAACGGGAACAGCGGGCCAATGTCCACGTCGCGGTAGCGCGCGCTGTCCACCGCCAGGTCGGGGTCCGCGGGCCTTCCCGTCGGGGGATGCGCATAGAACATCGGCATCTGCCCGCTGCGCCGCGGAATGCCCATCGGCAGCCGCCCTGCGGGAGATATGCGGCCCAGCAGCACGTCGGCGATGGCATGCCCGCTTTCATTGCCCAGGAACCAGGTCTCGACCACGGCCGGAATGTCCGCCAGCGCGTCTTCAAGCGCCAGCGGGCGGCCGTTCATGAGCACGGCGACGACAGGCTTGCCGGTCGCGCGCAGCGCTTCGATCAGGGCGGTCTGGGCGCCGGGCAGGGTGATGTCCGACCGGCTGCGCGCTTCGCCGGAATAATCGTAATCCTCGCCCAGCGCGACGACCACCACATCGGCCCGATTGGCAGCGGCCACGGCGTCAGCGATGCCGCTGGTGTCGTCGCTGCGCGGTTCGGCGCCCGGTACGTAATCGACGTTCCCGGCTTCGCCCAAAGCCTGCCGCAGCGTTACCGATTCCTCGGCCCTGCCGCGGGCGCGCCACGATCCCAGCGTGCTTGAGGCATCGTCCGCCAGCGCACCGATCAGCGCGATCCTGCGACCCGCTGCTATCGGCAGCACCTCACCCTCGTTCCGCAGCAGCACGATCGAGCGCTGCGCCGCGCGGCGCGCTGCCGCACGGTGCTCCGCCGATCCCAGCACCACCCGTTGCCGCGCAGCATCGCCGAAACGGAAGGGATCGTCGAACAGGCCAAGCCGCGCCTTGGCGGCAAGGATGCGGCCCACCGCCTCGTCCACCAGCGGCAGCAGCGTGGGATCCGCCGCCACCGCCGTGCCGAGATGATCGGCATAGGTGTCGCTGGTCATGTCCATGTCGACGCTGGCCCGCAGCGCCAGCGCGGCCGCTTCGGCAGGGGTGGCCGCCGCGCCATGCGCCATCAATTCCTTTATCGCGTTCCAGTCGCTGACCACCAGCCCCTGATAGCCCCACTCCTGGCGCAATATGCCGCGCACCAGATCGGCATTGCCGGTCGTCGGCACGCCTGCAAGATCGTTGAACGCGGTCATCATCGTGCCGACGCCCGCATTGGACGCAGCGTGGAACGGCGCGAGATAGGTTTCCCGCAAGGTGCGTTCGGACAGCTCGGCGCTGTCATAATCGCGGCCCCCGATCGCCGCGCCATAGGCGCCAATATGTTTGGCACAGGCGAGCATCGCATCGGGGTTGTCGAGATCGGCTGTCTGGAACCCCTCGATCTGGGCGACCGCGATGCGGGCACCCAGATAAGGATCTTCGCCCGCCCCTTCGACCACGCGGCCCCAGCGGGCATCGCGCGCGATGTCGATCATCGGCGCAAAGGTCCAGTGAAGCCCGCTGACCGACGATTCGACCGCCGCGACCCGCGATGCCTGACGTGCGACATCGGGATCGAAGCTGGCCGCCATGGCCAGCGGAACGGGGAAGATGGTGCGATAGCCATGCACGACATCCATCGCGAACAGCAGCGGAATGCCCAGCCGCGATTCCTCTACCGCAACGCGCTGCAGCGCCAATAGCGGCTCTGCCCCCGCGACATGCAGGAACGATCCGACCCGGCCCGCGCGCACGCGGTCCAGCGCGGCGGCGTCCAGCCGCGAGTTCAGCGCGATCTGACGTCCCCCCGCGATCTGGGTCATCTGCCCCAGCTTCTCGTCCAGCGTCATGGCGGCGACCAGCGCGGCGATGCGGCTTTCCTGCGCGGCGGTCAGCTGGTGCGAGGGGGCAGCGGCAAGCGCGGGAAAGCGGGCGCTGGCGGCAAGAAGCGTGCCGGCGACCAGCACGCTGCGACGATTGACCATCACGATCCCGCGAGCCGGATGGCGCGGCCCTCGCGCGCGGACTGGTAGATCGCCTCGATGATCCGCATGTCGCGCAGGCCTTCTTCGCCTGATGCGCGCGGCTCGACCCCGGCGAAGATCGCTTCGGGCAGATGGTCAAGCTGCGCCGCGAACTGGTTCTTGGGAGGCGGTGGCAGGACGACTTCCCGAGTCTCTCCATCGCGATGCACCCAGAACTGGTGTCCGTCATACGAAGTGGCGGGTTCGGCCCGCAGGAAACCGTCCCTGCCGTGGAAGCGATAGTTGTTGTGGTTCGACGAATAGGAACTGACGCAGCTTGCCATCACGCCCGAGGGGAAGCGAAGCTGGAAATCGATCCGGTCCTCGACCGTGGCGAATCGGGGGTCGCTGCGGTCGGTGGTTTCCATGGCCATGACCTCGGTCGGCTCCTCACCCGCCAGATAGCGCGCGGCCTGAAGGCTGTAGATCCCGATATCCATCAGCGATCCGCCGCCCGACAACGGACGTTCCAGCCGCCACTGGTTCGGCTGCGCATAGAAGCCATGTTCCGAAGTGATGATCTGCGTCGGTCCAAGGTCGCCGCGTTGCGCCAGCGCCATCGCATACAGATTGTGCGGTTCGAACTGCGATCGGTAACCTATCATCAGCCTGGTGCCCGCCTTGCGGCAGGCGGCGATCATCGCCTCGCACTCCGCCGAGCTGATTGCCATCGGCTTTTCGCACATGACATGCTTGCCCGCCTGCGCCGCGCGGATCGTATATTCGGCGTGCATGGAATTGGGCAGCACGACATAGACGATGTCGATGTCCGGATTGTCGCGGATGGAATCGAAGTTGGCGTAATTATAGTGATGCGTGCTGGGGATGCCGTATTCGGCGCCATAGCGGGCTAGTTTTTCCGGCGTCCCGCTGACCAGTGCGGTCAGTTTGGCGTGTTCGCAGCCGCCGATCCGCGGCATGATCTGGTTGGTGGCATAGGAGCCGAGCCCCACGATCGCATAGCCCAGCTTGCGCCGCGGCTGCGCGGCCGACAGTTTACCTGCAGATCCAAGGCTATAGGCGGCGGCAAAGCCCGCGCCCATTCCCATCACAACATCCCGCCGATTTGCCTTCATCATCCCTGACCCCCATCACGACCCGGTTCTTCCGGCGTCATCATCCGTTCGATGGTAGCGGTATCATGCTTCGTATCTGTCGCAAAGGGGGCGCTGCGGAAGTCGGGGATTTCGCGATCATGCGGGGTAGGGCGGCCAATTCGGAGCTGTCTGGCGCGGATCCGGTGGCCGTGCGGGGATGGCCCTGCGAATCTTCAGGCAGGCCGGCTTCGACTTTGAATCGCGTGCCGATCATCCCGCGCGTTCGGGGTAGCAGGACTGTCAGCAAACGCCGATCCGCGCGGTCAGCAACATGGCATTCCGGCCCCCCGCGCCCTGTTCGCCGCATTTGATCGCCGATTGGCGGCAAAAGCGCCGGAAGCCGCTTGATTCCGGTGGCTTTGTGTGATTCTCCTGCAATTCATGAGCGATCGAGAGAATCCAGGCCACGATGCACCCAAAGGCGACCAGAGCCTGGTTCGCCGAGGGCGCCGTGTGGCCGCGCCTCCCCGGGCGCGGCGGCGCGGGCTGGGACAGGTCGCGGCGGCCGCCGGTATCATCGCCTTTGCCGCGCTTGCACTGGTCGGGCCGACCGGCGTCAGCGCATGGGCGGATTCGCGCCAGAAGCTGCAGCATCGCGAGACCCAGCTTACCGAACTGCGAGCCGAGCGCGACCGCATCGCCAACCGGGTCGAACTGCTCGATCCCGAAAATGCCGATCCCGACCTGGTCGGCGAATTGCTGCGCAACAACCTCAATGTCGCGCACCCTGACGAGATCGTGGTTCCGCGCGACTGAGCGGATGTTGCAGCGCGGCATGCAATTTCTGCAAGTCGCCGCTCGTCATGCTCATTTCAAATTGCCGGTCAATCGCTTGCACCCATCGCCCAAGTGATAATATAGCGTGCCGGCGAAATCAGGGCATCCTCCCCATTAGCCCTGATGCGAGACGAGGATATCCGACTTGGCAGCCGATAGCGTAACGCCCCCGACTGACGATCCCGACTTCAAGCTCCGCAGCCTGCAGGAGGCCTATGACAAGGCTGGCTCCTACAAGGCGTCGGACGAAGAGCTGATGGCATTGTACGAGCAGATGCTGCTCATCCGCCGGTTTGAGGAAAAGGCCGGCCAGATGTATGGCCTTGGCCTGATCGGCGGGTTCTGCCACCTCTACATCGGTCAGGAAGCCGTCGCGGTCGGCCTGCAATCGGCGCTGGCCGAGGGCAAGGACAGCGTGATCACCGGCTACCGCGACCACGGCCACATGCTGGCCTATGGCATCGACCCCAAGATCATCATGGCCGAGCTGACCGGCCGGCAGGCCGGCATTTCCAAGGGCAAGGGCGGCTCGATGCACATGTTCAGTACCGAACATGCGTTCTATGGCGGCCACGGTATCGTCGGCGCGCAGGTTCCGCTTGGCGCGGGCCTGGCGTTCGCGCACAAGTACCGCGAGGATGGCGGCGTGTGTCTTGCCTATTTCGGCGACGGCGCGGCCAACCAGGGCCAGGTGTACGAAACCTTCAACATGGCCTCGCTTTGGCAGCTTCCGATCATCTTCGTGATCGAGAACAACCAGTACGCCATGGGCACCAGCACAGCGCGGTCCTCGGCCGAAACCGAGTTTCACCGCCGCGGCACCGCGTTCCGCATTCCCGGCATGGATGTCGATGGCATGGACGTGCTGGCCGTGCGCGGCGCGATCGAGATTGCGCTCGACCATGTGCGCGGCGGCGGCGGCCCGGTCCTGATGGAACTGAGCACATATCGCTATCGCGGCCATTCCATGTCCGACCCCGCGAAATACCGCACGCGTGAGGAAGTGCAGGAGATGCGCGACAAGCGCGATCCGATCGAGGCTGCGAAGGCCGAACTGCTGAAGCGCGGTGTTGACGAGGAACAGTTGAAAGAGCTTGAAAAGACCATTCGTTCGCAAGTGAACGAAGCCGCCGATTTCGCGGAAAGCTCGCCCGAGCCGGAGCCGTCCGAACTCTACACCGACGTTCTGGTGGAGAGCTACTGATGGCAACCGCGATCAAGATGCCCGCGCTTTCCCCGACGATGGAGGAAGGCACGCTGGCAAAGTGGCTGGTCAAGGAAGGCGACAGCGTGTCGCCTGGCGACATCCTTGCCGAGATCGAGACCGACAAGGCGACGATGGAATTCGAGTGCATCGATGAAGGCACCGTCGGCGCGATCACCGTTCCCGAGGGGACGGAGAACGTGAAGGTCGGAACGGTCATCGCCGTTCTGGACGGCGATGCCAGCGATGTCGGCGGCGCTGACGCCGGGGCCGAGGTGAAAGACGTACCGGGCGAAGGCAAGGACGTGGGCCGCGAGGCCGGATCGGAAGGTGCGCAGCCGCCCGAAGCCAAGCCCGCCCCCAAGGAATGCGCCAACGACCCCGAGATCGCCGAGGGCACCTCGATGACTTCGGTCACCGTGCGCGAGGCACTTCGCGACGCCATGGCCGAGGAAATGCGCGCCGACGACACCATCTTCGTGATGGGCGAGGAGGTCGCGGAATACCAGGGCGCCTACAAGGTAACTCAGGGCCTGCTCGACGAATTCGGTGCCAAGCGCGTGATCGACACGCCGATCACCGAATATGGCTTCGCCGGCATCGGTACGGGCGCGGCGATGGGCGGCCTGAAGCCGATCGTCGAGTTCATGACCTTCAACTTCGCGATGCAGGCGATCGACCACATCATCAACTCGGCGGCAAAGACCAATTACATGTCGGGCGGCCAGATGCGCTGCCCGGTGGTGTTCCGCGGTCCGAACGGTGCCGCCAGCCGCGTCGGCGCGCAGCACAGCCAGAACTATGGTCCGTGGTACGCCAGCGTGCCCGGCCTGGTCGTGATCGCGCCCTATGACAGCCGCGATGCCAAGGGCCTGCTGAAGGCGGCGATCCGTTCGCCCGATCCGGTCGTGTTCCTCGAAAACGAGCTGCTGTACGGCAAGAGCTTCGACGTCCCCGATGTCGACGACTGGGTCCTGCCCATCGGCAAGGCCCGCATCATGCGCGAAGGGTCGGACGTGACGATCGTGTCCTATTCGATCGGCGTCGGCTTCGCGCTGGAAGCGGCGGAGAAGCTGGCAGGCGAGGGGATCGATGCCGAGGTGATCGACCTGCGCACGCTGCGTCCGCTCGATGCCGATACGGTGCTGGAATCGCTCAAGAAGACCAACCGCCTGGTCGTCGCGGAGGAGGGCTATCCGGCCTGCTCCATCGCCAGCGAGATCAGCGCGATCTGCATGGAGCGCGGTTTCGACTATCTCGACGCTCCGGTCCTGCGCGTCAGCGACGAGGATGTGCCGCTGCCCTACGCAGCCAATCTTGAGAAGCTTGCACTGATCGATGCCGAGCGCATCGTGAAGGCCGCGAAGAAGGTCTGCTACAAGGACTGAGCGGTCAGCGACGAAAAGCAAAAGGCCCGCCGTTCTGGCGGGCCTTTCTGTTTCGGTCCTGCACCGACGCTGGCGAGCGGATCAGGTGATGGTGACGAAGATCGACTTGGTATAGCTCAGTTCCATCGGGCCCATGGTGGCGAAAGCCATCACGTTGGGCACCTGATAGGTCAGCGTCAGTTCGATCTCGCGCACGTTGGCGATCGGCTGCGCTGATGCGTTGATGGCTGTCGTGCCGACCCGCGATCCGTTCAGCAGATAGGGCGCAGAGATCGCGCGCGTATAGGCAAGATTCTCGAGCTGCGTATTCGAGATCTCGTTATCCTTCTGGTATTCCACCGACATGTAGCGGCTCATGTCGCCGGCCACGCTGCTAAGCGCATTCTGGGCCTGCATGTAGAGGCCGACCTGCATCACGCCCAGCAGCATCGCGATCAATGCCGGTCCCAGTATCGCGAATTCGATGACGGTCGCGCCGCGCTGGTCGCGGTGGAGACGCTGCAGGAACCGTGGGATCTGGCTGGTCATGGCATCACCCGATCTGTACCGACTTTTCGACCCGGTACTGCAGATCGTCGCCCAGGCCGTAGTCGGTCCAGACGGGCGTATATCTGTCGCGCAGCAGGAAGACGACGAAACGCTCGGCATTGGGCGAGTCGGTGCAGCCCGTGTTCGCTTTCTTGAAATCGGTCGCATTGCCGCAGCGATAGCGGGTCATGACATAGCCGACATCGTTCTTCGTCTCGTCCGGTTCGACGGATGCCCCGATGGCGGTGGTCGTCAGGCCGGTATCCGCCTGGATCGCGGCGGCAAGCTGCTGCATGACTGTGGTCAGCGCCGCCTCGTCCGCGGGGTGGGCGGCCATCATGATCTCGGCCGCCTTGGACGCGGCATTGTGCAGCTCGTGCTGGCGCTTGACCATGTTAGCGACTTCGACGCCGCCAAGGCTCATCAGGACCAGGAACGGCGCGACGAACGCCGTCTCGATCAGGGCGGAACCACGCGCATCGTCGCGCAGGCTGCGAAGGAGCGGCGCGATCTTCATCATGCCACCAGCGATACGCTGCCATAGATGATCGTGGTGGGATGGTTCGGCGGATCCTTGCACCATTTGGTCATGTTCAGCGTGCCGGTCAGGTTAACCTTGCTTGCCACCAGCAGCAGGCAGGCGTTGGCCACGTCCGCCGTGCCCGAAAGATCGAGAATGTTGTTCTTGGTATAGAGTGCGCCGTTGAGGAAGGTATTGCTGTTGCCGTTCAGCGTATTGCCATGACTGGCGGCATTGTCGGCCGTTTCGAAGATCAGCATCGTGTTGATCTTGTGCGCTTCCTCGGCGGTATAGCCCAGGTCCTGAAGTGCGCCCTCGTCCATTCCCGACAGGTTGATGTCGGCGCCGCCGTTGATCTTGAAATTGGCGCCATTCTCAAGCACGAACATCACGCCGGCTTCGCTTTGCACGGTGTGATTTCCGTTGATCGTCAGCGTGCCGCCCCGGATGAAATAGACGCCGCCCTTGAAGGTCGTGTCACAGCCCAGCGACAACCCGCCGTCGTAGACGCCCGGATAGGCGACTCCCAGTACCAGCTTGTCGCTGTCGGCCTTGCCCGCGTTGAAGGCGTCGATGGTCGCCTGCGTCTTCTTGCCCGTCGCCTTGCATATATAGGTGCCGGGTCCCACGCCCTCGCTGGACGGCGGTTCGATGCCTGCGAACGGATCGGCCAGGTTGGTGGCATGTTCGATGACGGTATCGCCATTGGCCTGCGCCTTGGCGGCCAGCGTGTCGCTGACGGTCCCTGCCGTGGCGATGGACCCGGCCTTGATCTCGTAGCTGTTGCCATTGTCCGTGATGGCGTCCTCGCCGGTCCAGCCAAGGCACGTGCCGCCGGAGTCGTAGCCGCCGGTGCAGCTTTTCGAGGAATCGGAGAGCGCCGCGATGCCGCATTGCGCGGTGAAGACCGCATTGCCCCCGATCGTCACCGCACCGCCGCTATGCTCGTCCACCGCGATCATGCAGCTCGAGATCGTGGCGCCGCCGGTGAAGGCAGCCTGGCTGGATACGCTGACGGTCGTCGCGTTCTTGGTGAAGAAAGAGGTGAAGGGCAGCCGCTTGGTCGCGCTGGATGTAACGATGACCGAATTGCCGACGCCGCCCGCATAGTTGGCGAGCTGGACCGAGGGATCGGTATTGAAATCCGCCGTGATCTGCTCGTTCACGGCAAAGGCGTTCTTGGCGCGGTCCGTCATCTTCGCCGTGCTGCCGCTGTCCAGCACTTCCCATGCCGCTGCGATGGCCGCCTGGTCGTTCGCGTATTGCAGTTCGCGTTTCCACAGATAGTACTGGCCGAAATCGATCGCCATGCCGCCGCCGCCGATCACCATCGGCATCGCGAAGGCGACCAGCATGGTGGCATTGCCGCTGCGATCACGCACGAAGCGCCTTGTGCCCAGGCCCGCCGTAATGGATTTGGCCGTGCAGGATCTGAGGGCACCCGCAAGGCGGCGGATGCGTTTGCGTGCCGGTTCGATGCTCGTCATAAGACCGCGGTCTCCCTGCTTGATGGGTTCCCGAATCGCGGCGGCGAAATCGGGGTTTGCAGTTAATTTAATGACAGGAAGTACCGCTGCTCTGGTAAGCACGGTGCCAAGAAACATGGTAAACGAAAACTTAACCGACAAACCGGGGCAATATCAGCCAGATAGCTTCGCGCCCGAGGGCGAGTTCGCACCGCCGCTGCGTCTGGCGCTGGCCTATGCGCCCGCGGCGGCCCGTCCGCACTGGGCAGCCTTGATACATCTCGACAATCGGCTGGCGCGGATCGTGGCGCAGGCGAGCGAACCCATGCTGGCGCAGATCCGCCTTGCCTGGTGGCGCGAGATGTTCGCGCGTCCCGCAAGCGAATGGCCTGTGGGAGAGCCGCTGCTGGCGCATCTGTCGGCATGGGACGCGCAGCGGTCCGGGCTGGCTGCTTTGGCCGACGGGTGGGAAGCCATGGTCGGCGAAGCCCCTTTGCCGGTCACGTCCTTCGCCGCGGCATCAGACGGGCGGGTGCGAGCGATGACTGCCCTGGCGCGAATTGTCGGCAGCACCGCCGATCGCGCACGGATCGAGCGCCATGCCTATCGCTGGTCGCTGGCCGATCTTGCCATCCATCTGTCCGATGAGGAGGAGCGGGTGCGGGCGACTTCGCTGCTGCGCGCGGCCGATCAGCCCACGGGCCGGCTGGACCGGGCGATGCGTCCGCTGGGGGTCATGCGCGCGATGGCGGAACGGGCGGCGGCGGAACGGCGGCCCATCGGCGGTGCCGGAGATTTCCTGTCGGCCATGCGCGCCGGACTTACGGGGCGATAAAATTCCTTAACCATCATTGGCTTATGGGCGGTCGCGGAAACGACCGGAGGGGGTGCATATGAATCGGATGCTGATTGGCGCTTTCGGCGCGTTGTTGCTGGTCGCCATCGGCGTGTTCTGGTGGCAGGGCAGGGCGGTCGAAAGCCCCGCCGCTCCTCTGCCCGAGGCCGAGGAGGCTGCAGCGAGGCCGGCCGATCCCGAAGCGCTGCCCGCCGCCGATGTCGGCGACATGCAGGGTCCGGCGCTGCCAAAGGCAGTGGAACTGACGCGCGAGCAGCAGCGCTTCTTCCGCTATGACCGCAACCGCGATCTGGAAATCACGCGCAACGAGATGCTGTCGACCCGCGTCGAGGCATTTCGCAAGCTCGACGCGGACGGCAACAATCTGCTGACGTTCGAGGAATGGGCCGTCACCACCGTCGACCGGTTCGAAAAGATGGACGGCGACAGCAACCAGCGCCTGACCCCCGCGGAGTTCGCCACCAGTGCGCCGAAGCGCCGCCCGGCCAAGCCCGCGAGCAAATGCGCCTGCTGACGGGTCAGGCCGGTTCGGCAATCCTTTCGCGGCCGAGCCATTCGGCCAGATCGCGCTTGGCACGGTCGGTGTAGGCGCGCTTGCGCTCCTTCTTCTTCACCGCCTCGTCAGGCATCGGGAACAGGCCGAAATTGACGTTCATCGGCTGATAGGTCTCCGCCACGGCATCGCCGGTGATGTGCGACAGCAGCGCGCCCATCGCGGTGGTGCGCGGCGGCGATTGCCAGTCGCGGCCGGACAATTCGCTGGCCGCCATCATGCCCGCCATCAGCCCCACTGCCGCGCTTTCGACATAGCCTTCGCAACCGGTGATCTGGCCCGCAAAGCGAATATGCGATGCCGATTTCAGCCGCAGCTGGCGGTCCAGCAGGATCGGCGAGTTCAGGAAGGTGTTGCGATGCAGCCCGCCCAGCCGCGCAAACTCGGCGTTCTCCAGCCCCGGTATGGTGCGGAACAGCTCTTTCTGCGCCCCGTGCTTCAGCTTGGTCTGGAAACCGACCATGTTCCACAGCGTGCCCAGCCGATTGTCCTGCCGCAACTGCACCACGGCATAGGGCCAGCGGCCCTTGGGAAACTCGGGCGTCGCGGCATGCGGATTGTCGAGGCCGACCGGCTTCATCGGGCCGAAGCGCAGCGTATCCTCGCCGCGCGCGGCCATCACCTCGATCGGCATGCAGCCCTCGAAATAGGGAGTGCTGGCTTCCCATTCCTTGAACTCGGTCTTCTCGCCGTCGAGCAGCCCCTGTCGGAAGGCGAGGTACTGTTCCCGGTTCATCGGGCAGTTGATGTAATCCTTGGTGTCTCCCTTGTCCCAACGTGACGCCATCCAGCAGATGTCCATGTCGACCGTCTCGCGGTGCACGATCGGCGCGATGGCGTCGAAGAACGCCAGGCTGTCGGCTCCGGTGGCGGCGCCGATGCTCTGCGCCAGCGTGGCGGCGGTCAGCGGGCCGGTGGCGACGATGGTCGGCCCGTCGGAGGGCAGCGTATCGACACGCTCGCGCACGATGGTGACATTGGACAGTTCGGCCAGCGCCTTTTCGACATGTGCCGAAAAGATGTCGCGGTCCACCGCCAGTGCCGAACCGGCGGGCACCTGCGCCTCTGCCGCCGCGCGCATGATCAGCGAATCGCACTGGCGCATCTCGTGGTGCAGCAGTCCGACCGCGTTCGACGTGTCGTCGTCCGACCGGAACGAGTTCGAGCAGACCAGCTCCGCCAGCCCGTCGGTATGATGCGCGTCGGTCCTGTCGCCGCCCCCGGGAAGATTGGCGCCGCGCATTTCCGAAAGCCGGACGCTGAAACCCCGCCGCCCGAGTTGCCACGCCGCCTCGCTCCCTGCGAGCCCGCCGCCGATGATATGGATCTGTTGTGCATTTGTGCTCATGCGCGCGGGTTAGCGATTGCGCCCATGGCTTGGCAAATGCAATCAGGCCGCCCCGACCGAAAACGGCCAGTTGGAGCACTGATGGTAAAACGCGCATTGATCGAACGCCGCCCCTGGCTGCTGCTGTCCATCGCGGCCGCCATCATCTGGTGGCTGGCGATCGAGGGGACCCAGACGCCCGGTCTATACCAGTTGCTGTTGAGGGGCGTGCCGGTCGGCTTGCTGGCGGTCTATGCGTGGCAGCGTTCGCTTGGCAGCGACGGCGTGCTGATCGCGCTGGTCATGGTGGCCGCGGCGATCGGCGATTGCCTGACCACGCTGGAATATGGCTGGGGCGGGCTGGCGCATGCGCTGTCTCAGCTGATTGCGATCGCATTGTACTGGCGCAACCACCGACCTGGTGTGAAGCCCGCCGTCATGGCTGCGGGGCTTGCCGCGGTGGTGATCGCGCCGGTGCTGGCGTGGTTCCTGATGGTCGGCGAAACGGGGCAGGGGGCAGTCGCGGCATCGGCTGCGCTACTGGCGATTATGGCTGCCATGGCATGGCTCAGCCGCTTTCCGCGCCAGCGCGTCGGGCTGGGCGCTCTGTTCTATCTGCTGTCCGAACTGCTGCTGATCGCGGTGAACGCGCGGCTGGTCGATCGCGGTGGCGCGGTGGGCCAATCGGTGCGAGAGCTGGTCTGGCCGCTCTATTACGGCGGGCAATTGCTGGTGGCGACGGGGGTCGTCACAATGCTGCGGCGCGAACGCAGGTAAGTGCCGGGCGGCACGCCGCCGCCCGGGCCTATACCGTTACTCCTCGGTCGGAGCGTCGTCGTCGCGGTCCTGCGTCGGCGTGGGCTGCGTTTCCTCTGCATTCCGTCCGATCATCTCCTCGACGATGGCCTCCTCGGCCTCGGTCTCGGGCGCTTCCTCTTCGTCGATGCGCGCGACCGAGACGACATGCTCGTTCTTGCCCACGTCGAACAGGCGCACGCCCGCCGTATTGCGGCCCAGCACGCGCAGCGAGGCGAGGTTTATGCGGATCAGCTTGGCCTTGTCGGTCACCAGCATCAGCTGTTCGCCGACATTGGCTGCAAAGCTGTTCACCACCGGTCCGTTGCGCGCGATATTGTCGATATTGACGATACCCTGCCCGCCGCGGCCCGTGCGGCGATATTCATACGCCGAGCTGATCTTGCCATAGCCATTGGCGCAGACGGTGAGGACGAATTCCTCCGCGTCGGCCATGGCCTGCTGTTCCTCTGTCCGTTCGGCGTCCTCGTCCTTCCACGGCGCGACGCGCAGATAGGCGTCGCGCGTCTCGGCATCGGTCTCGACGGTCTTGAGGATCGAGAGCGAGACCAGCTCGTCCCCGTCCTTCAGCGTCATGCCGCGCACGCCGGTCGAAGTGCGGGACTGGAACTCGCGCACGTCCTCGGCGGCGAAGCGGATCGCCTTGCCGTCGCGGCTGGCGAGCAGCACGTCATCGGCGGAATCGAGCAGCGCCACGCCTATCAGACGGTCGCCCGACCCCTCGTCGAAGCGCATCGCGAACTTGCCGTTCGACGGGATGTTGGTGAAGGCATCCATCGAATTGCGCCGCACGCTGCCCATCGCGGTCGCGAAGACGACATGCAACGCGCCCCAGCTATCCTCATCCTCGGGCAGGGGCAGAACGGTGGCGATGGTCTCGCCCGGATCGAGCGCGGGCAGCAGGTTGACGATGGGCCGTCCGCGCGTGGTCGGGCCGCCCTCGGGCAGTTTCCAGACCTTCATGCGATAGACCTTGCCGCTGGTCGAGAAGAACAGCACCGGATTATGCGTGCTGGTCACGAACAGCGAGGTGATCGCATCCTCTTCCTTGGTGCTCATGCCCGAGCGGCCCTTGCCGCCGCGATGCTGCGCGCGGAAGGTGGAAAGCGGCGTGCGCTTGATATAGCCGTCCATGGTGACCGTCACGACCATGTCGTCGCGCTCGATCAGATCCTCGTCCTCCAGACCGTCCCAGGCGGGCGCTATCTCGCACAGGCGCGGAGTGGCGAACTTGTCGCGAACCTCCATCAGCTCGTCGCGCATCACGCCGTACAGCTTCACCCGGTCGCCCAGGATCGAGAGATATTCGCGGATGTCGACCGACAGCTTCTCAAGCTCGTCGCCGATCTCGTCTCGGCCCATCGCGGTCAGGCGGTGCAGGCGCAGCTCTAGGATGGCGCGAACCTGCCGCTCCGACAGGCGGTAATCGGCGATGTCGCCCGTGTCCTCGTGATCCTCGATCGCTTCGACCAGGCGGATATAGGGCGCGATGTCGCCCATCTCCCACGCGCGGGCCAGCAGCGTCTCGCGCGCCAGCTGCGGCGTGGCGGAACCGCGGATGATGCGCACCACCTCGTCCAGGTTGGACACCGCGATGACCAGGCCCAGCAAGATATGCGCCCGCTCGCGCGCCTTGTTCAGCTCGAACTTGGTGCGGCGGGTGATGACGTCTTCGCGGAAATGGATGAAGCTTTGCAGTATGTCCCGCAGGCTCAGCGTTTCGGGGCGACCGCCGCGGATCGCCAGCATGTTGGCGGGAAAGCTCGACTGCGCGGGCGTATAGCGCCAGATCTGGTTGAGCACGACCTCGGGCGAGGCGTCGCGCTTCAGTTCGATGACGACGCGCATGCCTTCGCGGTTGGATTCGTCGCGGATGTCCGAGATGCCCTCGATCCGCTTGTCCTTGGCGGCATCGGCGATCTTCTCGACCAGCCCGGCCTTGCCGACCTGATAGGGAATCGACTTCAGCACGATCGAGCGGCGATCGTTGCGGCCGGTCTCGACCTCGTGACGGCAGCGCTGCAGGATCGATCCGCGCCCCTCGCGATAGGCGGCGCGTGCGCCCGACTGGCCCAGGATCAGCGGGGCGGTGGGGAAGTCGGGGCCGGGAATGATCTCGAACAATTCGTCGATAGTGATGGCGGGATTGTCCATCATCGCCAGGCAGCCGTCGATCACCTCGCCCAGATTGTGGGGCGGGATATTGGTCGCCATGCCGACCGCGATGCCGCCCGCGCCATTGACCAGCAGGTTGGGAAAGCGCGCGGGCAGGACCGAAGGCTCACGGTCCGAACCGTCGTAATTGTCGACGAAATCGACCGTATCCTTGTCGAGATCGGCCAGCAGCATGTCGGCGGCCTTGGCCAGCCGGCTTTCGGTATAGCGCATGGCCGCCGGCGGATCCGGGTCCATCGATCCGAAATTGCCCTGGCCGTCGATCAGCGGCAGCCGCATCGACCAGTCCTGCGTCATGCGGGCCAGCGCGTCATAGATCGCGCTGTCGCCATGCGGGTGATAGTTACCCATCACGTCGCCGACGATCTTGGCCGATTTGCGGAACGGGCGGTTGGAATGATAACCGCCGACCTGCGCGGCATAGAGGATGCGTCGGTGCACCGGCTTCAACCCGTCGCGCACGTCCGGCAGCGCGCGGGACACGATCACGCTCATCGCGTAATCGAGGTAGCTGGTCTTCATCTCGTCGACGATGTCGATCGGTTCGATGTCGGGGCCAGGCTGCGGGGGAAGCTCGGTAATATCGTTCACTGCGGGTTCTGCTCTGGTAAGATCATGAGACTGTCGTGTCTGCCGGCAAGACTAGGCGAGGGCGCCGCCTATGGCCAGCGAAGCCGGCCCTACGCAGGGCGCGAGGGGCCGTTTTCCACAGATGATCCGGCCCGTGCCGCCGTCCGGTCGCCCTGCTGCCGGAAAGGGGGCACCACGAACGCACAAAAGCGTTGCCATTCAAACCGCATTCAGTCGCGGCTTGGTACTGATGCGGCCTGTTTGGGTAATTTTTACGACGCGAACCGGTTGTCATGCGGGATATTCCTCGCCATCTGGTTCGCGATTTTTTGTGAGAGATCGGGCGCTGCGCATCCCTCTGCGCATCCGCCAAGCCTGTAAGTCAAAGGAGTACTCGATGAAGCGTTCCGTTTCGCACGTGGCCATGGCACTGGCCCTGACCCTGGGTGTCACCGCTGTCGGGGGCGTGTCCGCTCCCGCCTATGCGCAGAAAAAGCAGGAAAAAGAATCCAGCCTCGAGATTTCCGAGGCGTTCCAGCCCCATGCCATCGCGATCCAGGAATCGGTGAACGGCACGGCCGATAACCCGGAACTGAAGGCCGCTTCGGACCAGGCGATGACCGCGCTGAACAACACGCTGTCCGCCGATGACGATGCCGCGCGTGCCGCGGCCCAGTCGCAGCTTGAAGCGGCGCGCGCCCGTGTCGACCAGCTGATGGGCGGCGTCACCGCCAAGATGGCAGCCGCGCGCCCGACCATCACGACGCCGGACGACAGACTGTTCTTCGGCCAGATGGAACTGAACGTCGGGCAGAAGATGGCTGATTTCTCGATGCAGAACAGCGGCATCAACCAGATGATCGACAGCGGCAAGCTGCCGGCCGAGGAACTGCCGAGGTATCATTATTTCGCAGGCCAGACGGCCTTCAACGCGCAGGATTACGCCAAGGCGCGCACCGCGCTGCAGCAGGCGGTCGACGGCGGCTATACCGAAAGCAACGCTGAAAAGCTGCTGGTCGACGCCTATTTCCGCGACGACATGACGGCAGAGGGCCTGACCAAGCTGCGCTCGATGATCGACGCGCGCCAGGCTGCGGGCCAGCCGGTTCCCGAAGGCTGGGCGTTCGACGGCCTCGCCGCTTCGGTGAACCAAGGCCAGACCGCGCAGGCCTATGACTGGGGCCTGCTGACGCTGCAGACCGACAGCCGCCAGCAGGCGCGCAACCAGGCCTACAAGATCGTCGAGGTCTACACCCCCAACTTCAGCGATGAAGAGCAGCTGGACCTGCTGCGCCTGATGGCGCGCGACAACGGCATCACCGACAATCGCCAGGCGCTGGCCTATATCGAGCTGATGCAGCCGCTGCGTCGCCCGGGCGAAGCCAAGACCTTCACCGACAGCTCGACCCAGCTGCCGACCGGCAATTCGATGGTGACCGAGGCCGCGCGCGTCGGAGCCGACCGTTACGACCAGACGCTGCGCGAGCTGGATGCCGATGCGGCCAGCGCGACCGGCGATGGCGCGCTTGCGGTGGCGGATACCTATCTGGGCTATGGCAAGGCCGCAGAGGCCGAGGCGATGTATCGCAAGGCACTGGAAACCGGCGCGGCGGACAAGGCCAAGGCACAGATGGGCTTGGGCATCGCGCTTGCCGACCAGGGCAAGATGGCGGAAGCCAAGCAAGCCTTTGGCGAGATCACCGGCGGCAACCGCGCGTCGCTCGCCAAGGCGTGGATCGCCTATGCGGACATGAAGGCCGGCTGATCGCCTGCTTGATGTGCAAAGGGAAAGGGCGGCCTTGCGGGGCCGCCCTTTTTCGTTGGTTCAGGGTCGGGGCCGGTCAGCGCAGGCGCTTCACCACCGGATGCCCGTCCCTTTCGGTGACCTCGAACTGTTCAAGCGAGCGCAGCAGATCGCTGAGCCGCTTGTAGCCATAGTTGCGCACGTCGAAGCTGGACCGGTTGCCCGCGATCTGCCCCACTTCGCTAAGCCGCGCATAGCCGTCCGCGTCGCGCTTGGCGTTGCGCCACGACTTGCCGAGCAGGTCGATCATCTCGTCATCGACGCGCGGCTTGGGCTCGTCCCTGGAACTGGCGGTCTGGACCGAGCCTTCGTCGATATCCTCGTCGCCCTTGATCAGCGCGTCGATGTCGATGAAGCGCGTGCACGCGTTCTGGAACGCGTCGGGCGCCTTGGCGCTGCCGAAGCCATAGACCGTCAGCCCGTCCTGTCGCAGCCGTGTCACCAGCGGGGTGAAATCGCTGTCGCTGCTCATGATGCCGAAACCGTCGACCTTGCCTTGGTAAAGCAGGTCGATCGCGTCGATCGTCATCGCCATGTCGGTGGCGTTCTTGCCCTTGGTCAGGTCGAACTGCTGCTGAGGGCGGATGCCATATCGATTGGTCAGTCCCGCCCACTTGGTCAGCGCGGGCTTGGCCCAGTTGCCATAGGCGCGGCGGATATTCACCTGCCCCAGCTTGGCAAGGGCGGTCAGCACGGGATCGATGCCGCGCGGGGTCGTATTGTCCGCGTCGATCAGCAGCGCGATGTTCTTGAGCGATTCTTCTGTCATGACCCGCGATGTGTCGCGCCGGCACGGCGATTGCAAGCCATAGCGCGCGCCAGACGCCGGATCAGCCGCCGGATCAACCGCGGCGGCGGCGGCCCCTGGCGCGCGGCTGCATTTCCTCGACCAGCTGGCGGAAAAGGTCGGGGCGCACGATGCGTTCGAACTGGAAACCGGCGCGGTCGTCGGCGACCCAGATCACATGCGCCTCTATCCGGCCGATGATGGGCAGGCGGATCAGCACGCGCTCGCCCCGGCCCAGCGGGCTTTCGCCCTGGATCATGAAGCCGTTGGCGGACAGGTTGACGATCAGCAGATGGACGTCACCCAGGCGGCGATGCTCGGCAAGTACCGGATAATCCACCGGATGGCGCGCCGCGCGGCGCAGATCCGTTACCGAAAGTTGGGCGCCGCCAAGCACTGTTCATCTCCTCCACATCCAGAAGACCAAGGCTAAGCGGGAATGGCGAATATTTCGTTAAAAATGTTGTCCCTGGGCCGTGTTCCCACAGGTGTATTTCAGCCCTGCAGCGTCAGCAGCCCATGCCGCTTCTTGCCAAGTGACAGCTTGATCTTCCGGCCGTCCACCGGGGTGACGATCATCTGCGGATCGCCGACCGCCGCATCGTCCAGCCTGACCGCGCCCTCGGCCACCTTGCGCTTGGCTTCGCCGTTCGACTTGGTAAAGCCGATCGCTGTCAGCGCGGCCACGATCGGCATGCCTTCGGCGGGCAGGGCCAGCTCGGGCAGATCCTCGCCCACGCCGCCGCGGGCGAAGACGTCTTCGGCGGTCCGGCGCGCGGACATCGCCGCATCCTCGCCCCGGCACAGCGCGGTGACTTCGTCGGCAAGGCGGATCTTCGCCTCGTTGATCGCGCTGCCTTCCAGCGTTTCGAGCCGGGCGATCTCGTCCAGCGGAACATCGGTGAACAGGCGCAGGAAGCGGCCGACGTCGCGGTCGTCGCAATTGCGCCAGTACTGCCAGAAATCATAGGCAGGCAGCATGTCCTCGTTCAGCCAGACCGCGCCGGCGACGGTCTTGCCCATCTTGGTCCCGTCCGCGGTCGTCAAAAGCGGTGTGGTGACGCCGAAAACCTCGTTCCCGTCCATGCGGCGCGCCAGTTCGACGCCGTTGACGATATTGCCCCACTGGTCGCTTCCGCCCATCTGCAGCCGGCAACCCATACGCTGGGCCAGTTCCCGGAAGTCATAGGCCTGAAGGATCATGTAGTTGAATTCAAGAAAACTGAGCGACTGCTCGCGATCCAGGCGCGTTTTCACCGAATCGAAGCTCAACATGCGGTTGACCGAGAAATGCTGGCCGACCTCGCGCAGGAAGGGGATGTATTCCAGCCGGTCCAGCCAGTCGGCATTGTCGACCATGACCGCATCGGTCGGGCCGTCGCCAAATTTCAGGAAACGTTCGAACACGGTCCGGATCGACGCGACATTCGCCGCGATCCTTTCCTCGCTCAAAAGGCTGCGCGCCTCGTCCTTGAAGCTGGGGTCGCCGATCTTGCCGGTGCCGCCACCCATAAGGACAATCGGCTTGTGACCGGCCTGCTGCAGCCGGCGCAGCAGCATGATCTGCACCATGCCGCCGACATGAAGCGAAGGCGCGGTCGGATCGAAGCCGATATAGCCCGGCACGATCTGCTTCTGCGCCAGCGCATCGAGCGCGGCGGCATCGGTCATCTGGTGGATATAGCCCCGCTCGTCCAGCAGGCGCAGCAGATCGGAATGGTACTGGCTCATGATGGCGCGGCGGTTAGCACGGAGCACCGGAACCGGAAAGCGGCAGTTTCACACAGGCTGCATCACGGCGATTGCGCAGCCGCGAAGGCTTGGGCAGGAAGGGCGGATGTCGCGCCTCATCTGCCATGCCGAAACGCCGCCGCTCGCGATCGAGCGGGTGGAGGCCCAATTGATCCGCCTGCCCGGAACCGGCGGTTCGGCGGGCAGCCTGCTGGCGCGCTATCGCATCACCGGCATCGACCGGCTGGTCCTTCCCCCGTTCACCGGCAGGGGCCGCGGCGACGAGTTGTGGAAGCACAGCTGCGCCGAGCTTTTCCTGGCCCCCGACACGCCGGGTTACCGCGAGTATAATTTCGCCCCGAACGGGCGCTGGGCCGCTTATGATTTCCGCGATTACCGCCAGACGGCCGGGCAGTACGAACCGCTCGAACTGCCAGAGATCTCGGTGCGGACGGGCGACACGATGGTGGTGCTGGATGCCCGGCTGAACCCGCGCGAGATCACCGGCTTCACCCGCGCCAACCTGTCGATGGTGCTTGAGGAAGAGGGCGGGCACCTGTCCTATTGGGCGCTGATCCATCCCGGTGCGCGTCCCGACTTCCACCACCCCGATTCCTTTTTGCACGAGATCGAGCCCGCCTGATGTCTTATCCCACCGTGAAATTCGGCATTGACCGCCTGTTGGCCGATCCGGCCCTGCGCACTCCGCTCAAGGGCAAGCGGGTCGCGCTGGTCGCGCATCCGGCATCGGTCACGGCGGATTTGACCCATTCGCTCGACGCGCTGATCGCGTGCGGCGATATCAACGTCACCGCCGCCTTCGGCCCGCAGCACGGGCTGAAGGGCGACAAGCAGGACAACATGGTCGAGACCGCGGACGAGACGGACCCGGCCTATGGCATCCCGGTCTTCAGCCTTTACGGCGAGGTGCGGCGCCCCAGCGGCCAGATGATGTCGACCGCCGACGTGTTCCTGTTCGACCTGCAGGACCTTGGCTGCCGCATCTACACCTTCGTGACGACGCTGCTCTACATGCTTGAGGCTGCTGCCGAGGCGGGGAAGGAAGTCTGGGTGCTCGACCGCCCGAACCCTGCGGGGCGCCCGGTCGAAGGCACGCTGCTGCTGCCCGGACAGGAAAGTTTCGTCGGCGCGGGCCCCATGGTCATGCGCCATGGTATGACCATGGGCGAGATGGGGCACTGGTTCATCGACCATTTCGGCCTGGACGTGCGATACCGCGTGATCGCGATGGAGGGCTGGCAGCCCGACGCCGCCTCCGGCCATGGCTGGCCGCAGGACCGGATCTGGATCAACCCCAGTCCCAACGCGGCGAACTTAAACATGGCGCGCGCCTATGCGGGGACGGTGATGATCGAGGGCGCGACGGTATCGGAAGGCCGCGGCACCACCCGCCCGCTGGAAGTGCTGTTCGGTGCGCCCGACCTGGATGCCAGGGCCATCCTGGCCGAGATGCAGCGCTTCGCGCCCGAATGGCTGGCAGGCTGCGCGCTGCGCGAATGCTGGTTCGAACCGACGTTCCACAAGCACGCCGGAAAGCTTTGCTCGGGCCTGATGATTCATGCGGAGGGGGCGTTCTACGACCATCACGCCTTCCGCCCGTGGCGTTTGCAGGCACTGGCGTTCAAGGCGATCCGCCGCCTGTATCCCGACTACGATCTATGGCGGGATTTCCCGTACGAATATGAATTCGACCGGCTGGCCATCGACGTCATCAACGGCGGACCGGCGCTGCGCGAATGGGTCGACGACCCTGCATCGACGCCCGCCGATCTGGAAGCGATTGCCGGCGCGGACGAGGCACGCTGGCGCGAAGACATCGCGCCGTTCCTGCTTTACTGAAGGGCCGGTTCAGCCGGCGGGCATCAGGCCCGCGCGGCGGTCGTCCGGCTGCGGGACTTCGCGAATGTCATCATGGTCGCGGTACATGACGAGAACCGGACACCCGTCGATCTGACGATCCACCGCGGCGATCAAAAGCGGTTCTGGTCCGGTTCGATCCCGATCTCGATCCAGTTCGGGCAGCGGGGGAAGGCCGCGATCATCGCGCACTATCGCGATGCGTTCGCGGCATCGCTGCCGGTTTTCCGCAAGCGGCCGATCCGCATGATTCGGCAGCGCCAGGCTATCCGGTGCTGCCGTCTGGGCCGGGACGGGCGCGGCCATCACAAGCGCAAGAAGCGGAACTACGGCCGTTGCAATGGTCATCGCCCTGGTTCCTTTCAGGCCGCCATTCTACGCTATCCCTGCTTCCGGCTCAATTGCCGCATCGCCTCCTCGATCCCGTCAAGCGTCAGCGGGTACATGCGGTCGTTCAGCAATTGGCGGATCATGCGGTTCGACTGGCTGTAGTCCCAGGCGCGCTCTGCTTCGGGGTTCAGCCAGATCGTTGCCGGATAGGTATTGGCCACGCGCTGCAGCCACACCGCGCCAGCCTCGTCGTTCATGTATTCGACCGACCCGCCGGGGTGCGAGATTTCATAGGGGCTCATCGCGGCATCGCCGACGAAGATCACCTTGTAGTCGTGCCCGTACTTGTGAAGGATGTCCCACGTCCGGGTGCGGTCCTGCCAGCGGCGCGAATTGTCCTTCCAGACGAAATCGTACAGGCAGTTATGGAAGTAGAAGAACTCCATGTTCTTGAACTCCCCCGTCGCGGCGGAGAACAATTCCTCGACCAGCTTCACATGCGGGTCCATCGAACCGCCCACGTCCAGGAACAGCAGCAGCTTCACCGCATTGTGCCGCTCGGGCCGCATGCGGATATCCAGCCAGCCCTGCCGCGCCGTGCCCGCGATGGTCGCGTCGAGGTCCAGCTCCTCCGCGGCCCCCTCGCGCGCGAACCGGCGCAGGCGGCGCAGCGCCACCTTGATGTTGCGCGTGCCCAGTTCTCTGGTGTTGTCCAGATTGGCGAAGTCGCGCTTTTCCCAGACCTTCAGCGCGCGCTTGTGCTTCGATTGCCCGCCGATGCGAACGCCCGCGGGATTATAGCCCGAATGGCCGAACGGGCTGGTCCCGCCGGTGCCGATCCACTTATTGCCGCCCTGGTGACGGCCTTCCTGCTCCTCCAGACGCTTCTTCAGCGTCTCCATGATCTCGTCCCAGTCGCCCAGTTCCTCAATCTTGGCCAATTCTTCGGGCGTCAGGAATTTCTCGGCCACGGCGCGCAGCCATTCCTCGGGAATGTCGGTGCGGTCGTCGTTCAGGTCCGACAGCACGCCGTTGAACACCTTCTGGAACACCTGATCGAACCGGTCGAGCAGCCCCTCGTCCTTCACATAGACCGCGCGCGAGAGGTAATAGAAATCCTCGGGCCGGCGCTCGATCACCTCGCGGTCGAGCGCCTCCAGAAGCAGCAGATGCTCCTTGAGGCTGGCGGGAATGCCCGCGCTGCGCAGTTCGTCGAGGAAGTTCAGAAGCATGGGATCATTCCAGCGCCAGGATCCTGACGTCGCTGCCCCCCTCCGGCTTGCGCGTCACTGCCGCCACCGGCGATTCGTCTGAGACCGCGTCCATGGTCTGCTCTATCCGGGGAAGGCCATCGAAAGGGCGATAGAGTTCGACCGCGCTGCCGTTCGACAGGGCCGCCCAATAGGTTTCGCCATCATCGGGCAGCATGCCTTGGGAAACGGAGATCGAGATGCCGCTGTCCCCCAGCGCGATGCGATAGCCCCGTTCGTTATCGACGGGGCGATAGACAAGCATCGCGCCTTGCGATTCCAGCATGTCGCGGCACAGCCTGGGCACCGGTCCGGGGGCGGTGACGCGCTCGGCCTTTTCCCTGGTTTCGTCGAAGATCAGCGAATATCCCATCGCCTGCACCAGCATCTGACCCCCGTCCAGCGCGGCGCGCCTGGCCTTTTTCTCCTTGATGGGCTTGCCGCATTGCTCGACCCGATAGGCGGCGGGGGCGGGCCGGGCAGGGGGCGCATGGGCGATCTGCCGCACCAGCCCGGCCAGCCGCGCGTCGAGCGCCTGCGGATCCAGCGCGGCAGAGGAATAGCGCAGTTTCACCAGCCAGCGGTCGAGCGCATAGAGCGCAAGCCCCGTCGCCCGGAACTTGCCCTGCACAGGCATGACGAAGCGGATCCCGCTGTCGGTGCCGATCCGGTCGTCTCCGAACAGCGAGACATGGCCCTTCCCGTAATCGACACCGTCATAGCTTGCGTTGGCCGCCATCGACATCATCGCGACATCGCCCCACATCGCGACATCGACGAACCCCGCGCGATAGACGTAGAGCGACAACAGCTCCCCCTCGTCCTCGCTGCTATAGGAAAAGCCGTTGTTCGCTCCGTTCGGAAGATAGGAGGTCGCGTTGAACCGGCGCAGGCCATCGATCGCGGGCGGCGCGGTGATGCCGGTATCCTCGTGCACCCAGCTGGCATCGTCGGCGATGTCGATGGGCTGCGATTCCGCCCGCGCCGTCGCCGCGGACAGCACCGCCGCGATACCCAGTGCCGCGCCTTTCATGATCCACATGCGCCTCTCTCCCCCCTGATCGGCGCCTATCGTTCGCGCCGCGCCATGAAGGCGAGCCGTTCGAACAGCATCACGTCCTGCTCGTTCTTCAGCAATGCGCCGTGCAGCGGCGGGATCGCCTTGGTCGGGTCCTTCTGCTGCAATGTCTCCAGCGGCATGTCCTCGACCAGCAGCAGTTTCAGCCAGTCGAGCAATTCGCTGGTGCTGGGCTTCTTCTTCAGCCCCGGCACGTCGCGGATTTCATAGAACATCTCCATCGCCTTCGACACCAGCCGCTGCTGGATGCCGGGGAAATGCACCTCGATGATCTCGGCCATGGTCTCGGGATCGGGGAACTTGATGTAGTGGAAGAAGCAGCGGCGCAGGAAGGCGTCGGGCAAATCCTTCTCGTTGTTCGAGGTGATGACCACGATGGG
This sequence comes from Croceicoccus marinus, assembly GCF_001661675.2. NCBI lineage: Bacteria > Pseudomonadati > Pseudomonadota > Alphaproteobacteria > Sphingomonadales > Erythrobacteraceae > Croceicoccus > Croceicoccus marinus. Next base: position 1,648,065 of record NZ_CP019602.1, on the reverse strand, counting down.
CCGCTCCTTCGCCTCGATCCGCTCGCCGGTCTCGTACACGTCGAAGTTCATGCGATCGAGTTCCTGAAGCAGGTCGTTGGGAAACTCGATGTCGGCCTTGTCGATCTCGTCGATCAGCAGCACGGGCAGTTCGGGCGAGGTGAACGCCTCCCACAGCTTGCCCTTGCGGATGTAGTTCGAGATGTCGTGAACGCGCTCGTCGCCAAGCTGTCCGTCACGCAGGCGGGCGACCGCGTCATATTCGTACAGGCCCTGCTGCGCCTTGGTGGTGGATTTCACGCCCCACTCGATCAGCGGCGCACGGATGGCCCTGGCGATCTCGTGCGCGAGCACGGTCTTGCCGGTGCCCGGCTCGCCCTTCACCAGCAGCGGGCGCCGAAGCGTCACGGCGGCGTTGACGGCGACCTTCAGATCGTCGGTCGCGACATAATTCTCGGTGCCGGTAAAGCGCTGCATGCTGGGTTCCTGCCTCTCAGTCCGTTTCCGGGCAGGCTAGATACCGCATCGCAGCAACGCAAGCGCGCCGAATGGCCGCCAATCAGCGCCCGAACAGCCGCGGATAGCGCCGGACGAAGCGCCGCAGCCAGTAATCCGTGCGATCCCGCCGCGCGCGCAGCATGTATCGCCAGCCCGCCAGTGCCATGATGGCGGACCCCAGCGTGTCGACGATCAGGTCCCACATCGTGTCGGTCAGCCCCGACGGATCGCCCAGCATCGGCTTCTGCATGTTCATGCCCAGCAGCTGGTCCGCGCCAAACTCCATGATTTCCCACAAGGCACCGATGCCGACGCCGAAGAAGAACGCGAACAATGCGACGAAGCTGGGCTTCATGGTCACGTCGACCAGCTCGTTTTCATTGACCATATAGACGAACAGGAAGCCCAGCAGCCCCAGCAGCACGCCCGAACTGGTGTGCAGCACCAGGTCCCACCACCAGAAACGCTCGTAATAATCGCGCACCTCGCCCAGGAACAGCGTGGCGAAGATGAACAGGACCACGAAGATCTGGATCTCGACCGGGATGAACACGGGTAGCTTCTGCGGGAACAGGGCGGGCACGCCGATCACCGCCATCAGCATCAGGACAAGGAAGATCCCCATCCACCGCTGTTCCATCGCCAGCACGACCAGTTCGCCCGCCATGACGACTTCCATCACGGCCACGATGATCAGGTGGATCCGCCGTATCAGCGGATCGGGCAGGTTCTCGCCAGGCGCGCCGGGGGAGGGCCCCGTCACGCGTCGATCATGTCGCGGTCCAGTTCGCCCGCACGGTTCTGGATGAAATTGAACCGATGCTCCGGATTGCGGCCCATCAGCTCGTCCACCAGCCGCGACACGCCCGCGCGCTGTTCGTATTCGGTCGGCAAGGTGATGCGGATCAGGCCCCGGCTCTCGGGGCTCATCGTCGTTTCGCGCAGCTGCTGCGGGTTCATCTCGCCCAGTCCCTTGAAGCGCGAAACCTCGACCTTCCTGTTCTTGAAGACCGTCTCCTCCAGCTCCTTGCGATGCGCGTCGTCGCGGGCATAGCGGCTCTCCTTCCCCGCGGTCAGCCGGTACAGCGGCGGCTGGGCCAGGAACAGATGACCGCGCCGAACGACCTCGGGCATCTCCTGGAAGAAGAAGGTCATCAGCAGGGTCGCGATATGCGCGCCGTCGACATCGGCGTCGGTCATGATGATGATGCGGTCATAGCGCAGGTCGTCGGGATTGCAGTCCTTGCGGATGCCGCAGCCCATGGCCAGCGTCAGGTCGGCGATTTCCTGGTTGCCGCGGATCTTGTCGGCGCTGGCGCTGGCGACGTTCAGGATCTTGCCGCGGATCGGCAGGATCGCCTGCGTCTTGCGGTCGCGCGCCTGCTTGGCGCTGCCGCCCGCCGAATCGCCCTCGACGATGAACAGCTCGGTCTCCGCCCCGGTCTCGCCGCTGCAATCGGTCAGCTTGCCGGGCAGGCGCAGCTTCTTGGCATTGGTCGCGGTCTTGCGCTTGATCTCGCGCTCCTGCTTCCTCCGCAGCCGCTCGTCCATCCGCTCCATCACTGCGCCAAGCAGCGCCTTGCCGCGGTCCATGTTGTCGGCAAGGAAATGGTCGAAATGGTCGCGCACCGCATTCTCGACCAGCCGCGCCGCTTCGGGGGAGGTCAGGCGGTCCTTGGTCTGCGACTGGAACTGCGGGTCGCGGATGAACACCGACAACATCACCTCGCTGCCCGTGACCACGTCGTCGGGGGTGATGTCCTTGGCCTTCTTCTGGCCCACCAGATCGGCGAAGCCGCGCAGCCCCTTGGTCAACGCCGCGCGCAGGCCCTGTTCATGCGTGCCGCCATCGGGGGTCGGGATGGTGTTGCAGTACCAGCTGTACGATCCGTCGGACCACAGCGGCCATGCGATCGCCCATTCGACGCGGCCCTGCTGATCGCCCGCCTCGTTCGCGGGGAAATCCTGCGAGCCCGAGAAGAACTCGGTCGTGACGCATTCGCGGCTGCCGACCTGTTCCTTCAGATGGTCGGAAAGCCCGCCGGGGAACTGGAACACCGCCTCGGCCGGCACATCCTCGCTCGCCAGTTCGGGGTCGCACTTCCAGCGGATCTCGACGCCCGCGAACAGATAGGCCTTGGACCGGGCAAGGCGGAACAGCCGCGCGGGCTTGAACTTCTGCGCGCCGAAGATCTCGGTATCGGGGGTGAAGGTGACGGTGGTGCCGCGCCGGTTGGGGGCGGCGCCGATGTGCTCGATGGGACCCTTGGGATGCCCTTTCGAAAATTCCTGCGCATACAATTTCTTGTCGCGTGCCACTTCCACGCGGGTCAGAGCCGACAGCGCGTTCACCACCGACACCCCAACGCCGTGCAGGCCGCCGCTGGTGGCATATGCCTTGCCCGAGAACTTGCCCCCCGAATGCAGCGTCGTCAGGATGACTTCCAGCGCCGACTTGCCGGGATATTTGGGATGCTCGTCGATGGGCATGCCGCGCCCGTTGTCGGATATGGTGATGCGGCCCGCCGTGCCCGGTTCGCCCTTTTCCAGCGTGACCTCGATCCGGTTGGCATGGCCCGCCACCGCCTCGTCCATCGAGTTGTCGAGAACCTCGGCGGCAAGGTGATGCAGCGCACGCTCGTCCGTGCCGCCGATATACATGCCGGGGCGGCGGCGTACGGGCTCCAGCCCCTCCAGCACCTCGATCGAGGAGCTGTCATAGCTTTTCGCGGCGGCGGTGGCCTTGGCGTCGAACAGGTCTTCGGAATTGTCTTGTGGCATGGCCGCAAGGCTAGGCCCGCGCGGCCCCCCCGATCAAGCTTTCGCGGGAAGTTATAAGCAGCGCTGTGCGCGACTGATCGACCGAATCGATTTTTGTCGCAGGTTTTTCGCGTTTTACTGAACAGGCGCGGCGCGGCATAAGGAACGGGTCCGCGGGGCGGAAAACCCGCGGCACATGTCTCTTCGGCTCTCGTTCCCCCACCCGCTACCCAACGGGTGAGAGCTGGCAAGGGCGCCGCCTCGTCAACTCCTTCCCCACCCTCGAACGCCGGCGCGAAGCGGATCAGTCGAAGCTGGCCGGGGCGGGCGAAACCACTTTCATTCCGTTCACCGTAACCTCGCGCACTTCGAACGCGCGCTTCACCACGCCGTCGTCGAAGCGGAACGCCCCGTCCAGGCCGAGGAACCCGGCGGGATCGTCCAGCTGCGACACCGGGAACGGATCGCCCGGCTGCCAGTCGCGCGCGATCCGGATCGTCAGCAGGACCGCGTCATAGCCCAGCGCCGAAACGCGATAGGGGGCCGAACCGAACCGGCTTTTATAGCTGTCCGACAGCCGCTGGAACCGCGCATCCGACACGGCCGAGAACCATGCGCCGCGCAGCGCGGGCGTCTGCGCGATCTGCGCGTCCCCGCTCCACAATTCGGTGCCGAGGATCTTGGCCATCTGGTCCGCATCGCGCAGCATCGGCCCCGCGCGCACCGCGATGCGCGCCCCGTCGGCGATCAGAACCGCCTGGTAATCGCCGCTTTCCTGCAGGCGGCGGACTGCCGATGCCAGCGAGCTGTTGTCGCGGTCATAGGTCTCTATCGCGGCGACCTGTGTCCCGGTGCGGCGGGCATGTGCCAGCATTGCATCCGAAGCGCGCTTGCCATATTCGCCGCTGGGCACCAGCGCGGCAAAGCGCGTGATGCCGTTCTGCTGGGCATATGTCATGGTCCGCTCGATCGACTGCGAGGGGATCTGCCCCATCACATAGACCCCGTCGCCCGCCACCTGGCTGTCGTTCGAAAAGCTGATGATCGGCACCCGCGCGGGGCGGGCCACGGCCTGCACCGCATCGACATTCTCGCCCAGCAGCGGGCCCAGGATCAGCCGGTTGCCATCGGCGATGGCGCGCCGGGCAGCGCCCGCGGGGTCGCTGGCGGTGTCATAGCTGGTGATGCGGATGTTCGACGTATTGGTGTCGAGCAGCGCCATGGTGGTTGCGTTCGACAGGCTTTGCCCCACGGCGGCGTTCTGGCCCGACATCGGCACCAGCAGCGCGACGCGGTGGCGCGCCTCGTCCACGTCGGGCAGTTCGCCCGCGCTCGGCCCCTCGACCGGCGGCGGCGGGGGAGGGGGCGCGCTGCCCCCGTCGGGAATGATGCCCTTGCACCCTGCCAGCACCAGCGCGCCAAAGCCGACCGCGCCCATGCGGATGGCGCGGCGGCGCCCCATGGTCCGGTCGTCGGCGGCGGTGCGGACGCCAAAAGGCGCGGAGTTGGGTGCGACCCGCGTGTTCATGCTTGCATCTCCCAGAGTACGGCGTGCATCAGCGCGGATCATGGACCAACGCGATGAATCCCTCGAACCGGGTCTCTATATTGTAGCGACGCCGATTGGCAATCTCGGTGACATCACCCTGCGCGCCATTTCCATACTGCGCGGGGCAGAGGCCGTCGCGTGCGAGGATACGCGCGTCACCGGACGGCTGATGCAGCACCTGGGGCTGAAGAAGCGGCTGATCCGTCATGACGACCACGCCGACGAGCGCGCGCGCGGGGGCCTGCTGGACCTGGCCGCCGACGCGCCGGTGGCGCTGGTGTCCGACGCGGGCACGCCGCTGATTTCCGATCCCGGCTACCGGCTTGTACACGAAGCGCGGGCAAGGGGCCTGAACGTGGTCACTGTTCCGGGGCCGAGCGCGGTGGTGGCGGGGCTTGCGATTGCGGGGCTGCCGACCGACCGCTTCCTGTTCGCGGGCTTCCTGCCGCAAAAGGCGAAGGCGCGCGCCGACGTGCTGGCCGAACTGGCCGGCATTCGCAGCAGCCTCGTCTTCTATGAAACCGCGCCGCGCCTGGTCGCCGCGCTCGAGGCGATCGGTCAGGCGCTGCCGGGCCGGACCATCGCAGTGGGCCGCGAACTCACCAAGATGCACGAGGAATGCCGCAGCGGGATGGCCGGCGAACTGGCCGCCCATTACACCGCCCATCCGCCAAGGGGCGAGATCGTGCTGATGATCGGCCCCCCTGTCGCCGAGGCGGCGGAGGACATCGACATCGACGCCCTGCTGGCCGAGGCGCTGACGACCGACAAGCCGAGCCAGGCGGCGGCGAAGCTGGCAAAGGCGCACGGCCTCGACCGCAAGACGCTGTATGCACGCGCGATGGAACTGAAGGCGTGAAGGGCGAAGCCGTTCGCCGCACCCGCGCCGAAAAGCAGGGCCGCCGCGGCGAGGACGAGGCTGCGCTGTTCCTCCACGCCGGCGGCTGGCAGATCCTGGCGCGCCGCGTCCGAAATGCGGCGGGAGAGGTCGATCTGGTGGCGCGAAAGGACCATATCGTGGCCTTTATAGAAGTCAAATGGCGCCAGACCGCGGCCGGACTGGACACCGCCATCGACGCCCGCCGCCTGGCGCGGGTCTGCGCCGCTGCCGAGGCGGAGGCGCATCGCTTCCTGCAGCCGGGCGACGACATGCGGATCGACGTGCTGCTGCTTGCACCCGGCCAGCCGCCGCGCCATCTGGAGAATGCAGGCCAGTTCTGATGCCTGCCATTAAAGGAAGAACCGTGCCCCATCCCTTGCGCATCGCCGTCCAGATGGACCCGATCGAGACGATCAATATCACTGGCGATTCCAGCTTCGCCCTGATGCTTGCGGCGCAAAAGCGCGGATATAGCCTGTTCCATTACGACGTGCGCTCGCTCAGCTGGAAGTCCGACGGTTCGGGCGGCGGGCGCGTGACCGCGTGGGCCGCGCCGGTAACGGTCCGCAAGGTCAAGGGCGATCATTTCGAGATGGGCGAGCATCGCACCATCGACCTCGGCAGCGACATCGATGTCGTGCTGATGCGCCAGGATCCGCCCTTCGACATCGGCTATCTCACCGGCACCTGGCTGCTCGAGCGGCTGAAGGGCGAGACGCTGGTCGTGAATGACCCGGTTTCGGTCCGCAATGCGCCCGAAAAGGTCTATGTGCTGGACTTCGCACGCTTCATGCCGCCCACGCTGATCACCCGCCGGATCGAGGAAGTGCGCGATTTCATGGCCGAGCACGGCGCGGTCGTCATCAAGCCGCTGCACGGCAATGGCGGCAAGGCGGTGTTCAAGATCGACAAGGACGGCGGCAATCTTTCCGCACTGGTCGAGATGTTCAACACCACCTGGCCCGAACCCTTCATGGTCCAGCCCTTCCTTCCCGAAGTGAGCGAAGGCGACAAGCGCATCGTGCTGATCGACGGCATCGTCGCGGGCGCAATCAACCGCAAGCCGGGCGAGGGGGAGTTCCGATCGAACCTGGCGCAGGGCGGGTACGCCGAAAGCACGTTGCTGACCCCGCGTGAGCAGGAGATCTGCGACGCGATGGGGCCGCAGCTGAAGGAACTGGGCCTCGTCTTCGTGGGGATCGACGTGATCGGCGGAAAATGGCTGACCGAGATCAACGTCACCAGTCCGACCGGCATCGTCGCGGTCGACAATTTCAACGGCACCGATACCCCCGGCATGATCTGGGACGCGATCGAGGCACGGCTTGGCCGCTGAAGGACGGCGCAAGGGGAGCCATAACGGCCCGGCTGCGTTATCCACCCAATGACGGACTGGATCATCACCATGATCGAGAAGGGGGGCTATTTCGGCATAGCCCTCCTGATGGCGATCGAGAATATCTTCCCCCCGATCCCCAGCGAAGTGATCATGGGCGTGGGCGGGCTGCTGGTCGCGCGCGGGACGATGTCGTTTCTGCCCCTGCTGATCTGGGGGACCGTCGGATCACTGGCCGGCAATTACGTCTGGTACTGGATCGGCTACAGATACGGCTATCGCCGGCTGGAGCCGTTCATCGAACGCCACGGCCGCTGGCTGACGCTGGACTGGCAGCATGTCGAGGAAACGAGCCGCTTCTTCCGCAAGCACGGCCAGTGGGTGGTGTTCTTCCTGCGCTTTTCGCCGCTGATGCGGACCATCGTTTCGCTGCCCGCTGGCCTCGCGCATATGAGCGTGTGGCGGTTCCTCATCTTCACTGCCGCCGGGGCCGCGATCTGGAACACCTTGCTGATCGCGGGTGCCAGCCTGCTTGCCGGCTTCGTCACCGATTTCGAACATTGGGTCGGTATCGGCACCTGGGTGCTGATCGGGCTGATGCTGGTCGGCTATGTCTTCCGTGTCGTCACATGGAAGCCGCGTGAGCGGGTGCAGGACAGCGAGTAGGCCTCAGTCCTCGCGCTCTCGGGGATGCGCGTCGCGGTAGACGTCGAGCAGGACGGCCGCATCCACCTTGGTATAGATCTGGGTCGAGCCGAGGCTGGCATGGCCCAGAAGTTCCTGAAGACTGCGCAGATCGGTGCCCGCCGCCAGCAGATGCGTCGCGAAGCTGTGGCGCAGCGCATGGGGCGTGGCGCTGGCGGGCAGGCCAAGCAAGACGCGTGCACGAGCGGTGGCCTTTTGCACCACGCCTTGCGACAGGCGGCCGCCCTTGGCCCCGCGAAACAGCGGATCGCGCGGCCCCGCGGGCCATGGCTGCCGCGCAAGATAATCCTCGATCGCCTGCTTCACCAGCGGCACGATCGGTGCGACCCGCTGCTTGCGGCCCTTGCCGGTCACGGTGATCGTCGCGCCGATCGGCAATATGCCGCAATCCAGCGACAGCGCCTCGTCGATGCGCAGGCCCGCGCCATACAGCAGCAGCAGGACCGCGCGGTCGCGCGCGCCGATCCAGTCGATGTCCGCATTCTCGGCAGCGGTTTCGGCCAGGTTCACTGCCTCGTCCGGAGTGACCGCGCGGGGCAGGCCCTTGGCGACGCGCGGGCCGCGCAGGCGGGGAGGGGCCAGGTCCTCGTTCCCCGATTGCGCCAGCGCGAATTTGATCAGCGCCTTCAGTGCCGACAATTCCCGCGCGGCCGAGGCATTGGAAAGCCCGCCGCCGCGCCGCATCGCCAGATAGCGGCGCATGTCCGCCGCCTTGCAGCCCGCCACCTGCCGCCAGTCCGCCCCGTCGCCCAACCATTCCCCGTCGCCAAGCCATTCCAGGAACCGCCGCGCCGCGTCGCCATAGGCGCGCACCGTATGCGGCGATCGGCGAAGTCCGAATGCCAGATGCGCGTGCCATTGCTCCAGCAGGTCGGCGCGCATGTTCATGTCGCGGCCAGCAATTCGGCGGAAACAAGCTCGCCCAGCAAGGCGTCGAGCAGCACCATGCCCTGCGGCGCGACCCGCAGACGTGGGCCATCGCGCTCGATCATGCCAAGCCCCCGGTAAAAGCGCGCCTTGTCCGCATCGATCAGCGCGTCCCCCGGCAGGCCGAAGCGGTGCGCCATCTGCGCCAGATCGACGCCTTCCTCCAGCCTCAGCCCCATCATCAGCGCTTCGGATGCCTGTTCGGATGCGGCCAGCGGGCGGCTTTCGGACATGCCGTGGCCGTTGCGGGTGCAGGCCGAGAGGTAGTTTTCGGGCTTGCGATGGCGCTGCGTCGCCACCGATCGGCGCCTGCCATGTGCGCCGGGGCCGATGCCGACATAATCGCCATAGCGCCAATAGGTCAGGTTGTGGCGGCTCTCCTCGCCGGGGCGAGCATGGTTGCTGACTTCATAGGCTGGCAGACCCGCCGCTGCCGTCATGTCGCGGGTAAGCGTGAAGATATCGGCGGCCAGGTCGTCTTCGGGCAGGGCGAAGCGGCCAAGCCGATGATCGGTGGCAAAGCGCGTCCCCGGCTCGATCGTCAGCTGGTAGAGCGAGAGATGCCCCGTCCCGAATGCCAGCGCGCGCGCCAGTTCCACCTGCCATTCGGCGGCGCTCTGGCCGGGGCGGGCGTAGATCAGGTCGAAGCTGACGCGTTCGAACGCATTCTGCGCCACTTCCAGCGCGGCGGTGCCCTCGCGGGCATCGTGCAGGCGGCCAAGGAATCGCAATGCTTCATCGTTCAGGCTCTGCAGGCCCAGTGACACGCGGTTGACGCCAGCGCGCGCAAGATCGCCGAAGGCCGCCGCCTCGACCGAGGAGGGATTGGCCTCCAGCGTAATCTCAAGGCCGGGGGCGGGGGTCCACAGGCGGGTCGCTTGCGCGATCAGCCGTTCCACCAGCGCGGGCGGCATCAGCGAAGGCGTGCCGCCGCCGAAGAAGATCGATGTCAGCGGATCCGGGCCGGTCGCCTCGCGCTCATGCGCCATGTCGGCCAGCAGCGCCGCTTCCCATGCCCCGATGTCGACGCCGCTGCGGACGTGGCTGTTGAAGTCGCAATAGGGGCATTTCTTCAGGCAGAAAGGCCAATGGATGTAGAGCGCCAGCGCCATGCGGCGTTTCAGCACCTGTTCAGCGCTGCAAGTCAAGCTTGGTGACAGGACCAACGCACAGGGATCGACAGATGAAGCACGGGATCGCAGCGGGATTGACCGCCTTGGGCATGGTGGTCGCGGCGGCGGCGCTGCCCGCATCGGCGCAGCAGCAATGGGGCTATTCGGACAAATATCCGCGCGTCGAGAGCGTACCTGCCGGCAGCTTTGCACAGCGTCTGCTGGCCGCCCATAATGACGAGCGGGACCGCGTCGGCGTGCCCCCGCTGGAATGGGATCCGCAGCTCGCCGCCGAAGCCGGGCAATGGGCCGCCGAGCTGGCGCGAAGGCAAAGCATGGACCACGCCGATCCGTCCGCCCGGCGCGGGGCGGGCGAGAACCTGTGGCGCGGAACCGAGCGTTATTACACCGCCGAGGAGATGATCGGCACCTTCATCGACGAAAAGCGCCATTTCCAGCGTGAGAGCTTTCCCGACGTCTCCGCCACGGGCCAGTGGCGCGACGTCGGGCATTATACCCAGCTGATCTGGCGCGATACCGAAAGGGTCGGCTGCGCGGTGGCCGCTGGTGGCGGTCAGGACTGGCTGGTCTGCCGTTACTGGCCCGCGGGAAATGTCATGGGGCAGCCGGTGCTCTAGCCCGGCGCCGGCCAGCGAAAGGCGATGCGGCGCGTGTCGACGGGGTTTGCAGCGGCATCGAAGCTGCGCTCCGCGATCTGGCCCGAACCGCCGCGCGTGATGGTGACGACGGTGCTGCAGCGGGTGCCATAGCGGGGATTTGCGATGAACACGGGCGCATAGTCGGGCTCGGGCGAGTGCATCGGGGCGGGGTCCGCCGGTCGCGGCCTTTCCGCACGCAGCGCCGCGAACAAAGGTTCTATGTCGCGGTCATCGCCCGAAAGCCAGATGCCCAGGTCGCTGCATAGCTGTGCGGTCTTGGGCCATGGCGCGGCGAACGGGCCGTTCGACAGGCCGTGAATGCCGCCCGGCAGCGGCTGGTCCAGGCGTTCGGGATGGTTGGTGAGGAAGCGCGCCCCGCCGGCTGCGGCATGGAAGGCGTTGAGCGGGTTCATGGCATCCATCCGCGCGGGGGTCCTGCCTGCCAGCAGATCGGTCACCACCGCGCCGCGCGACGGCCTGCCGTGAGCAAAGCCTTGCGGATCGCGGAAATTGGTCAGCAACGCGAAATGCCCTGCCTCCGACACGCCGAGCCAGGTTCCGCCGCCGCGCAGGTCGCGTCCGGCGATGACATCGGCCGCATCGCTCCAGCGGGCAAGAGGGGCGGTCGGCCTTTCGTGAAACTCGTCGCGATTGGCGATGGCGACAAGCAGCAGGTCCGGGTGGCAGTCCCATGCCACGGCAGCAACGCACATCCTCCGGCCTTCCTCCCCGTTTCAGGCAGGAGGTTCGCCTAGCCGATGCGGCCCTGCCGCGCCAGAGCGGCGGTCAGCAGCAGGCGCGGAAGACGGGCTTGGGCTTGGGGCGGCGCACTTCGAAATGCGCGCCGCGCAGGCGGGCCAGCACAAAGGTGTGCACCGCGGGATAGAGCGGGTTGATGAAGCGCAGATGCGCCGCCTGACCACGCTCGATCCATTGCACCTCGGCGTCGATCGCGGACAGGCCGCCGAACGAGATGGTCAGCTTGTCCCGTGGACCCAGCTGGCGGGAAATCCCCTCGATCCGGGCGCCTTCCTGTGTCAGCTCGACCAGGTTGGCGGGGAATGAGACTCCCGTTCCCATGCGATAGCGGCAGCGCGCCTTGATGGCCTGCTGGTCGATGATCGGGGTGATTTTGAGACGACCCACGCAAATCTCCTGAACTCGAGATTTCTGGGGGAATTGTGCGGGTGCGGTTATTGAGATTCTCTTAACGCCGGGGTCTTGGCGGCAAGTTCGCCGGCCTGCGGGGAGCGAACCGATCAGGCGCCGAACTGCTCGGCAACCAGCTTTGCGAACGCATCGGCGCGGTGGCTGATCGCGTGCTTTTCGTCCGGGTCGATCTCGGCAAAGGTCTGCTCGCGTCCCGCGGGTACGAACACCGGGTCATAGCCGAAGCCCAACGCACCGCGCGGCGGCCATGTCAGCGACCCTTCGACGCGACCCTCGTACACGGCGTGCCGCCCGTCGGGCCAGGCGATCGCCAGCGTGCATGAGAAATGGGCGCTGCGGTCGACATCAGGGCCTTGCTCGGCCAGCAGCCCTTCGACCTTGCCCATGGCCATGTACCAGTCGCGGCCCGGATCGCCTTCGAACCATTGCCGCTGCGCCCAGTCGGCGGTGTAGACGCCCGGCCTGCCGCCCAGCGCGTCGACCGAAAGGCCGCTATCGTCCGCAAGCGCCGCGATCTGCGACGCTTCCGCCGCCGCGCGCGCCTTGATCAGCGCGTTTTCGGCGAAAGTATTTCCCGTCTCGGCCGGTTCCGGCAGGCCCAGTGAGCCTGCCGAGATGCAGTTCATGCCATAGGGCGCCAGCAGGGCCGAAATTTCCTTCAGCTTGCCCGCGTTATGCGTGGCGATGACCAGCGAACCGGAACCGAGGCGGGGAGCGTCCGTCATGCGCCGGCGACCGCCGCGGCCTGCGCGCGGAAGATCTCGTCGCAGCCGGTGCGGGCGAGGCGCAGGAGGCGCAGGAGCTGCTCCTCGTCATAGGTCGAGCCTTCGGCGGTGGCCTGGACCTCGGCGATGTGGCCGCCCTCGATCAGCACGAAATTGGCATCGGCATCGGCGCTCGAATCCTCGGCATAGTCGAGGTCGAGGACCGGGGTGCCGTTGCAGATGCCGCAGGACACCGCAGCGATCTTGCGGGTCAGCGGATCGTCCTTGATCGCGCCCGATTTCATCAGCCCCTGGACCGCAAGGCGCAGCGCGACCCATGCGCCGCTGATCGCGGCGGTGCGCGTGCCGCCGTCGGCCTGGAGCACGTCGCAGTCCAGCGTGATCTGCCGCTCGCCCAGTTTCCTGAGGTCGGTCACCGAGCGCAGCGAACGCCCGATCAGGCGCTGGATTTCCTGCGTGCGGCCCGACTGCTTGCCCTTGGCCGCCTCGCGGCTGCCGCGCGTGTGGGTGGCGCGGGGCAGCATCGAATATTCGCCCGTTACCCAGCCTTCGCCCTTGCCGCGCATGAACGGCGGCACCCGCTCCTCGACGCTGGCGGTGCACAGCACCTTGGTGTCGCCAAAGCTGACGAGGACCGAGCCCTCGGCATGCCTGGTGAAGCCGGTCTCGATCGAGATGGTCCGCATTTGGTCGGCGGCGCGGCCGGATGGGCGCATGGGAATACCTTTGCAGTTCGTGTTCAATTCCGGCCGCCCCTGTGAAAGTTTTGCCCGCGCGGTGCAAGACGGGAATGGGTGCCCGTGCCCCGATCATCGATTCCGGTTGAGCGCAGGGGCCGCACGACCTAGATCATCCCCATGCCCAGCCCACCGCTTCTCGAACTGTCGGACCGTGCGCGCGAGATATTCCGTCTCGTCGTGGAGGGCTATCTGGGCGACGGGCAGCCGGTGGGGTCGAAGACGCTGGCGGGCGGGCTGGACCTGTCGCCCGCATCGATCCGGTCGGTGATGGCGGATCTGGAGCGGCTGGGGCTGCTGGCCGCGCCGCATACCAGCGCGGGGCGCCTGCCGACCGAGACGGGCTTGCGGCTGTTCGTCGACGGCATGATGCAGGTGGCCGAACCCAGCGCCGCCGAACGCGCGGTGATCGAACGGGAATTGTCCGGCTCCGGCCCGGTCGAGACGGCGCTGGCACGCACGTCCGCGCTCTTGTCCAGCCTGTCGGCCTGTGCGGGCGTGGTGATGGTGCCCGCGCGCGAACCGCGCCTGCAGCAGATGAGCATCGTACCGCTGGGCGATGACCGGGCGCTGGCGGTGCTGGTGGGAGAGGACGGCGATGTCGAGAACCGCGTCGTTCCGCTGGCTAGCGGCACCGATCCGGCCGCGCTTGAGCAAGCCGCCAACTACATCACCGCGCGCCTGCAGGGGCGCACCCTGGCGGAAGCCGCGCGCGCCATGCACCGCGAGATCGCCAGCGAGCGGGCCGAGCTGGACGCCGCCGCGCGCGACCTGGTCGAACGCGGACTGGCCGTGTGGAGCGAGGATGCGGCGCGCCGCCCGGTGCTGATCGTGCGGGGGCAGGCGAACCTGCTGGACGAAGTCGCGATGGGCGATCTTGAACGCGTGCGCATGCTGATCGACGACATCGAACGGTCGGAACAGGTCGCCGCGCTTCTGGACAATGCGCGCGACGCCGACGGGGCGCGCATCTTCATCGGGTCCGAAAACAAGCTTTTCTCGCTTTCCGGGTCGTCGGTGATCGCATCGCCCTATCGCGACCGCGAGGGGAAAGTGATCGGCGTGGTCGGGGTGATCGGGCCGACGCGGTTGAATTACGCGCGGCTCGTCCCCATGGTGGATTTCACCGCGCGCAGCCTTGGCCTCAGCCTGGACGCGCGTGCGGGCCATTCGGGACGCTGAAGGGATCGTTTCCCGTGGCGGCCGGTTTGGCGAGAGACCTTTTTCGAGACAGTCAGGACAGATACAGCGCCATGAGCGACGACAGAACGCGCGACGAAGCAGCCGAGAACGAACTGAAGGGCGTTCCCGAAGACATGATTGACCGCGACGACCAGCAAGGCGAGGCCGACGAGGAAAGCGTGGATGACGCGCTGGTCAAGCTGGGTGCCGAGTTGGACGAGGCGAAGCAGCAGGTGCTGTATGCCCGTGCCGACACGCAGAACCTGCGCCGCCGGATGGAGAAGGAGATCGCCGATGCGCGCGCCTATGCCGCGACCGGCTTTGCCCGCGACATCCTGTCGGTGTCCGACAATCTTTCGCGCGCGCTCGACGCCATTCCTGCCGATCTGCGCGATGACGAAAAGTGGAAGGGCCTGATCGCCGGGATCGAGGCGACCGGGCGCGAGATCGACAAGGTGTTCGCATCGCACGGCATCAGCCGGATTGCCGCCAAGGGCCTGCCGCTCGACCCCAACCAGCACCAGGCGATGATCGAGATTCCGACCAACGAGGTCGAACCCGGCACCGTGGTGCAGGAGATGCAGGCGGGTTACATGATCAAGGACCGCCTGCTACGGCCCGCGATGGTGGGCGTGGCGAAAAAGCCCGACTGACGCCTGCGCGATTGCCGCTCGCGTCGTCTGCCCAGCATCACATCTGGTCGCGGACGGGGCGAGGCGCGGGAACGTCTTGGCTACTCTCCGCATTGAGTCGGCAATCACTCGATGCGGAGAATTGCCATGAACATCAAGAAATTGTCCCTGCCGCTGATTGCCGGTGCTGCCTTGGCCACTGCCGCCTGTGCCGATAACTACGCCGTGGAAGGTGCCGGCCTGGGTGCTGCCGCGGGTGCCGGTGTCGGGGCCGTGACCGGTGCCGATGTCGGTACGGCTGCTGCCGTGGGCGCTGCCGCGGGCGGCGCGATCGGCTATTTCACCGACAAGAACGACAGCTGCGACGGATATAACGAAGCAGGCTATCTGGATAACGACTGCCGCGATTGATCGCGTTCAGGGCCGCAGGGCTGGCCCGGCCCGCTCAATGCGCTGAGCGGGTCAGGGTCACCGTGCGGCCCGTATTTTCGATGACGATGTCATGATCGGCTTCCGCCTGCTGGGCGAAGGCTTTCATCAGGCCGGTGCCCAGTCCCGGGCGGGCATTGTTCGACCGGCCCATGCGCGGGCCCGCGTCCCCGATGCCATTGTCCGAAATGGTCAGCTTCCACGCTTCGCCTTCGCATACGAATGACAGATCGATCTGGCCGGTAGTCCCGTCGGGAAACGCATATTTCGCGGCGTTGGTCAGCGCTTCGTTGGTGAACAGCCCGATCGCCACTGCGGTCTGCCGCGGCATCGAGCAATCGTCGATCCGGGCCTCGACCCGCACCGTATCGTCGAACACGCCGCTTGCGATCCGGCGGACCACTTCGCTCAGATAATCCTTCATGCTGACCTGGACGCCTTCGCCATGCGCGGCGGCCAGGTTCTCGTATGCGCTCGCGAAGGTGCTGACGCGCCCGATCGCTTCGTCCAGCGCGGCCGAGGCGGCGGGATTGTCGAGGCGGCGCCTCTGCAGCGAGAGCAGGCTGGCGACCAATGCGAAATTGTTCTTCGTGCGATGCTCAAGTTCGGCCATCAGCATGTCGCGCCGCTTGATCTCGAGGTCACGGGCCACGGCAGCCTCGCGCACTGCGCGGCGCCAGGCCTCGGCAAGGATGACCACGATCATCGCGCTCCACGCATTGATCGCCACCCGCGACGGATCGGTCGCAACCTCGAACCGGAACGAATGCGCTTCGGGAAGGACAAGCCACCAGGCCCACAGGAAGCCGATGACATAGCTGACCAGCCCCGCCTGCCAGCGGCCATAGAGCGTCGCGATGAGGATCGTGGGATAGACCAGCGCGAAGGGGCCGGACGTGGGCGCCCACAGGTTCACGATCCCGCGCAGCAGGATCATCACCAGCGAACAGGCGAGGCCGAACGCGATGCCCGCCAGCACGCGCTGCAGCGGCGTCTCGAACGCGCCGACGAAATCTGTCCTGCTGATACGCACCCGGCCTCCCTCGCGCAGCCAGAAAGGCCCGGCTTTGGCTGGGGGCCGTTACAAAACCCTTCTATTACAAGGGATGTTACCTGTCGATCAAAGTTTACGGCTGTATCAAATGTTGCACCGCCGCGCGAAGTCAGGGCTTGGCAGGCCGGAAAGGCAGAATGCTCTCAAGCTGCAGAAGGGGCGGGGCACCGCGCAACGCGAATCCCCGGCGCAGCAGGAACACGTGGCGAACGATTTCGGCCTGCTGCTCGATACCATAGCGGTGCAGCGGCTGGCCCGGTCGAACCGCGTAGTCATAGCGGCAGAACGGGTGACGCATCAGCACCAGCCAGTATTTGCCGCGCTGCTGCGACTGCCAGACATGCGTCATCTCGTGGATGAACAGTCCCTGCGCCAGAAGCGAACCGTCGGCAAAATCGTCGCAATAAAGCCCGTGGTCGGCCGGGAAATGGATGTGACCGCACGGTGCCATCACGGTGTTGCGCGGCTGCAGGGGGAACCATTTGCCGCGCCGGATCGTCACCGGTGCGGGATCGATGGCCGATCCGAACACCGATGCGACCAGTGCTTTCTCCCCATCGGTCAGCCCGCGCGAGCCGCCAACGGGGCAGGCGTGTGCCCGCTCGCCCGCCATCACATGACAGCCCTTAGTGGGCGGTTTCCATGCCCGGCATGTCCATCTCGGACATGGCTTCGTTTGGCCCCAGGACTTGCGCGGTGGTGGAGAACTTGTCGCCATTTTCCAGGGTGACGGTCAGATCCGTGCTGTCGCCGGCCGCCAGCGTGGGGTCGATGTCGAACAGCATCACGTGGAACCCGCCGGGTGCGAAACGCACGCCCTCGCGCGGTTCGAGCACGATCGATCCGGCGCTGGCCATCATGGTGACGCCGTCTTCGACCTTGGTCTCATGCATCTCCGCCTCGCCGACGCCGATCACTTCGACCGAAACGATGCGAACAGGCTCGTCGCGGTTCGAGACCAGGTCGAAATAGGCGACGCCCGGGCGGCCATCCACCGCGGGCAGGCGGACCCGGCCCTGCGATAGCTGCAGGCCCAGCTGGGCATCGCCCGCATCATTGGCGATCGCTTCTTCCTGAAGCTCGCTTTCGTCCAGTTCGGTCGTATCGCCGCATGCGGCAAGGCCTGCGGGCAGGGCGAGGGCGGCAAGAACTATCAGGCGGCGCATGGCGATCCAATCTTCGATACTGGCAATTGTCGATAGCGACCAGATAGGAGCCGCCGCAGACTTGTGCCACCGAAAACCGCGCCTATATCGCCCCCACAAATCGCTAGAGCCGCACAGTGCCAGCTTGCCCCGATGGGGAGTGTGCCGAACGCGGTGTCCGCAAGAAGAAGGGTGGAATAGACTCAATGGCTAAAGTTATCGGTATCGACCTCGGCACGACCAACAGCTGCGTCGCAGTGATGGACGGCGACAAGCCCAAGGTGATCGAGAATTCGGAAGGCGCGCGCACCACGCCCTCGATCGTCGCCTTCACCAAGGATGGTGAGCGGCTGATCGGCCAGCCGGCCAAGCGCCAGGCGGTGACCAATCCCGACAACACGATTTTCGCGGTGAAGCGCCTGATCGGCCGCCGTTTCGAAGACCCCATGACCAAGAAGGACATGGAGCTGGTCCCCTATGACATCGTCAAGGGCAAGAACGGCGACGCATGGGTCAAGGCCGGGGGCGAGGATTATTCGCCGTCGCAGATCTCGGCCTTCACGCTGCAGAAGATGAAGGAAACCGCCGAGAGCTATCTGGGCGAGACCGTGACGCAGGCCGTCATCACCGTTCCTGCATACTTCAATGACGCACAGCGCCAGGCGACCAAGGACGCAGGCCAGATCGCCGGCCTCGAAGTGCTGCGCATCATCAACGAGCCGACCGCGGCGGCGCTGGCCTATGGCCTCGACAAGCAGGACGGCAAGACCATCGCGGTCTATGACCTTGGCGGCGGTACGTTCGACATCTCGATCCTGGAGATCGGCGACGGCGTGTTCGAAGTGAAGTCGACCAACGGCGACACCTTCCTGGGCGGTGAGGACTTCGACAGCGCGATCGTCGAATATCTCGCCGAATCCTTCCAGAAGAAGGAGAACATGGACCTCAAGAAGGACAAGCTTGCCCTTCAGCGCCTGAAGGAAGCGGCCGAGAAGGCCAAGATCGAGCTGTCCAGCGCGCAGACCACCGAAGTGAACCTGCCGTTCATCACCGCGCGCATGGAAGGCGGCAGCACGACCCCGCTGCATCTGGTCGAGAACATCAGCCGCGCCGATCTGGAGCGCCTGGTCGACCGCCTGATCCAGCGTACGCTGGAACCTTGCAAGAAGGCGCTGGCCGATGCCGGCGTCACCGCCAAGGAAATCGACGACGTGGTGCTGGTGGGCGGCATGACCCGCATGCCCAAGGTGCGCGAGACCGTGAAGAACTTCTTTGGCAAGGAACCGCACACCGGCGTTAACCCGGACGAGGTCGTGGCCATGGGCGCCGCGATCCAGGCAGGCGTGCTGCAGGGCGACGTCAAGGACGTACTGCTGCTCGACGTGACCCCGCTGTCGCTGGGTATCGAGACGCTGGGCGGCATCATGACCAAGATGATCGACCGCAACACCACGATCCCGACCAAGAAGTCGCAGGTCTATTCCACCGCTGACGACAATCAGCAGGCGGTGACGATCCGCGTCTTCCAGGGCGAGCGCGAGATGGCGGCCGACAACAAGATGCTGGGCCAGTTCGACCTGGTCGGCATCCCGCCCGCTCCGCGCGGCGTGCCGCAGATCGAGGTGACGTTCGACATCGACGCCAACGGCATCGTCAACGTATCGGCCAAGGACAAGGGCACCGGCAAGGAGCAGCAGATCCGCATCCAGGCGTCTGGCGGCCTGTCCGATTCCGACATCGACCAGATGGTCCAGGATGCCGAGAAGTTCGCCGAGGAGGACAAGCAGCGCAAGGCCAAGGCCGAGGCGCGCAACCAGGCCGACAGCCTGGTCCACTCGACCGAGCAGCAGCTGAAGGAAAATGGCGACAAGATCGACGCGGGCCTCAAGTCCGAGATCGAGGCCGCCATTGCCGAGACGAAGACCGCGCTGGAAAGCGAGAATGTCGAGGAGATCAACGCGAAATCCTCTGCCCTCGCCGAAAAGGCAATGAAGATGGGTCAGGCGATCTACGAGAAGCAGCAGGCCGAAGCCGCTCCGGCGGATGCGGGCGCGGCTGCGGGCAGCGAGGCCGGCGGGGACGAGGATGTCGTCGATGCCGAGTTCTCGGAAGTCGATGGCGAAGGCGACAGCGGCGATACCAAGGCATCGTAACTGTCCACGCCCGCGTCAGGGCCTGACTTGAAATGCGGCCCGCGGGTCTATTAGGCAGGATGCGGTTAACCGGCCGCGTTAACCTTGCCGATAGGGCCCCGGGTCTATGCATTCGCGGGCTTGCCGTTCCTGGGGTTCAGGGAGCAGGTCCCATGCGGCCCGGGTGCGCATTCGCGGTGAGGGTCGCTTCTCGCTGATCAGGAACATGAACATGCCGATCCGGTGCAGCATCGCGCGAACCGGACGTTACGGAGGCTGAGTGGAAACCGAAGTCGACTTTTACGAACTGCTGGAAGTCGAGCGTTCGGCGGACGACAAGACCATCAAGTCCGCCTATCGCAGGCTTGCGATGCGCTTTCACCCGGACCGCAATCCGGGCGACGCAGAATCCGAGGCGCGCTTCAAGGCGATCAGCCGCGCCTATGACTGCCTGAAGGACCCGCAGAAGCGTGCGGCCTATGACCGTTTCGGCCATGCCGCTTACGAGCAGGCTGCCAGCGGCGGCGGGCAGGGCGGGGGACAGGGCTTCTCCGACATCGGCGATATCTTCGAGACGATCTTCGGATCGGCATTCGGCGGCGCGTCCGGGGGCGGGCGTCAGCGGCGCGGGGCCGACCTGCGCTATGACATGGAAATCACGCTGGAAGAGGCGTTCCATGGCAAGGAGACCGAGATCGCGATCGAGGTGTCGCAGACCTGCGACCCGTGCGGCGGATCGGGCGCGGAGCCCGGCACCGGCAAGCGCGGCTGCGAGACATGCGGCGGTTTCGGCAAGGTGCGCGCGCAGCAGGGTTTCTTCGTCGTCGAACGGGCCTGCCCCACCTGCCACGGCCGCGGCGAGGTGATCGAGAAGCCGTGCCGCGTCTGCCGCGGCGAGGGCCGCGTCGACATGCCCCAGACGCTGGAGATCACGGTGCCGCCGGGCGTGGAAACCGGCACGCGCATTCGCCTGTCCGGCAAGGGCGAGGCGGGGCCGCAGGGCGCTCCATCGGGCGACCTCTATATCTTCATGCATGTGCGGCGGCACGACGTGTTCGAACGCGACGGAACCAATCTGTTCACCAAGGTGCCGATCACCTTCACCAAGGCGGCGCTGGGCGGAACGATCAGCCTGCCGGGCCTGGATGGCGAGTGGATTACCGTCAACATCCCCGCTGGCGTCCAGTCGGGCGAGCAATTGCGCAAGCGCGGCGACGGCATGCCCGTCCTGCAGGGCCGGGGCCGGGGCGACCTGGTCGTGGATATCCAGGTCGAAACACCGCGCAAGCTGTCCTCGAAGCAAAAGGAACTGCTGCGCGAATTCCAGCAGAGCGAGACCAAGGCGCAGTGCCCCGACGCGATGGGTTTCTTCGAACGCATCAAAGCGAATTTTTCCAAGCGATAAGGCCGGCCGGAAGCGATAAGGCCGGCCAGTCAGCCGGGCAGCTTCTCCTCGACCTCCTTGCGCAGCGCCGCGACCAGCGCGGCCCGGCACAGCCCGGCCGATTCCTCCTCGTCCAGAATGGCGAGAAAGGCTTCGCGGCGAATGGCGTCCAACGTTTCGGCCGCCACCGGCTGGTCGGGCGCTGCTGCCGATGCGACGATGTCGATCATCCGGTCGGCACCGTGCAGCCGCCCCCACAGATAATCGTTCTCGCGATAGGCGCGGCTGAAGAACGCACCGAAATTGTAGAACTCGATACCCCGCAGGCAGGTCGCGGCCCCGCCGGTGCGGATCGCCGACGCGTCTTCGGGGGAAATCCGGTCGATCTTGATCGGCTCGAACTCGTCGAAACCGTTCGATCCCAGCAGCGGCAGGGTGGCGATGTCGTAAAACGGAAACCCCAGATAGGCGAGCAGCATCGCCCTCCGCTGTTCGCGCGGCAATTGAGCCAGCCCCTCGGCCAGCATCGCATCGACCCGCGTGTCGGTCGCCGCAAGATCGCGGGTCGCGGCGATATAGGCAATCGGCGCGGCCGGATCATTCAGCACCTCTTCGGCCAATGCGGTAAACTCGGTCCCCAGCGCCTCCACCCCGTCCAGACGGGTGTAGATCGCAAGCGCGTCGTAAACCGCGGTGCGCGCGATCTCGCGCTTGGCCGCGGACAGGCTACCCCCGATATCGTCGGGCGCAAGCCGGCGCGCCAGCAGGCGCAGGCGCCGGATGCGAAAGCCCAAATCGTGTGATCGGAAGAAGTCGATCGCCTCCTCGCTGGCGCCGACCCTGCCGCCCGACAGGCTGGACAGGCCATCGCCTTCGAAATGCCTCGCCAGAACGCGGGCGACGCCTTCGCGCATCGGCTTCTCGCCAGGAATCGCGCGGTGGATCAGACCCGCCAGGTGGTCGACGATCCCCGCGAACTTGCTGCGCGCATAGGCGTGGAAGGCGAAGCCCGCCTGCTCGGCCGCTGCCTGCTGGGCGCGGCGGCGCCATTTGGTCAGCCGGTCGGGCGTCGGACGGTCGAGGAACAATGTGCGGCCCAGCAGGCGGTCCACCGTAGCCTCCACTTCGGGCCGCAGCCCCTCGACAATGGCGCGAAGGCGGGCAGCCTCGCGACTGTGGGCATCAATGCGTTCCAGGTCGTCGCGGATCGGCTGCTCGCGCGGGATCGCCGACAATGCGCCGAATATCGACGAGAAGAAGCCGATCTCCTTCTGGCCGGGCTTGCCCCCGCTGGTCATGCGCAGGTCGGGCTGCGGATCGATATAGATGAAGCGGCGGTCCACCTCGCGCGTGGCGGGGCGGCCGCCCAGCGCCGCGATCGCCTCGGCAAAGGGCGCGCCGACCAGCACGGCCCCGTCGATCAGCGCCACCTGCTCCAGGTCGTCGGCATGCGCATGGTGCGGCATAATGCGCGACAGGAACGCGTCGCGGCTGGGCCAGCCAATCTCGCGCTCGCTGGTCAGTTTCTCGATCTCGGCAATGGTCAGCGGGGGGAAGGCGCCGGGAAAGCTGCTGGTGGCGCGCGCCGCGAACACCAGGTCGGGCCGCGGCGCCATCGACGCATCGCCGCCATGTGCCCTGAACGAGATCGGCAGGCGGTGCTCCGTCTCGGTCGCGAAGGCGGGCGAATGAAGGCGCAGGGGCACGCGGCTGCCGCGAAAATCGGTTGCGGTCACGAACAGGTCGATGGGGTGGCCCGGCGGGACCAGCGGCGGGCCGTCCGCCTGTTCGGCCATGGCAACCAGCGCATCGTCGATCATGCGCGACATGCCGATGCCGGAAAAGGGCGGCGCGAACCAGCGCGAGCGGATCAAGCGCGAAAGCTTGGAGCGCACCTCCTCGCGCGTTTCGGGGGCGACGGTGCGCGACACCGCGTTGCCCGGGCGGCGCAGTGCATATTCGATGATCGGCTGCGCCCATCTCTTGGTAAAGCGGCTGCCGGGCCTGGCTTCGGGAGAGATCAGCACGTCGCTGTCCGCGCGGTCCAGCCACAGCCGTGTCAGCGGATCCAGCGAACGGCCCGTCAGCAGCGCCTCGGCCAGGAAAACGGCGTTCATGCCGCCGGCGCTGGCCCCGGTCAGTATGTCGGGGATAACCCGCAGCCTCGTCTCGCCGCTGTCGGCCATGGCTTCCAGAAGGTCGCGATAGGCGCGCTGGACCGGATTGCCGGACGCCTCGCCGCTGCGGAAATCGTGGCTGGCGCGGGCGAAGTGCCAGATTTCCTTCGTGACTCCATGCATATAGACCGCCAGGCTCACTCCGCCATAGCAGACCAGCGCGATCCTCAGTTCCTTCTCCCGCATTGCGCGAGTGTGGCAGCACAGTGCCGGGAAAGACAAGAAAATAGCGTGAAGCCGCGGCGTGACGCGGCAATTGCGTTCCCCATCCGTTCTGGATAAGCGAAACCATGGCAAAGCCCAAACGCAGATTCGTATGCCAGGCCTGTGGCAGTGTCTCTCCCCGATGGCAGGGTCAGTGCGCCGATTGCGCCGAATGGAACACTTTGGTGGAAGAGGCGCCCGCCACCGTCTTTGCCGCCAAGCACGATCTGTCGGGCGGCG
Organism: Croceicoccus marinus; assembly: GCF_001661675.2. NCBI lineage: Bacteria > Pseudomonadati > Pseudomonadota > Alphaproteobacteria > Sphingomonadales > Erythrobacteraceae > Croceicoccus > Croceicoccus marinus. The sequence goes on along the minus strand of NZ_CP019602.1, from coordinate 1,624,449 downwards.
GCAGGCCGATCGCGTTCACGCCGCTGGATGCCGAAACCCCGCTGCCGGTGCGCCAGCCGACCGGCATGGCGGAATTCGACCGCGCGCTGGGCGGCGGCATGGTGCCGGGCAGCGCGATCCTGATGGGCGGCGATCCGGGCATCGGCAAGTCCACCCTGCTGCTGCAGGCCAGCGCCAGCGTGGCGCGCGCGGGAAAAAGCGCGATCTATATCAGCGGTGAGGAAGCGGCCGGGCAGGTGCGCCTGCGCGCCGGGCGGCTGGGTCTGGCCGATGCGCCGATCCAGCTGGCCAGCGCCACGTCGGTGCGCGACATCCTGACCACGCTTGGCGGGATGGAGACGCCCTCGCTGCTGATCATCGATTCGATCCAGACGATGCATTCCGATCAGATCGAGGGGGCGCCCGGCACCGTCAGCCAGGTGCGCGGCTGCGCGCTGGAACTGATCCGCTATGCCAAGGAATCGGGCTGCGTGCTGTTCATGGTCGGCCATGTCACCAAGGACGGCACCATCGCGGGCCCGCGCGTGCTGGAACACATGGTCGACGTGGTCATGAGCTTCGAGGGCGAGCGGTCGCACCAGTACCGCGTATTGCGCGCGCTGAAGAACCGGTTCGGCGCGGTGGACGAGATCGGGGTGTTCGCAATGGAGGGCGTCGGCCTGACCGAGGTGTCCAATCCCTCCACCCTGTTCCTGTCCACCCGCGACGAGCCGGTGGCCGGCAGCGCGGTCTTCCCCGCGCTGGAAGGCACGAGGCCGGTTCTGGTGGAGATCCAGGCGCTGATCGTCCGGCTGCAATCGGGCGCCACGCCCCGGCGGGCTGTCGTTGGCTGGGATTCGGGGCGGCTGGCCATGCTGCTTGCCGTGCTGGAATCGCGCTGCGGCCTCAACTTCTCGTCCGCGGAAGTCTATCTGAACGTGGCGGGCGGATACCGCCTGTCCGACCCGGCGGCGGACCTGGCGGTCGCGGCGGCGCTGGTCTCGGCTCTTGCGGACAAGCCGCTGCCCAGGCAATCGGTATGGTTCGGCGAGGTATCGCTGTCGGGCGAGATCCGCTCGGTCGCGCATGCATCGCTGCGGCTACGGGAATCGTCGAAACTCGGCTTTGACAAGGCTTTCGGACCGGCTCTAAACTCCGCTTCGTTAAGCCTGGAACAAGGGACGGGCCGGTACGACCCGCTGGACCTTCTGATCGGGCTCGTCGACAGGGTCGTGGGCGCAGACTGACTTCATGGACATCTCCGGAATGGATTTCACCGGTTTCGATCTGGCCGTGCTCGTGATCGTCGGGCTTGCGGCGGTCGGCGGCTTCCTGCGCGGCTTCGTGCACGAGGTGCTTGCGCTGGGCGCGTGGATCGCCGCCATCGCCGCGATCTATTTCCTGCACGAGCCGCTGACCGCCGCGCTGACCGAATTCTTCCGGGACAACCAGACCAATGCGGGCCTGCTGGCCTTCGTGCTGCTGCTGCTGGTGCCCTATGCCGTGATGAAGCTGATCGCGCGCTGGGCGGGCGGCAAGTCGCGCGATTCGCTATTGGGGCCCATCGACCGGGTGCTGGGACTGGGCTTTGGCGTGGTGAAGGGTGCGATCCTGGTCGTGCTCTCGTTCTCGATCCTGGCGCTGGGCTATGACATGGCGTGGGGCGCGGAAGGACGGCCGGACTGGATCAAGATGGCGCGCAGCTATCCGGCAGTGAACTCCGCCAGCAAGGCACTGGTCGAGACGATTTCCGAACGCCAGGCGGAATTGCAGCAATCGTCCGATTCGATCTGACGGGCCGGGCGCTGTAGACTGCCAACCATGAACGCCGCTCGCCTCTATACCCCGCAGGTGCTGGCCGCCGCCGTGGCGCTGGCGCGCTTCCCGATGGCGGAAGAACTGTCGCTTCGCGGCGAAGCGCGTTCGGCGAGCTGCGGAAGCACGCTGGCGATCGGTCTTGCGCTGGATGATGAAGGCGCCGTGGACCGGATCGGCCTTTCGGCGCAGGCCTGCGCCATCGGCCAGGCTTCAGCAGCGGTGTTCGCGCAAGGCGCGGCAGGGCGCAGCGCCGCGCAGATTGCCGCGTCCGCACAGGCGATCCGCGGCTGGCTGCGCGACGAAGGCGACATGCCCGACTGGCCGGGGCTGGAACTGCTGGAGCCTGCCCGCGCGTTTCCCGCCCGGCACGGGGCGATCCTGCTGGCGTGGGACGCCGCGGTAAGGGCGCTGGCGAACCGCGAAGGCTGACCCCGCTTTTGCGCCGCGCGTCACGCTCCGGCTTGGCAAGCGTCCGTTCGCCGCGCTAGGGATCGCGCAAGGGAACTGGGAGACGGGAATGGCGCAATCGGGCCAGCCGGGCGGTGCGACGCCCGCGTTCGACAAAGAATTGAGCGGGTCCGACGTTCGGCTCGTGATCGCCGCTTCGTCGGTGGGCACGATCTTCGAATGGTACGATTTCTTCATCTACGGCACGCTGGCCGGGCTGATCGGCGCGGCGTTCTTTCCTTCGGACAATGAAACGCTGCAGCTTCTGCTGGTCTGGGCCGGCTTTGCGGTCGGCTTCGGTTTCCGCCCGCTGGGCGCGATCCTGTTCGGGTTCCTGGGCGACCGGCTGGGGCGCAAATACACGTTTCTCGTCACCGTCACGCTGATGGGCGTCGCGACGGCGGGCGTGGGCCTGATCCCGTCCGCCGGCACCATCGGCATTGCCGCGCCCATCATCGTGATCCTGTTCCGAATCCTCCAGGGACTGGCGCTGGGCGGCGAATATGGCGGCGCGGCGATCTATGTCGCCGAACACGCCCCTCCCGAAAAGCGCGGCTTCTACACCTCGTTCATCCAGGCGAGCGTCGTGGGCGGGTTCGTGCTGTCGATCGCGGTCGTGCTCGGCTGCCGCTTCCTGATCCCGGAGGACGATTTCGCCGCATGGGGCTGGCGCCTGCCGTTCCTGCTGTCGCTGGTGCTGCTGGCGGTATCGCTGTGGATGCGGCTGAAGCTGTCGGAAAGCCCGGTGTTCGTGGCGATGAAGGCCGCGGGCGAGACGGCGAAGAACCCCTTCGTCGAAAGCTTCACCTATCCCGGCAACAAATGGCGCATCGTGGTCGCGCTGTTCGGCGTGACAGGATCGCTGACGACGATCTGGTACACCGCCTTCTTTTCGAGCCTGTCGTTCCTCAAGGGGCCGATGCGGGTCGATCCGCTGACCACCGAATTGCTGCTGTTCGTCGGCGGGCTCATCGCGATGCCGCTGTATGTCGTGGTGGGCCGCTGGTCCGACAGGGTGGGCCGCAAGAAGCCGATCGTGATCGGGCAGATCCTGTCGCTGGTGCTGCTGTTTCCGGCCTTCTGGTTCATGGGCCAGATGGCCAATCCCGGCCTGGCAAGCTCGGCAGAAACCACACCCGTCGCCGTGGCCGGACCGGACTGCAGCTATGATCCCTTCGCCGATGCGCAGGCGACCGATTGCGGACGTCTGATCGAGGATCTGACCGTCAGCGGCGTGCCCTACAGCCTGTCGGACGCCCCGGCTCTCTCGCTGGCGGCGGGAAGCATGATGTGGACGCCCGCCGATTATCCGGTCGGCGATGTGCAGGCGCGGCGCGCAGCCCTGCAGGACCGGCTGACGGCGGCGGGATATGATTTCACGACGCAGGACCCCGGCCTGGGCCGGATCCTGGGCATACTGGGCGCATTGCTGCTGCTGTCGATCATGTCGGCGCTGACCTATGGCCCGGTGGCCGCGCTGCTGGCAGAGATGTTTCCGCCGCGCATCCGCTATAGCTCGATGTCGATCCCCTATCACATCGGGGCGGGTTACTTCGGCGGATTCCTGCCGCTGATCGCCAGCTATATCATCGCGCGGACGGGCGATGCCTATGCGGGGCTGTGGTATACCTGGGTCTTCATGCTGCTTGGCCTGATCTTTGCCGTCATCGGGCTGAAGAGCGGTCCTCCGCGCGATTTCCACGATAGCGAATTGGACGCCGCGGGCACTGGCGCGGCGGGCGGCGATATGCGAACGGCGGGGAATGACGGCTGATACCGGCGGCGCGCGCCTTTCATTTCCATCACCCCTGCGGCTGGCCTTCGACGGCGGGGCGCTGGCGGCGAACTGGCGGACGATGGACCGCCTGTCGGGCCGCGCGCGCGCCGGCGCCGCGGTCAAGGCGGACGCCTATGGCGTCGGCGTAGAGCGCACCATGCCCGTGCTGTGGCAGGCGGGCTGCCGCGATTTCTTCGTTGCGCACTGGTCCGAAGTGGCGGCCGTGATGCCCCATGCGCCAGCTTCGTCCATCGCGGTGCTGCTGGGCCCGATGAACGATGCCGAGGCCGGCTTTGCCAGACAGCTTGGCGTGCGCCCGGTCATCAACAGCCTGGACCAGGCGCGCCGCTGGATCGCGTCGGGCGGCGGGGCCTGCGACCTGATGGTTGACACCGGCATGAACCGGCTGGGCATACGGGTCGAGGAAATCGGCGACCCGGCGATCGCCGCGCTGGAGGTGCAGGTGCTGATGTCGCACCTTGCATGCGCGGACGAGGAGTCGGACCTGAATGCGCGCCAGCAGGCCGCCTTCGCCGATGTGGTGCAGCACGTACCGCACAGGACCGCCAGCCTTGCCAATAGCGCGGGCATCGTTCTGGGCGAGGAATTCCATTTCGGCCTCACGCGGCCCGGACTGGCGCTTTACGGCGGCGTGCCGCGCGGCGAACTGGCGGGCCGACTGCAGCAGGTCGTCGCGCCCGAGGCGGCGATCGTGCAAATCCGCAGCCTGCCTGCGGGCGAGGCGATCGGCTATGGCGCCAGCTTTACCGCGGCTGCCGATCTGCGGGTCGCGATCGTGTCGCTGGGCTATGCCGACGGCTTCCTGCGGTCATGGTCGAACCTCGGCGAATTCACCGCGCGGGACGGAGCGATCCTGCCGGTAATCGGGCGGGTGTCGATGGACCTGACCGCGATCGACATCACCGCAGCGCCGCATCTGCAGGAAGGAGACTGGCTGCGCGCCAGCTACGCCTTGCCAAAGGCGGCCCAACTGTCGGGATTGTCGCAATATGAGCTGCTTACCCTTGCCGGCGAGCGGCTGCGTCGCGGATAGCTTGCGAGGCCGAGCGTCAACGTGCTATTAGCATTTGCAGCAAACTTGCGCAGCACGGCCCGCTGTCTGGGCCAGAGATGTTCGGTTTGCGCCCGCGATTTCGGTCCGGGTCGCAACTCGGTCTTGGGGGATATGTGGCGGATAAAGACAAGAACGATGGTGTGATCATCATCAAGAAATATGCGAACCGGCGTTTGTACAACACCGATTCGTCCAGCTATATCACGCTCGATCATCTTGCCGAGATGACCCGCGAGGGGATCGACTTCCAGGTCATCGACGCCAAGAGCGGCGCCGACATCACGCACCAGATCCTGACCCAGATCATCATGGACGAGGAAGCTGGCGGATCGCAGATGCTGCCCGTCACCTTCCTGCGCGACCTGATCGGCATGTACGGCAATTCGATGCAGGCGATGGTGCCGCATTATCTTGAAATGTCGATGGCGCAGTTCCGCGACAACCAGCTCAAGATGCGCAAGGCGTTCGAGGAATCGATGGGCAGCAATCCGCTGGCCAAGCTGGCGCAGCAGAACATGGCGATGTTCAAGGCCGCGACCGACGCGTTCATGCCCGGCATGGCAAAGCCCGGTGAAGAGGGTGAAGCCGCCGCCGAAGATACGCCCGCCGCCGCGCAGAACAGCGACGAGCTTGAAGAACTGCGCAAGCAGATGGCCGCGATGAAGGAACAGATCGACAAGCTCAGCAACTGAGCTTTCCTCCGCCGCGCCCGCGATCCGGACCTGGCGTCCGGGGGCGCGCGGCGGAATACTCGTTGCCGTAATCGCGCTGCCCCTTGGCAATGCGGTCCGGCGGCAATATGGGGGCTCGTTCCGGGCCCCTTTTTCATGTGCCGGTCCGATGCGCCGATGTTTCGCCCAAGGCGCAGGGCCCCTTTTCCCAAGGTTTGCCGCTTAGTGAACGCGCCCTCGACATCGCAGAATCAGTCCCAACAAGCCACTATCCGCCATGCGCTGGACATCACGCGCAAGGATGACTTCGCCGCCTGGTACCAGGCCGTGGTCAGCCAGGCAGACCTGGCCGAGGAATCGGGCGTGCGCGGCTGCATGGTGATCAAGCCGTGGGGCTGGGGCATCTGGGAACGCATCCAGCGCCTGCTGGACGACCGGATCAAGGAAACCGGCCACGAAAACTGCTATTTCCCGCTGTTCATCCCGCTGTCCTATTTCGCCAAGGAAGCCGAGCACGTCGAAGGTTTCGCCAAGGAGATGGCGGTCGTCACCCATCACCGGCTGAAGTCGGAGAACGGGGCGCTGGTCGTCGATCCCGATGCGAAGCTGGAAGAGCCGCTGGTGGTCCGCCCGACTTCGGAAACCGTGATCGGCCAGGCGATGGGCCGCTGGATCCAGAGCTGGCGCGACCTTCCGCTCAAGCTGAACCAATGGGCCAATGTGGTGCGCTGGGAAATGCGCACGCGCATGTTCCTGCGCACCAGCGAGTTCCTCTGGCAGGAGGGGCACACCGCCCATGCGACCGGCGAGGACGCGATGGAAGAGACGCTGCTGATGCTGGAAGTCTATCGCAGCTTTGCCGAGGACGTGCTGGCGATCCCCGTGATCGCTGGCGAAAAGCCCGAGAACGAGCGTTTTCCCGGCGCTGACGCGACCTATTCGATCGAGGCGATGATGCAGGACGGCAAGGCACTGCAGGCCGGCACCTCGCATTACCTGGGCACGACCTTCTCGCAGGCGGCCGACATCAGCTATCAGGACGACCAGGGCGCCCAGCAGCTGTGCCACACCACCAGCTGGGGTGTTTCGACCCGGCTGATCGGCGGCGTGATCATGACGCATGGCGACGATGACGGGCTGCGCGTGCCGCCGCGCATCGCGCCCCACCAGATCATCGTGCTGCCGATGCTGCGCGGCAAGGATGGTGACGGTGATATCATCGCCTATTGCGAAGAGATCCGGAAGACGCTGACCTCGCAGGATGCTTTCCGCGAGCCCGTGCGCGTGCTGCTGGACCCGCGCCCCGGCAAGGCGGCGCAGAAGCGCTGGGACTGGGTGCGCAAGGGCGCGCCCATCATCGTCGAGGTCGGCCCGCGCGACATGGCGAGCGAACAGGTCTCGGTCCTGCGCCGCGACCGGCTGTGGCGCGAGGATGGCAAGGCCGACATCAACGGCGAATCGCGCGACGATTTCCTGTTCAACGCGGCCAGCCTGCTTGAAGAGATACAGGAGAACCTGTTCACGGAGGCGCAGACCCGCCGTGACGAGGCGATCCGCACCGACATCGAGGACATGGACGCCATTGCCGAATATTTCGCCGAGGGTGCCGACAAGCCGGGCTGGATCCGCGCGGCCTGGTCGCGGCCCACCGGAGAGGCGCTGGACAGGATTGTCGAGCAGCTCAAGGCGCTGAAGCTGACCTTGCGCAACATCCCCAACGAGGGCGGCAAGCCCGAGGCGGCGTGCATCTTCACCGGCGAGGAAGCGGCGGAATATATCTATATTGCCCGCGCTTACTAGGCGCGGGCCTTGCCAAGGGCAGGGGGGCGAAGCACAGTGCGGGGCATGAACACCCGCCTGACTCTCGCCGCGCTGCTCGCGCTGGCCAGCAACCCGATCCTTTCCACCCCCGCCTCGGCGCAGAGCGAGGCCGACATCGACGTGTCGGAAGAGCGGCTGCGCGCCGATATCGACACGCTGGTCGGGTTCGGCACGCGCAACACGCTATCGGTGCAAAATCACCCGACGCGCGGCATCGGTGCGGCGCGGCGCTGGGCAGAGGCTGAGTTCCGCCGCATCTCGCAGGAATGCGGCGGCTGTCTTGAAATCGCGCTGCCCGAACGCATCATCCAGGGCCGCCGCGTGGCGGAGCCAACCCGGCTGGTGAACGTGCTCGCGGTCCAGCCGGGCACCGAACGCCCGGACGAGGTCGTGATCGTGTCGGCGCATATCGATTCGATGGCCTCCGATCCCACGGACGCCGTCACCGATGCCCCCGGCGCGAACGACGACGGTTCGGGCACCGCCCTGATCTTCGAGGCGGCGCGCAATCTCTCGCGTTTCAAGTTCCCGACCACCATCGTCTACGCCGTCCTCTCGGGCGAGGAGCAGGGGCTGTACGGCGGCAAGTTGCTGGCCGATTATGCCGAGGAACAGGGCTGGACGGTCAAGGCCGTGCTGAACAACGACATCGTCGGCGGCACGCATGGATCGGACGGATATGTCGACAACGAACATATCCGCGTCTTTTCCGAAGCGGTGCGCGCCGATGCGGGCGACGACCAGCGGGCCGACATGCGCCGAAACGGGGGTGAGAACGATGCGCCCTCGCGCAATCTCTCGCGCTGGCTGGCGAACCTGTCCGAAAGCGACGCCGACGACGCGCTCAGCGTGCGGCAGGTCTGGCGCGCGGACCGCATGGGCCGCGGCGGCGATCACCTGCCGATGCTGGAAAAGGGCTTTCCCGCGGTCCGCCTGTCGGTCGCGGTCGAGGATTACGAGCATCAGCACCAGAACGTCCGCACCGAGGACGGGGTATTCTATGGCGACGTGCCCAGCGAAATGGATTTCCCCTATCTTGCGCGTGTCACGCGGCTGAACACGCTGGCGCTGGCTAGGCTGGCGCAGACCCCGATGCCGCCGCGCGTGACCGCCGATGCCGCGGTCCGGCCCGACACGCTGGTCGAATGGCAGGAATCGGACGGGGCCGCGCGCTATGCGCTGTTCCGCCGCCGCACCGACGACGCGGCATGGGAACGCGTGCGCGAGGTTCCCGCCGGCACGACCAGCGACACGCTGGAGCTGCGCGGCGACGACTGGATCGTGGGCGTTTCGGCCATCGCGGCCAGCGGCGCGGAAAGCCCCGTGGCGGCGGCCGTCCCGGGCGGCGCGTTCTATCCGCTTGCGAACAGCGAATAGCGACCGCTTGGCAAGCGGGCCCGTCGGGGCCACATAGGCCCCAATGGCACATCACAAGAAATTCGAAGGCCTGCCCACCAAGCAGCAGGTCATGGAGCTTATCAAGGGTTCCGAGATCCCCATCGGCAAGCGCGAGATCGCGCGCCACTTCAAGCTGAAGGGGCAGGAGAAGATCGCGCTCAAGGCGCTGCTCAAGGACATGGCCGAGGAAGGCATGATCGACGGCAAGCGCACCGCCTATCACCGCATGGGCGGCGTGCCGAAGGTGACCGTGCTGCGCGTGGTCGAGATCGACGAGGGCGAGGCGGTCGCCGTGCCGGAAAGCTGGGATCCCGACAGCGGGCAGGCCCCGCCGCGCCTGCGCGTGATCGAACCCAAGGGCAAGGCGAAGCGCGCCTATCCCGCCTTGCGCAAGGGCGACCGGATCCTGGCCCGGACGGAAGAGGCGGGCAAGGGCTGGATCGCCCATGTCATGCGCAAGCTGCCCGACCGGGAGGAAGCGCTGATGGGCGTGGTGGAGATCGACTCCAGCGGAAAGGGCTGGCTGGCGCCGGTCGAGAAATCGGTGCGCAATTCGATGCCCATCGCCGATCTGGGCGAGGCCGAGGAAGGCCAGCTGGTACTGGCCGAGGCGGCGGGCAAGTCGCCGCGTTCGGGCGTCAAGGTGACCGAGGTGCTAGGAGACCCGCTCGCACCCAAGAGCTTCAGCCTGATCGCGATCCACAAGTACGAGATCCCGCATGTCTTCACCAGCGAGACGCTGGACGAGGCGCAGACCTCTGCCCGCCTGCCGCTGTCGAAGGAGGACCGCGAGGACCTGACCGGGCTGCCCATCGTCGCCATCGACCCCGCCGATGCGCGCGACCATGACGATGCGATCTGGGCCGCGCCCGACGACAATCCGGACAATCCGGGCGGGTGGAAGGCGCTGGTCGCGATCGCCGATGTCAGCTTCTATGTCCGCCCCGGCATGAAGATCGACCGCGAGGCACGGAAGCGCGGCAATTCGGTCTATTTCCCCGACCGCGTCGTCCCGATGCTGCCCGAAGTCCTGTCCGCCGACGTCTGCTCGCTGGGCGAGGGCGAGGACCGGGCCGCGATGGCCTGCCACCTCACCATCGATGCCGACGGGCGGGTCAGGAACTTCCGCTTCACCCGCGCCATCGTCCGCATTCACGAGGTGATCGCCTATGAGGACGCGCAGGAACGGATCGACAAGGGCGACGCGCCCGAGCATCTGACAAACCTGTGGGCCTGCTGGAATCGGCTGGCCTCTGCGCGCGACGACCGCGAACCGCTGGACCTCGACCTGCCCGAACGCCGGGTCGTGCTGGACGACAAGGGCCGCATCGACGCCATCGTCCTTCGCGAACGGCTCGACGCGCACCGGGTGGTCGAGGATTTCATGATCGCCGCCAATGTCGCCGCCGCCAAGGCGCTGGAGGCCAAGGCTGCCCCCGTCGTCTATCGCGTCCACGAAACGCCGAGCCGGGAAAAGCTGGTCTCGCTGCGCGACTACCTCAAGACCATGGACCGCAGCCTGTCGCTGGGTCAGGTGATCACCCCTTCGCTGTTCAATCGCCTCCTCAAGGACGTGAGCGACGTGGCGGAGAAGGAACTGATTATGGAGCAGGTGCTTCGCACGCAGATGCAGGCCTTTTACGGGCCGCGTAATGCGGGGCATTTCGGGCTGTCGCTGGGCAGCTATGCGCATTTCACCTCGCCCATTCGCCGCTATGCCGATTTGCTGGTCCACCGTGCACTGGTCGATGCCTATCGGCTGGAGCAGCCGAAACCGCAATCGAACGCCATCCCCGATGGCAGCGGCCTGTCCGACCGCGACCGCGAATCGCTGGACCGCGTGACCGAGGCGATCAGCCGCGCCGAACGCCGCGCGATGGAGGCGGAGCGCGATACCATCGACCGCTATGTTGCGGCATGGCTATCCGGCCGCGTGGGCGAAACCTTCGAAACCCGTGTCACCGGCGTGCAGAAATTCGGTCTTTTCGCGACCATTCTGGGTGTCGGAGGTGACGGTCTGGTGCCGGTTTCGGTGCTGGGTGACGAGCGATTCAACTATGACGACAAGGCGCAGGTGCTGGTCGGACAGGAAAGTGGCACGGTTTTCCGTTCCGGCGACCGGCTGACCCTGCGGTTGGCCGAAGCCAATCCGCTGTCCGGCGCGCTTAAGTTCGAGCCGCCCGAATATGCGGGCAGCATCGAACCGCGCGGCGGCAGGGCCGCTCCGCGCCGCAAGGGAAAGCCGCCGATCCGACACGACAAGGCGGGCAAGCATGTCGTGGGAAAACGAGGGCGTCCGGGCAATATACGGCAGCAGGGCCGCAAGAAGTGATGAGCTGATGAAACGATCCTCTTGCCCGTCCGTTCGGGTAAAAAGGAGAAATTCATGCTCATACCCAACGACAAGGTACCCGAACTCGACCTTCCGCTGACGATTGATGCGCGCTTCAACCTTTCGCATCAGTCGCCGGACTTCATGACCATGCTGGTGTTCTATCGCGGCAAGCACTGCCCGATCTGCAAGTCGTACCTTGAACAGGTGGCGAGCAAGCTGGAGGATTTCACCAGCCGCGGCGTGTCGATCTTCGCGATCTCGATGGATAGCGAAGACCGGGCGATGGTGGTCGACCGCGAATGGAAGACCGGCGACTTGCCGCTTGCCTATGACCTCTCGGCCGATCAGGCGCGCGAGTGGGGCCTCTATCTGTCCGAAAAGCGCGAAGGATCGGAAGAGCCGGACCTGTTCTCGGAGCCGGGCCTGTTCCTGATCCGCCCTGACGGCACGCTCTATTTCGCGCAGGTGCAGAGCGCGCCCTTCACCCGTCCGCCGCTTGATGAACTGCTCAAGGGCATCGATATGGTGAAGGACAAGGACTATCCGGCACGCGGGACCGCGACCGGCAAGAGCAAGGCGTCCGCGTGAACGGGAACCCGGCGCGCTAGCTTAGCGCGTCGATTTCCTCATCGGTCAGCGCGCCGGGGACGATCATCAGGGGGCAGGGCAATTGTCCTGCCCTGTGTCCCGCGAAATGCGCGATCAGCGGTCCCGGAGGGCCGTCCGCCGCAGCGCCCAGCACCAGCGCGGCAATCCCCTCATGCTCGGCCAGGTAATCCTGCACCACGCGCGTCGCATCGCCGACCTTGACCGCGATCGATGGCATGCGGCCCAGTTCCTCGAACAGCGAACCGGCGGCGGCCATCACCAGCACTTCGGCGCGGCTCTTGGCTTCTTCCTCGATAGTGGCCTGCACCCCGCCGAACGCCACGAACTGCTGCTTGGGCACGACCGCGATGATATGGATCGCACCCCCCGTGTTCGCCGCGCGCCGCGAGGCGAACCGCAGCGCCGTGCGGGATTCGGGGGTTTCGTCCATGATGACCAGATAGATACGCATTGCGAAATTCGGCCTGCCAGTTGCTTTCCATGCAAAGCCTGCGGCAGCGCGCCGATTTTCGCAATAGCGGCGAGGCAACTCCGCCCTTGACCCATGCCTGTTAAGGCTAGAGATAAGCGACGGAATATGTCCTCAAAGGGCCTCCTGCCTCCGCCGGGTTGGCCTGCAATCGAACCAGGAACGCTGCCGATCATGCCGATCTCACTCAAGATGCCAGCCTTGTCCCCCACCATGGAAGAGGGCACCCTGGCCAAGTGGCTTGTGAAAACGGGCGACAAGATCGGGCCCGGCGACATCATCGCAGAGATCGAGACCGACAAGGCCACGATGGAATTCGAGGCCATCGACGAAGGCACGATCGCGGCGATCTCGGTCGACGAGGGGACCGAGAACGTTAAGGTCGGCACCGTGATCGCGGTTCTGGCCGAGGAAGGCGAAGACATCGAGGAAGCGGCCAAAAGCGGCGGCAAGGCGGCGCCCGCCCCTTCGCCCGCTCCGGCCAAGTCGGATGCACCTGCTCCTTCGCCTGCTTCCGCACCCGCTCCGGCAGCGGCACCTGCGCCGTCCGCAAGTCCGGCCCCCGCGTCGTCGGGTGAGCGCGTGTTCGCTTCGCCGCTGGCGCGCCGGATGGCGGCGGACAAGAACATCGACCTGTCGCAGGTCAGCGGCAGCGGTCCGCGCGGCCGCATCGTCAAGGCCGATATCGAAGGGGCGAAGGCCGGCTCCGCCAAGGCCGCACCGGCACCCGCCGCAAGCGCGCCGTCCGCCGCACCGGCCTCAACGGTCGAGATGTCGGACGAGACCCGTGCCATCCTTGACGCGCGTATCCCGCACCAGGTGTCCAGGCTGTCGGGCATGCGCAAGACCATCGCGCGCCGCCTGACGGAATCGAAGCAGCAGGTTCCGCACATCTACCTTACCGTAGACGTGCGGCTCGACAAGCTGCTGGCGCTTCGCGGCGAGATCAACAAGGCGCTGGAAAGCCAGGGCGTGAAGATTTCGGTCAATGATCTGCTGGTCAAGGCGCTTGGCAAGGCGCTGATCGCAGTGCCCGAATGCAATGTTGCGTTCTCGGGCAGCGAGCTGATCCAGTACGAGCGTGCCGACATCTCGGTCGCCGTGTCCATTCCGGCAGGGCTGATCACGCCGATCATCTCGGATGCCGATGGCCGGTCGGTCAGCTCGATCGCCACCGCGATGAAGGATCTTGCCGGGCGCGCCCGCGAAGGCAAGCTGCAGCCCGAGGAATACCAGGGCGGTACCGGCAGCCTGTCGAACATGGGCATGATGGGCATCAAGCAGTTCGAGGCGGTGATCAACCCCCCGCAGGGCATGATCCTGGCCATCGGCGCGGGCGAAAAGCGCGCCATCGTCGACGACAATGGCGAGATCGTCGCCGCCACGATGATGAGCGCCACCGGCAGCTTCGATCACCGCGCCATCGACGGGGCAGACGGTGCCCGGCTGATGGCGGCGTTCAGGGAACTGGTCGAGAACCCGCTCGGCATGCTGGCCTGAGGGCGGCGCGTGCATGACCTCTGACGACGGCAACCCACCCGCAGGCGATCCGGCGATCCGCGTGGTCGCCATGCCCGCCGATACCAATGTCTATGGCGACATCTTCGGCGGCTGGCTGGTCAGCGTGATGGACAATGCCGCGGGGCTGATCGCCTCGCGCCATGGCAAGGGCCGGGCGGTGACCGTCGCGATGGACAAGATGCTATTCCATGCACCAGTGTCGGTGGGGGACGAGGTGTCGGTATATGGCGAGATCACGCGCGTCGGACGCAGTTCGATGACGATCAACATCGAGGCATGGCGCCGCCACCGCTTCGAAGAACATGCCGTGAAAGTGACCGAGGCGGATTTCACTTTCGTGGCAATAGATGACAACGGGCGCCCGCGCCCGATACAGGGTTAGGAGACTGCAAAGTGGCAGACAGCTATGACGTGATCGTGCTCGGTTCGGGGCCGGGGGGCTATGTTTCGGCGATCCGCTGCGCGCAGCTGGGCCTGAAGACCGCCATCGTGGAGCGCGAGCTGCTGGGCGGCATCTGCCTCAACTGGGGCTGCATCCCGACCAAGGCTCTGCTGCGTTCGGCCGAGATATTCCACTATATGCAGCACGCCAAGGACTACGGCCTTGCCGCCAAGGAGATCGAGGCCGATCTGGACGCAGTGGTCAAGCGTTCGCGCGGGGTGGCCAAGCAACTGAATTCGGGTGTCACGCACCTGATGAAGAAGAACAAGATCACGGTTCACATGGGCACCGGCAAGCTCGTCGCTCCCGGCAGACTGGAAGTGAAGGGCGAGAAGGGCACGGAAGAACTGACCGCCAAGCACATCATCGTCGCCACCGGCGCACGCGCCCGCGACCTGCCCGGCAATCCCGCCGATGGCGACCGGATCTGGACCTATCGCCACGCGATGACGCCCAAGGAGATGCCGACGAAGCTGCTGGTCATCGGATCGGGCGCGATCGGCATCGAATTCGCCAGCTTCTACAACGACATGGGTGTCGACGTTACGGTCGTCGAGATGATGGACCGCATCGTGCCGGTCGAGGACAAGGACGTCTCGGCCTTCCTTGAAAAGGCGCTGACCAAGCAGGGCATGACGATCAAGACCGGCGCAAAGGTCGAGATTACCGGCAAGACGGCCAAATCGGTCAAGGCGAAGATCACCGACAAGGCGGGCAAGGCGGAAGACACCGAATTCAGCCACGCCATCGTCGCCATCGGCATCGTCCCCAATACCGAGGAGATCGGGCTGGAGAAGCTGGGGATCACGGCTGACCGCGGGTTCATCCAGATCGACGATTACGGGCGCACCAATGTGAAGGGCGTCTGGTCCATCGGCGATTGCACCCCGGGCCCATGGCTGGCGCACAAGGCAAGCCACGAAGGCGTCACGGCAGCCGAAGCGATCGCGCAGGAACTGGGCAACAAGGACGTGCACCCGCACCCGCTGGACCGCGCCAACATTCCGGGCTGCACCTATTGCCACCCACAGATCGCCAGCGTCGGCATGACCGAGGCGAAGGCGAAGGAAGCGGGCTACGAGGTGAAGACCGGCACCTTCCCCTTCATCGGCAACGGCAAGGCGATCGCTCTGGGCGAGGCAGAGGGTTTCACCAAGACCGTGTTCGACGCCAAGACCGGCGAACTGCTGGGCGCGCACATGATCGGCGCCGAAGTGACCGAGATGATCCAGGGCTATGTCGTCGGCAAGACGCTTGAAACGACCGAGGCCGAGCTGATGAACACGATCTTCCCGCATCCGACCATCAGCGAAAGCATGCATGAAAGCGTGCTGGCCGCTTACGGCCGCGCATTGCATATCTGACGGTGCCGGGCGGGGCGCGTTAACAGCGCCCCGCCCGCGCTCAGCGGGAAAGCAGCACCGAACGGTGCTTTGCCACAACGTCGATCAGCCATTCGGTGCCCGCCCGCACGCGCGCCAGCGAATTGGTGTCGGCGTGGGTCACGATCCAGAAGCTGCGCAGGATCGACCGCTGCGGCAGCAGGGGGACGAGAGCCGGATCGGCATCGCCGATGAATCGCGGCAGCACTCCAAGCCCCGCGCCCCGTGCGATCAGGCGGTGCTGCGCGTTGATGCTGGACGATCGCAGCGTCGCGCGAAGGCCGGGGTGAATCTCATCCAGATAGACCAGCTCGGGCGCATAGACGAGTTCGGGTACATAGCCGATCAGGCGGTGGCCGGTGATCAGATCCTCCGACCTTTGCGGCGTGCCCGCGCGGTCCAGGTAATCCTGCGTCGCGTACAGGCTTAGCGCATAATCCGACAGCTTCCGGGCGATCAGCTGGCCCGACCGCGGGCGCGACAGCATGACCGCGATATCGGCCTCTCGCCGCGAAGGGTTGAGGAAGCCGCTGCTGGCGACGAGGTCGATCGTTAGCGCGGGATGGGCGTCGGCCAGATCCGGGATGTGCCGCGCCAGGAACCAGCTGCCGAACCCTTCCGACACGCTAATCCGTAGCGTGCCCGACAGGCCTTCGCCCGCTTCCGCCCCGTCGCGGATCTTGGCGGCGGCCCGTGCCATGGTCGACACCTGCTCAAGCAGTTCCTCGCCCGCCTCGGTCAGCTGGTGGCCATCGCGGCCCCGTTCGAACAGGGCGACGGCAAGCCCGGTTTCCAGCCGTTTCAGCCGCCGGCTGACGGTGGTCGCATCGACGCCCAGCAGATTGGCGGCATCGCCGGTCCGGCCCGATTGGGCCAGCGCCAGGAAGACCTGAAAATCGCTCCAGTCGATATCCTGCATTTTTGCAGCACCATGCCGTAAATTTGATCGTTGCATGCAACTGTGCGCCCTGCGATGCTAGTTGGCAATACAATGGCGCTGTTAATCTGCGCCGGACAACTACGGAGAGAGATGGGCCATGCGCACGATAGACCACTTCATCGCGGGCGGAACCGGCGGAGCTTCGGGCCGCACGCACAAGGTATGGAATCCCTCGACCGGAGAGGTCCAGGCAGAGGTGCCGCTGGGCGATGCGGCGCTGCTCGACAAGGCGGTGGAGATTGCGAAGAAGGTGCAGCCTGAATGGGCGGCGACCAATCCGCAGCGCCGCGCGCGGGTCATGTTCCGCTTCAAGGAGCTGATTGAGCAGAACATGCAGGAACTCGCCGAACTGCTGGCGAGCGAGCATGGCAAGGTCGTCGACGACGCCAAGGGCGACGTGCAGCGCGGGCTTGAGGTGATCGAATTCGCCTGCGGCATCCCGCAGGTGCTGAAGGGCGAATACACGGTCGGCGCGGGCACCGGCATCGACGTCTATTCGATGCGCCAGCCGCTGGGCATCGGCGCGGGAATCACTCCGTTCAACTTTCCCGCCATGATCCCGATGTGGATGTTCGGCATGGCGATCGCGGCAGGCAATGCCTTTATCCTGAAACCCAGCGAACGCGATCCCAGCGTTCCGGTGCGACTTGCCGAGCTGTTTCTGGAAGCCGGCGCGCCCGAGGGGCTGCTGCAGGTCGTGCATGGCGACAAGGTGATGGTCGACGCCATTCTGGACCATCCCGATATTGCGGCGGTCAGCTTCGTGGGTTCGTCCGACATCGCGCATTATGTCTATAATCGCGGCGTCGCTGCCGGAAAGCGCGTTCAGGCGATGGGCGGGGCCAAGAACCATGGCATCGTGATGCCCGACGCGGATCTCGACCAGGTGGTGAACGATCTTACCGGTGCGGCCTTCGGCTCGGCGGGGGAACGCTGCATGGCGCTGCCCGTGGTGGTGCCGGTGGGAGAGGAGACCGCCGACCGCCTGCGCGAGAAGCTGATCCCCGCGATCAACGCGCTGCGCGTGGGCGTTTCGAACGATCCAGACGCGCATTACGGCCCGGTCGTCACACCCGAACACAGGTCGCGGATCGAGAAGTGGATCGAGACAGCGGTGGACGAGGGTTCGGAACTGGTCATCGACGGGCGCGGCTTCACGCTGCAGGGTCACGAAAAGGGCTTCTTCATGGGCCCCACGCTGCTCGACCGCGTGACGCCCGACATGGAAAGCTACAAGGAAGAGATCTTCGGCCCCGTGCTGCAAATGGTGCGCGCCAGGGATTTCGAGGAGGCGGTCGCGCTGCCGTCGAAGCACCAGTACGGCAATGGCGTCGCGATCTTTACCCGCAACGGCCACGCGGCGCGCGAATTCGCGGCGCGGGTAAACGTGGGCATGGTCGGCATCAACGTGCCGATCCCGGTGCCCGTCAGCTATCACAGCTTCGGCGGGTGGAAGCGCAGCGCATTCGGCGACACCAACCAGTATGGCATGGAAGGCATGCGCTTTTGGACCAAGGTGAAGACCGTGACCCAGCGCTGGCCCGATGGCGGCGTGGGCGACGGGGCCAATGCGTTCCTGATCCCCACCTTGTGACCGCGCGGGGCACTATCCCTGCGGGACACGACCGCGCTATGCGGCGTTGACAGGGAAAATGCCGACGCGATCGCAAAGGAGACGCCATGCATCGAATGAACTGGGCTGCCCGAATGTCCCGCACGCTGGTCATCGCCGGCGTGCTGGCGCTTGCGGCCTGCGGGGAAACGCCAACGGAACCGGATGAGCAGGCCAGCGAGCCGGTCGCCATGCCCGATCCGCAGCAGGATGCGGCTGCACCGCCGGCGCAGGCAGGCTTGATCCCGGCGCGGTTTCGCGGCGACTGGGGCATGAACGCCGCCGACTGCGAAGGCGGCGCGGCGGCCAAGGGATTGCTTGAAGTCGGCGAGGATACGCTCACTTTCTACGAATCGGTGGGCACGCTGGGCGATAGCGCGACCGTCGGGCCGGATTCGGTGCAGGGCCTGTTCGCGTTCGAAGGCGAGGGCATGGAGTGGACGCGCGAGATGCGCCTTGAAATGCGTGAGGACGGCGATGTCCTCGTGCGGCGCGAACTGGGCGAAGGCGCGATGTCGGGCGAATTCGAATATCGCAGATGCACGGGAAGGACATGACCATGAAGCGCGCAGCAATGATACTGACCCTTGCACCCTTTGCGCTGGCTGGCTGCACGGCCACCGGCGGCGGGGCGGGGCCGGAGCCGGTGAGAATGGGAGCCGACGCGACCTGCAACGCGGACCCCGTCCAGGACCGCCTCGGCCAGACCGCGACGGCCGAGCTGGGCGTGCAGCTTCTGACGGCGACTGGCGCAAGAACCCTGCGATGGGCTCCGCCGCGCAGCGCGATGACGATGGACTTCCGGCCCGACCGGCTGACCGTGTCCTATGACGATACCATGGCGATCGACCGGATCAGCTGCGGCTGACCCGTCGATAGACCGCCGTTAAAAAAGAACAGAGGAAGCATGACAGGCCAGTTCGAACTTACCGAGGACCAGCAGGCGATTCAGGAGATGGCCCGGCGCTTCGCCGCCGATGCCATCACCCCCCATGCCGCCGAATGGGACGAGAAGAAGATTCTGCCCCGCGACACGCTGACGCAGGCGGGCGAGCTGGGTTTCGGCGCGATCTATGTGTCCGAAGAAGCGGGCGGGATCGGCCTGGGCAGGCTTGAATCCGCGCTGATCATGGAAGCGCTGGCCTATGGCTGCCCGTCGACCAGCGCCTTTATCTCGATCCACAACATGGCAAGCTGGATGATCGACTGCTTTGGCGCCGATGCGGTCAAGGACAAGTATCTGCCTTCGCTGGTCACCATGGAAAGGCTTGCCAGCTATTGCCTGACCGAGCCCGGTTCGGGATCGGATGCCGCCGCGCTCAAGACCAGGGCCGTCGACAAGGGCGATCATTGGGAAGTGACCGGGTCGAAGCAGTTCATCTCGGGCGGCGGGGTGAACGAGATCTATGTCAACATGGTCCGCACCGGAGAGGACGGACCCAAGGGCATTTCCTGCCTGGTGATCGAAAAGGACATGGAAGGCGTCTCGTTCGGCGCGCAGGAGAAGAAGCTGGGCTGGAATTCGCAGCCGACCGCTGCGCTGATCCTGGACAGGGTCAAGGTACCCAAGGAAAATATCGTTGGCTCCGAAGGGCAGGGCTTTGCCATCGCGATGCAGGGGCTAGATGGCGGGCGGCTCAATATCGGGGCCTGCTCGCTGGGCGGGGCGCAGCGCGCCATCGACGAGGCGCTGGCCTATGTGAAGGACCGCCAGCAATTCGGCCGCGCCATTGCCGATTTCCAGAACACGCAGTTCACCCTCGCCGAGATGGCGGCAGAACTGGAAGCGGCACGCGCGCTGCTCTACCTCGCCGCAGCCAAGGTGACGGCAGGCTCGGCGGACAAGACGCGCTTTGCCGCGATGGCCAAGATGATCTCCACCGAAACGGGCAGCAGCGTCGTCGACCGCGCACTGCAATTGTTCGGCGGCTACGGCTATCTAAAGGAATATCCGGTCGAGAAACTGTGGCGGGACCTGCGCGTGCACTCGATCCTCGAGGGTACCAACCAGATCATGCGCATGATCGTCGGGCGGGAGATGGTGCGATGAGCGATATCCTGATCCACACGCATGGTACGGCAGGCCGGAAGATCGGCCATATTTCGCTCAATCGTCCCAAGGCGATCCATTCGCTGACGATGGAAATGTGCGAGGCGATGATCGAGGCGCTGCTGGCATGGCGCGATGACGATGCGGTTAAGGCCGTCATCCTCGACCATGCCGAGGGGCGCGGTTTCTGCGCGGGCGGCGACGTGACCCTGCTGCGCAATTCGGCGCTGCAAGATGGCGGCAAGTCGGGGCGGGCGTTCTTCCACACGGAATATCAGCTCAACCATCTGCTGTTCACCTATCCCAAGCCGGTCGTGGCTTTCATGGACGGGATCACCATGGGCGGCGGTGTCGGCATCTCGCAGCCTGCCCGTTTCCGGGTGGTCACCGAAAACACCCGCTATGCCATGCCGGAAACCGGGATCGGCCTGATCTGCGACGTCGGCGGCGGCTGGTATCTGTCGCGCCTGCCGGGTCAGTTGGGCAAGTTCCTGGGCCTCACCGGCGCGCGGCTGGACGGGGCGGAATGCCTGTGGGCCGGTCTGGGCACGCATTACCTGGAAAGCGGCGCGCTTGCCGAGGCCAAGGCGCGGATCATCGAGAAGCCGGATGAGATCGGGGATATTCTGGACGCGCTCGCCAGCGAACCGCCGGAAGCGCGGCTGCGCGGCAATATGGACACGATCGACCGACTGTTCGCAGCCGACACCTTGGCCGGGATCATGGATGCGCTGGAAGCAGATGACGGCGAATGGGCCGCCAAGGAACTGAAGACGCTCCGCTCCAAGAGCCCGATGACCTGCGAGCTGGTGCTGCGGCAGCTGCGCGAGGGTGCCGCAGCGCCCGACTTCGCCCACAACATGACCATGGAATATCGCGCCGCCGGCCGCGCCATCATGCTCCCCGACTTTGCCGAGGGCGTGAGGGCACTGATCGTCGACAAGACCGGAGACCCTGCGTGGAAGCCCGCGCGTGTCGCGGACATCGACCCGAAAGCGGTCGATGCGGTGTTCGCGCCGCTCCCGCCTGAAGAGGAATGGAAACCCCTATGACTTACGAGACGATCACGGTCGAAACGCGCGGCGCGGTGACGCTGGTCACGCTCAACCGGCCCAAGGCATTGAATGCGCTGAATTCGCAGGTCCTGGCCGATCTGACCGATGCTTTCGCCGCCTATGAAGCCGACGGAGACCAGCGCTGTCTGGTCCTGACGGGCAGCGGGGACAAGGCGTTTGCCGCGGGCGCCGACATCAAGGAGATGCTCGACAAGCAGGCCGCTGATTTCTTCCTTGAGGATTTCTTCGTCGGCTGGACCGCCGACCTCGTGAAGAAGACGCGCAAGCCGTGGATCGCGGCGGTCAACGGCTTTGCGCTGGGCGGCGGGTGCGAGCTGGCGATGATGGCGGATTTCATCCTTGCATCGGACAATGCGAAATTCGGCCAGCCCGAGATCAAGCTGGGCGTCGCCCCCGGCATGGGCGGATCGCAGCGCCTGACCCGCGCGGTCGGCAAGTCCAAGGCGATGGAAATGTGCCTGACGGGTCGGATGATGGACGCCGAGGAGGCAGAGCGTGCCGGACTGATCGCGCGGATCGTGCCCGCCGCGAACCTGCTTGACGATGCGATGAAGACCGCCGCGGCGATCGCCGCGATGCCGCCGATGGCCGCGATGATGAACAAGGAAATGGTCCACATGGCGTTCGAAACCACGCTTGACCAGGGGCTGATCGCCGAACGCCGGATGTTCCAGATCCTGGTCGCGACCGAGGACAAGGCCGAAGGAATGGCCGCATTCGTCGAGAAGCGCGAAGGACAGTGGAAGGGGCGCTGAGACGCCGCGCCGCATTACGAAGAAGAGAGGATGTGAAGCATGAAGATCGCCTTCATCGGCCTGGGCAACATGGGCGGCGGCATGGCCGCGAACCTGGCGAAAGCCGGCCATGACGTGCGCGCTTTCGACCTGAGCGAGGCCGCTTTGGCGCACGCAAGGGACGCAGGCTGCACCGGTTTCAGTTCGGCCAGGGAGGCCGTGGAGGGTGTCGAGGCGGTCGTTTCGATGTTGCCCAACGGCGCGATCGTCGACAAGGTCTATACCGACGAGGTGATCGGCCACGCCCCGGCGGGCGCTCTGCTGATTGACTGTTCGACCATCGACATCGCCACCGCGCGCAAAATGATCGATGCGGCGCAGGCATCGGGGTACGAGATGGTGGACGCCCCGGTTTCGGGCGGCATCGCGGCGGCGAACGGCGGAACGCTGACCTTCATGGTGGGCGGCACCGACAGCGCCTTCGGACGCGCCGAAAAGGTGCTGGACCCGATGGCCAAGGCGGTGATCCGCGCGGGCGATGCCGGTGCGGGGCAGGTGGCCAAGATGTGCAACAACATGCTGCTGGCCTGCCACATGATCGGCACGTGCGAGGCGCTTAAGCTGGCCGAGCGCAATGGCCTTGCCATGGACAAGTTCCACGAGATCAGCTCGAAATCGACGGGCTATTGCTGGTCGCTCAACGATTATACGCCCGCGCCTAGCGTGGGGGCGGCAAGCCCTGCCGACAATGGCTATGCGGGCGGCTTTGCCGTGGCGCTGATGCTGAAAGACCTGAGGCTGGCGATGGACGCGGCCGAGCGCAGCGGTGCCAAGGTGGATCTGGGCAGCAAGGCGGCCGAGATCTACGAGGCGGCCAATGCGGCGGGGCTGGGCGGCAAGGACTTCGGCGCGATCTTCGAGACGCTCTAGCCCGCGTCTTCCGCGCTGACATCCTCGCCGCCGGGGGCACGCAACACGGGCGCGCCGCCGCGATAGAGATGTTCAAGGACGACGCGGTGCAGCGGGCGCTTGAATTCTACGCCATAGAACGATCCCTCGTTCCAGCAGATGCGCGCCGGGAAGGCGGAGATGTGGCCCATGGTCAGCATGATGTCCGCCCCGACCGGAAGCTGGTGCATGCGTTCCAGCAGGCGGCAGCCCTTGGGCGAAAGGTCGATGATGATGGCGGACCGTTCGCGCCCGTTGCTGACGCGGTAGAGGCCGTGCACCGTTATTCGCGAACGGTCTTCGATGCGCAGGTTCATGGCGGCTCCAGCGATGCGTTCGGCTGTTGCATAGCATTGGCCGCCCCATCGCCGCAGCGGCCCTGTCCAATTTTTCCCCGCCATTATGCGGGAAGGCGCCGCGGTTACAGCAAGCGCTTTTCCTCGAGCAGGTCGGGAAGGTCGTTTTCGTACAGCACGACGTCCTCGGGCCGGGCATCTGATTTCAGTGCCTTGCGCGCCTCGCTGAAGCTGGCCACCTCGACCGCGGGCTTGCCCGCCGCGCTTAGCGCGCCGGTAAAGCTGGCGATGCGCGAAGGGTTCACCGCATAGATCACATCGGCGCGCGCGGCCGCATATTCGCCCAGCTTGGCGTGGACGCGGTCATGCTCCATGCCCAGCTCGGCGATGCCCGGCGTGACGAGGATCGAGCGTCCGCCGCGCTGGCGGGCCAGTTCGGACGCCACCGCGACCGCATTGCGGAAGCCGGCCTCGTTCGCGTTATAGGCATCGTCCAGCACCAGCGGCTCGCCCGGGCTTTCGCGCTTCTGCAGCCGGTGGGGCACCTGTTCGACATCGGGGGTGACCAGCGGGATGCGTTTTGCGATCGACGGATCGATGATCGCGGCCATCGCCACGGCCAGCGCCGAATTGGTGACATTATGCTCGCCCAGCAGCGGAAGCTCATAGCGCAGCGTGCCGAACCCCTCGGCGCGCCGGTCGTCGAGCGTGATGACCCAGTCCGCGCCCTCAAGCGCGGCGCTGGCGATGCGGATGTCGGCGCTTTCCTCGGGCCCGACGGTCACGACCTGTCCGGGATAGCGCTCTGCCAGGCCGCGGAAGGGCGCATAGTCCATGACTTGAGTCGCGACCACGGCGGTGCCGCCCTTTTCGCAGACCGATTCGACCAGTTCCGACTTGGCCTTGGCGATATTATCGACCGATCCGAAGCGTTCGGTATGCGCATCGCCGATGGCGGTCACGATGCCATAGTCGGGCTGTACGAAGCGGCACAGCCGCGCGACCGAACCGATGCCATAGGCGCCCATTTCGGCGATGAAATAGCGGTGGCTCCACTGCAGGCGTTCGCGGATATGGCGCGTCAGGCCCAGCACGGTATTGATCGACCCGCGCGAGTAGAACACCGGCGCGGACACGCCCAGCACCTCGGCAAAGATGTGCTTTGTGGTGGTCTTGCCGAAGCTGCCGGTGATGCCGATGCGGATCGGATCGAGCCGTGCCAGCCTGTCCCGCGCCTCGTCCACATAGCCCTCGTTCACCCTGTCCTGCACGGGCTTCAGCATGGCATTGGCGATGATCAGCGCGACCGGCGGCAATTGCACCGCGACCAGCGCCTGGATTGGCCCCATCGACGCCAGCAGCACCAGCAGCACGCAGATGATCGCGGCGACATTCCGGATGCGCCGCGCCCGCTCTGTCAGGGCCAGCGGCTTCTTGTAGCGGTACTGCCGTTCCTGCCACGCGATCGCCACCAGCATCACCGCCGCCGCCAGTATGCCCGAGACCGAAAGGCTGATCATGTTGCCCATCGAATAGGCGACGGTGCTGATGGCGGTCAGGACCAGCAGCACCGCGCTGGCGCGCACGTCGAACAGCCGCATGCGCAGGATCGCGCCCGGGAAGCGGCGGCCGTCATACTCCTCCTGCTGGAAATAGGTGAGCAGCGTATGCAGCCGCACCCACAGCAGGAAGGCGAAGGCGGCGGCGAAGATCGCGATGGGGGCCAGGATCATGGCTTCGCCTCCGCAAGATCGGCAGCGGTGGGCGCGCCCTTGGGCAGCCCTTCCTTGATGGCGAGCGCGATCTGGTGGCGCCCACGGTCCAGGATCGAGATATGGTCGCAGAAAGGCACTTCGACATAGCTGGCGTTCGGCACCAGCGAGGCGATCTTGCGCCCGATCTCGGGCGGGGTGTCCCTGTCCTCTGCGCCATAGATCAGCGTGGTCGGCATCATGATGCGGGCTAGGTCCGCGCTCTGGTCCTCGGTCACGGTGGCGGTGAAGATGTCGCGCATGCCGGTTTCGCGGCTGTGGACGTAATCCACGCTGCCGAATTTCCTTTCAAGCTCGATCAGTTCTGCCTCGTCCTTCGCATTCGCCTTCAGCCGCTGGAACTTCGCGGAGCTGCGCTTGCGCTTCAGCTGTTCCCACTTGCTGGTCTGCCGCGGAATCCCGGCGCCGGCGACGATCACCAGCCGCTCGATCAATCCGCCCGACCGGCGGCCGAGGCGCAGGCCGATGCGCCCGCCAAGGCTGTGGCCGACCCAGGTGCACAGGTCGAATCCCAGCTGGTCGACCATGTGGCGCGCCATGTAATCGGCGTATTCCACCGTTCCCCATGCATCATCGGGCCGCTCGCTCTTGCCGAAACCGGGCAGATCGAACAGGTAGGCATCGACAAGCGGCGCAAGCGCTTCGGCAACGGGGATGAAATCGCGATGCGACCGGTCCCAGCCGTGGCCAAATGCCACTTTCGGTGCGCCGGGCGTGCCGATCCGGATATGATGGGGAGGCTTCATGTCGCCCTTCTTACAGCGCCAGATGCGGCGCACAAGATTGGCGGGCGATGCCCTGTGGGTGGCCTGCGTTGGAACTGGGGATAGCGCGAATGGCGGAGCGGAAATGACGGGCGCGAATGACAACAGGTTGAAGGTCGCGGTGCTGTTCGGCGGCGCGAGCCAGGAGCATGACGTGTCGGTCGTGTCGGCGCACCAGCTGATGGACGGCTGCGACGTGCGCGAGATCGAGGTGATCCCCGTCTACACCGATTTCGAGAACCGCTTCTTCTCCGCGCCTTTCCTGCGCGATATCAGGCGGTTCAAGCCCAGACCTTCGGGCGCGCCCGAGGTGTTCTTCCGCTGGAGCGAGCGCGGCCCGGTGATGCAGACGCTGCAGGGCGGCGCGCAGACGCCGATCGATTGCGTGCTGCCCGTGTTCCACGGCCCGTTCGGAGAGGACGGGCGGCTGCAGGGTCATTTCGAATTGCTGGGCATTCCGGTCACGGGTTTTGCCGCGGGATCGAGCGCGATGGCGATGCGCAAGGATGCGACCAAGGCTCTGGTCAAG
Organism: Croceicoccus marinus; assembly: GCF_001661675.2. Lineage (NCBI taxonomy): Bacteria > Pseudomonadati > Pseudomonadota > Alphaproteobacteria > Sphingomonadales > Erythrobacteraceae > Croceicoccus > Croceicoccus marinus. Next base: position 1,597,984 of record NZ_CP019602.1, on the reverse strand, counting down.
CTGGCGGGCGTCAACGTGCTGGACCACGTGACCGCCAATCGCGCCAGGCTGGCGGACACCGATGCCCTGATCGCCGAGGTCGAGGCCAAGTTCGGTTTCCCCACCATCGTGAAGCCCGCGAATCTGGGCAGTTCGATCGGCGTCGGGCTGGCGAAAAGCGCGGCGGATCTGCCCGCGCTGGTCGCCTATGTGCTGGCGCAGGACAATCTGGCGATCATCGAGCCGCAGGTTCAGAACCTGGTCGAATATAACATCGCCATGCGCTGGGACCGCGATGCGCAGCAAGTGAAGCTGTCCGCGATAGAACGTCCCAAGAGCGGGGCAGAACTGCTTGATTTTAAGGAGAAATACCTGTCTTCGGGGGGCGGGTCGAAGGGATCGTTCCTGCCGTCGGAAGGCATGCTGTCGCTGACACGCGACATCAATCCCGACATTCCGGCCGCGATGAAGGACACGATCCACGATTATGCCCGCCGCGCCTTCATCGCGCTGGGTCACCGCGGGGCGCCGCGCATCGACTTCATGTCGAACCGCGAAACGGGCGAGATCTGGTTCAACGAGATCAACGCCATTCCGGGCAGCTATGGCTTCTTCCTGTGGGAAGCGGCGCAGGAACCGCTGCTGTTCCCCGAGCTCGTCAACCATCTGGTGTCGGAAGCCTTGGCGGGAAGCGTGAAGCGGTTCGACGATCCGGTACCGCAAGGGGCCTATCTGCTTCCCCGATAGAGATGTTGCTTGGCGCCAGGTGGGCGGCCATTAGGCTTGGGTGATGGGGAAATCAGTGAAAATCGTTACAATCGACGTCGGCGGCACCAATGCGCGCTTTGCCATTGCCGAAATCGGCGATGGGCATGTGCGCCACATGGGCGAGCCGACCACTTTCGCGACGGGCGGCGTATCCGGCCTGGCTGCCGCGTGGAAGCGATTCGAAAAGACGCAGCCCGAAGCGCTGCCGCGCGCCGCCTCTATCGCGGTGGCGGGACCGGTGAACGAGGACGAGATCCGGTTCACCAATTCGCACTGGGTCATCAAGCCAGCCGAACTCGCCGACGAGTTGGGCGTGGACAGCCATGTCCTGATCAATGATTTCGAGGCTGTCGGCCATGCGGTCGCGCGGGCGAAGCCCGAATATTTCGTGCATCTCGCCGGCCCGGACGAGGCTTTGCCCGATCACGGCGTGACCTCGATCGCGGGGCCCGGCACGGGACTGGGCGTCGCGCAGCTGATCCATACCGGAAACGGCGGCTATCGCGTTCAGCCGACCGAGGGCGGGCATATCGGTTTCGCACCCGAGGACCGGGTGGAGGAACAGCTGCTCGACCACGTGCGAGGCGTGTTTCCGCGCGTATCGGTGGAGCGGATGTGTTCCGGCCCCGCCATCGTCCAGATCGCCGAAGCCATCGCGCATATCGAAAATCTGCCGATGCCGTCAGGGGACGACCGCGAATTGTGGCTCTCCGCCCTGACTGGTAGCGATCAGGTCGCGGTCAAGGCGTGCGAGCGGTTCTGCATGATCCTGGGCGCGGCGGCGGGTGATTTTGCGCTGGCGCATGGCGCGAACGGCGTGGTCATCGCAGGCGGACTCGGCCTGAGGCTCAAGGAAACGCTGACGAAGCCCGGCTTTGCCGAGCGTTTCGTCTACAAGGGCCGGTTCAAGGGGCTGATGCAGAAGATTCCGGTCAAGCTGATCACCCACCCGCAGCCGGGGCTGTTCGGTGCGGCGGCGGCCTATGCCCAGACGCATGCGCCCGGCTGAGGCCGCCGCGACTGCAATCAGGTGAACGACCCGCCCGAAGCCGCCTTCTCGGCAAGCAGCGGGGCCGGTTGGACGTCCATCTTTTCAAGCCCCGATACGATCCGGTCCAGGCCGTGAATATCGGCCCAGCACATCGGACCGCCCTGATAGGACGGCCAATTATAGCCCAGGATCGCGGTGACATCGATGTCGCCCGCTCGCAGCGCGATGCCTTCCTCAAGGATCCTCGCGCCTTCGTTGACCACGGGATAGAGCAGCCCGGTCAGGATCTCGTCGGCTTGCAGCGGCGGCGCAGTTTCGATGCCATGCGCGGCGCGCACCTTCTCGATGATCTCAAGCGCGGCGGGGGCAGGGGTGCCACGCCGCTTCTCGTCATAATCGTAGAAGCCGCCATTCAGCTTCTGGCCGCGCCGTTCGGCCTTCACCAGCTCGCCCGTCATCGTTATCTCGCCGGGGAAATCGATCACGTCCAGACCGATCAGGTCGAGCAGCGCGATCGGCCCCATGGCGAAACCGTACTGCTTCATCGCCGCGTCGATGTCCTGCATCGGTGTCCCGCGCAGCAGCATTTGCTGGCTGGCGACCATGTAGGGGAACATCAGGCGATTGGCGATGAAGCCGTCGCAGACCCCGGCCAGCACCGGCGTCTTGCGCAATGTCTTGCCCAGCTTCATGCCGGTGGCGATCACGCTGTCCGAGCTCTTGTCCCCGCGCACGACTTCCAGCAGCGGCATGACATTGGCGGGCGAGAAGAAATGCAGGCCCAGCACCATCTCGGGCCGGCTCGTCATGGCTGCGATATGGTTGATGTCGAGGAAGCTGGTATTGCTCGCCAGGATCGCGCCCTGCTTGGCGATGGAATCGAGCCGGGTGAAAACCTTCTCCTTGATCTCCATGCTTTCGAACACCGCCTCGATTACCAGGTCGACGTCGGACAAATCCTCCATGTCGAGCGTGCCGGCGATGGAATTCATGAGTGATTCGACCTGATCGTCGGTCAGTCGGCCCTTCTTGGCGGTATTCTCGTAATTCTTGCGGATCACACCTAGGCCGCGTTCCAGCGCCTCGGCCTTGACCTCGACCAGCTTCACCGGGATGCCCGCATTGGCAAAGCACATGGCGATGCCGCCGCCCATCGTCCCCGCGCCGATGATGCCGACGCTCTTGATGTCGATCAGCGGCGTTTCCCTGCCGATGCCGGGCACCTTGGCGGTTTCGCGCATGGCGAAGAAGACATGGATCAGCGCGCGCGACTGGTCGGACGAAAGCAGGCGCGCGAATTCGCTGGCCTCGACCTCAGCGCCCTTGTCGAACGGCAGTTCGACCGCCGCCTTGACGCAGGTCAGGATCGCATCGGGCGCGATGACGCCGCGGAAAAGCCGGCCGTGTGCATCCTTGACCCGGTCGAACAGTTGGGGATCGTCGCGGTCCTTGCGAGTCCATTCGCTGTCCTGCGAAGCGCGCGGCAGCGGGCCGTCCTTGGCCATCAGCGCGGTCGCCATTTCGAACGCCTTGTCGTCCAGCTCGGTGGCGGGGACCAGCTCGTCGATCAGGCCCGCCTTCAGCGCCTTGGCCGCATCGATGGGCTTGCCGGTCAGCATCATGCCCAGCGCGGCCTCGGCCCCGATCAGACGCGGCAGCCGCTGCGTGCCGCGCGCGCCGGGAAGCAGGCCAAGCTGCACTTCCGGCAGGCCCATCTTCGCGCCTTCGGCCGCGACCCGGAAATGGCAAGCCAATGCCAGTTCGAGCCCGCCGCCCAGCGCGGTGCCGTGGATCGCGGCGACAACGGGCTTGTGCAGCGCCTCGATCTTGTCGAAGACATCGCCGTGCAGCGGGGCGGGTACGTCGGGAAATTCGGCAATGTCGGCGCCCGCCGGAAACGTACCGCCGTCGGCACGGATGATCGCGGCCCTGATGTCGCCGTCACTTGCGATCCGGTCAGCCGCCGCGTCCAGGTCCTGCCGCACCGCGCGACCAAGCGCGTTGACAGGCGGATTGGCGATCGTGACGATGGCGATGCCATTATCGACGCTGACGGTGACGGTTTCGCCCATTCTCTCTCTCCCTCTCGGCCCGGTGGCCGCGAATCAGTCCCTAGGTTCAGGGCAATGGGATGGCGTCACCCATCCAGCTTGGCAAATAGACGAAAGGACAGTTGGCGGTCGGCGGGGCCCGTTTCAGGCAATAAAAAAGCCGCCCGACCGAACCGGTCGAGCAGCCTTTCATCGCCAGCCAGCGTTTATCTGGCAGCTGTCCTAGAAGCTTACGGGCGGCTGATCCGGATCGTCGTCACCGCCTTGGCTGGCAATGATGACACCGCCAGCGATAAGGGCGAGGCCCAGAAGGATCAGAAGCGTGCCGTCATTATCATCACCCAGCTTGCTGGTGGACGCGGCAGGCCCGGAAATGCGCGTGTTGGTCGCACCGATGGTGCCGAGCGGCGCGGCTTGTGCAGCAATTGGCGCGCTCGCCAATCCAGCGACTGTAACCGCGGCAGTGATTTTCTTCAGCAGCATATTACCCCCGCTTTAAATGTGGCGTCGCTATTCGTATAATCGAATAACAAAGATTTTGCAAATGCAGCGAAGCCAAAGATTGTTTTGCTGCAAATGCGAGAAGTTCGAGACCGGATCATCATCCGAACGCGGGGCATGTGCTAGCCTTTGCTCCCGCAGCTTACCTATCCAATGCAGCACGTGGGATAAGGTTTCGGCGCTTGCGACGAAGCGATCCACCATTGCCGCGGGCCGATATGAGAAACCCCGCAGCGGGAAGGCCCGCCACGGGGTTTCGCATGGTCAGCGGCCAGGAAGTGCCGCCCTGACGAAACCTCTATCGCTTTAGCGCGTCCCTGGACATTTGCAGGAAGGGATTTCCTGAAAGACGCGGGACGGCGAGAAACTCAGCGATAATGCCTCGTAGTGGACTTCACCGACCTCTCTGCTGGACCATGAGACATCGGATCACCTCCTTTCGCGCCGGGGCCAAAGACTGCCGCATTCGCAAGCCCCAGGTGCCTTGCGTGCGGCGGGGCGGGGCGGGATCCGGGCCTTGGCTGGCGCCTGTGGCGGCAGTCTGGCCGGTCGCTCCGTCCTTGATTCGCAAGGTGCTTTTTCTGCGGCGAAACGACAAGAGTTGAATCGAATTTATTCACTGTCGGAATGCGCGGATCGTCAAGGATTCAAGCAAGCCATTCAAAATCAATGGTAACTTATCACGGCCACGTCGTTTCGGCACGCTGCGCGCGTCAGCGGCAATCCTGCGCGACACGGGCGACTTCGCCCCAGCTAGGCATGACCAGCAGCGGCAGCCCGCTTACCCCCACGGCAAAATGCCCGCGCGAGAAGACCATGGCGTCGATCAGCGAATCGCCCGGCGAAAGGCTGGCAACCAGTTGCGGCATCTGCCCCGTCTGGACCGCCGCGGGAACGGTTCGCGTCGCCGAGGTGGTGGCGACCGTCATGCCGGTCTGGTCGGCGCTCGCAGGGCTGCCCGCGCGCCACAGGCGGATCTGGCGGCTTCCCTTCTCGCACGCCATGGTAAATTGCGCGCCGCCTTGGGTCGTGCCGAACAGAGCGCGGGACACGTCGCCATCGGCGCGATAGGTCCAGGTTCCCGGCGTCACCGGTACATCGGCCCAGTTCGCGATCGAATGCTGCGGCGTCACAGGGGCGGGCGTGGTGGTCGGCGCCGGTGTGGGCGCCGGCGCAGGAACCGGCGCGGGCGCCGGGCGAGTCGGCGCGCAGGCCGCCGCCAGGAACAGCCCGCTGGCCGCGATCATCGTCCCCGTGATCGCCCAGCAGCGCCGCATGGCGCCCGCCGCCAGCGATTCGCGCTGGGCACTGGACAGGGTATCGACGGGGGCGGGGGATGATTTGCGGGTTGGCGTCATGGGGCGCTTATGCGAAGCCTTGCCCGCTTGCTCAAGCGCCAATCGGCCAGAGCGCCCTTTCCTGCCGGTCGACCATGACAGAATCCCGTAAAAACAATCCTTCCGCCGCCGCACCGAAGCCGCGCAAGATGCGCGTCGACCAGATATTGGTGGAGCGAGAGCTGGCCGAGAGCCGCAGCCGCGCGCAGGCGCTCGTGATGGCGGGGCTTGTATTCGCGGGCGAGGTGAAGATCGCCAAGCCGGGCCAGCAATTGCCCGCCGACGCCCCGGTCGAGGTGCGCGGCCGCGACCATCCATGGGTGTCGCGCGGAGGAATCAAGCTGGCCCATGCGCTGGAACATTTCGAACTGGCCCCCACGGGAGCGACGGCGATGGACATCGGCAGTTCCACCGGCGGCTTTACCGACGTGCTGCTGTCAAAAGGGGCCGGGCATGTGTTCGCGGTCGATTCGGGCACCAACCAGCTGGCGTGGAAGCTGCGCAGCGATCCGCGCGTCACCGTGCTGGAACAGACGAGCGCCCGCATATTGACCGCGCAGCAGATCGACCGGCCCTGCGACTGGGTGGTGTGCGACGCCAGCTTCATATCGCTGGCCAAGGTGCTGGCGGTGCCGCTGGCGCTGGCCGCGCCCGATGCGACCCTGGTCGCGCTGATCAAGCCGCAGTTCGAAGTGGGGCGCGAGGAAGTGGGCAAGGGCGGCGTGGTCCGCGACGCCGCGCTGCACCGCCGTGTCTGCGACAAGGTCGCCGCATGGCTCGGCGGCGAGGGATGGACGGTGCGGGGCCTGACCGAAAGCCCTATCAAGGGACCGGAAGGCAATATAGAGTTCCTGATCTGGGCCGGGCGGGGAACTCGATCCTGCGGCTGACTGTTGGAGAGTACATGGAACCTCCCGTCACGAACGAACCCGTCAGCAACGAGCCCATCGGCAGCGAGCCCATTGGAAATAAAACGGGCGAACAGCCTTCGCGGCACGATCATACGCCCAGCTATCGGCAGAAATCGGTGCTGTGGTGGGCGCTGCTGTGCGTGCCGGCCATCGTGCTGCTGGGCCTGGGGTCCAGCGCCATCTCCGGCTCTGGCGAAGGCAGCCCCTGGTTCGAGATGCTGGCCAAGCCGGCCATCTATCCGCCCGGCTGGCTGTTCGGCGTGGTCTGGACCATACTCTATTCGATGATGGGTTTTGCCCTTGCGCTGGTGCTGGCCAGCGATCGCAAGGAGCACAAGAAGCCCGCCATCGTCATGTTCGCGGTGCAGCTGGCGGTGAACCTGCTGTGGTCGCCGATCTTCTTCGGCATGCACATGATCGCCTTCGGCTTCTTCTGGATCATGCTGCTGCTGGTGCTGGTGATCGCGACCATCGCCTATTTCGCGCGGGTCAGCCGCGTGTCGGCGGCGCTGCTGGTGCCCTATCTGCTGTGGGTGTGTTTCGCGGCCCTGCTCAATCTGCAATTCTGGCAGCTTAACTGACCGCGGCGGGACCGGTCCCCGCGCTTTTGTGCCCAACGATCGCTTGAGCCGCCTAAAGCAATTTTTTCTACCTCGGCAAAACGGCTGTGGTTATCCGTGCACCCTGACACCGCCCGATATTCCTGCGACCCGATGAAGGGAGCATAATTTGCCACGTGCACTGACCCACCTCGAACGGCTTGAGGCCGAGAGCATCCACATCATCCGCGAAGTCGTGGCAGAGACCGAGAACCCGGTCATGCTCTACTCCGTCGGCAAGGACAGCGCCGTGATGCTGCATCTTGCCAAGAAGGCGTTCTATCCCAGCCCGCCGCCGTTCCCGCTGATGCATGTCGATACGACGTGGAAGTTCAAGGCGATGTACGACCTGCGCGAAAAGGCGGCGAAGGACGCCGGGATGGAGTTGCTGGTCTATCAGAACCCCGAGGCGAAGGAGCGGGGGATCAATCCGTTCGACCACGGTCCGCTGCACACCGACATGTGGAAGACCGAGGGGCTGAAGCAGGCGCTCGACAAATACGGTTTCGATGCGGCCTTCGGCGGCGCGCGCCGCGACGAGGAGAAGAGCCGCGCGAAGGAGCGCGTCTTCTCGTTCCGCACGGCCAGCCATGGCTGGGACCCCAAGAACCAGCGGCCCGAGCTGTGGAACCTCTACAACGCGAAAAAGGCCAAGGGGGAGAGCATCCGCATCTTCCCGATCTCGAACTGGACCGAACTGGACATCTGGCAATATATCCAGCTCGAGGGGATCGAGATCGTGCCGCTCTATTTCGCGGCGAAGCGCCCCACCTTCATCCATGAGGGCGGGCTGTTCATGGCCGACGATCCCGAGCGGCTGGAACAGGTCATGGGCACCATGCCCGAGATTACCGAACGCTCGGTCCGGTTCCGCACATTGGGCTGCTTCCCTTTGACCGGCGCGGTCGAGAGCGAGGCGACCACCCTGTCCGAAGTCATCCAGGAGACGCTGCTGACCACCACCAGCGAGCGGCAGGGCCGCGTGATCGACAAGGACGCGGGCGGCGCGGGCATGGAAAAGAAGAAGCAGGAGGGCTATTTCTGATGGCCGATATCGGGAAAGAGCCCGTCTACAAGACCGACGCGCTGATCGAGGAGGACATCGAGGCCTATCTCGAGACTCACCAGCACAAGACCATGCTGCGCTTCATCACCTGCGGCAGCGTGGACGACGGCAAGAGCACATTGATCGGGCGGCTGCTGTACGATTCCAAGATGATCTTCGAGGATCAGCTCGACGCGTTGCAGTCCGACAGCAAGAAGGTCGGCACGCAGGGCGAGGAGATCGATTTCGCGCTGCTGGTCGACGGCCTTGCGGCCGAGCGCGAGCAGGGCATCACCATCGATGTCGCCTATCGCTTCTTCACCACCGAAAAACGCAAGTTCATCGTCGCCGACACCCCGGGGCACGAGCAATATACCCGCAACATGGTGACGGGCGCGTCCACCGCCGACCTTGCGGTGATCCTTGTCGATGCGCGCAAGGGCGTGCTGGTGCAGACGCGGCGGCACAGCTTCCTGGCCAATCTGGTCGGCATCAGGCACGTCGTGCTGGCGGTCAACAAGATGGACCTCGTCGGCTACGACCGCTCCGCCTTCCTCGACATCGTGCAGGATTACCGCGAGTTTGCCGAGGAGGTGGGCATATCCTCGTTCACCGCGATTCCGATTTCCGGGTTCAAGGGCGACAATATCACCGCGCTTTCGCCCAACACGCCCTGGTACACCGGGCCGACCCTGATCGACCATCTGGAATCGGTGGAACTGTCGGCGGACGAGGATCTGGCGAAATCCTTCCGCATGCCGGTGCAGTGGGTGAACCGCCCGAACCTGGATTTCCGCGGCTTTTCGGGCCAGATCACCGGCGGCACGGTCAAGCCCGGCGATCCGGTACGCATCGTGCCTTCGGGCAAGGCCAGCACGGTCAAGTCCATCGTCACCTTCGACGGCGAGCTTGACGAGGCGCAGGCGGGCCAGTCGGTCACCATCACGCTGGAGGACGAGGTCGACGTATCGCGCGGCAGCGTGATCGCCGCGGCGGACAATCCGCCCGAAACCGCCGACCAGTTCGAATCCACCATCGTGTGGATGGCGGACGAGGCGATGCTGCCCGGCCGGTCCTATTGGCTGAAATGCGCGGCGCAGACCGTGTCGTGCAGCCTGCAGCCGCCCAAGTACCAGATCGATGTCAACACGCTGGACCATCTGGCGGCCAAGACGCTGGACCTCAACGCCATTGGCGTGACCGAGATGGTGACCGACAAGCCGCTGACCTTCCTGCCCTATCGCGACGACCAGGGCCGGCTGAACAAGGCGCTGGGCGGGTTCATCCTGATCGACAAGATCACCAACCAGACCGTCGCGGCGGGCATGATCCACTTTGCCCTGCGCCGTTCGCAGAACGTGCACTGGCAGGCGATGGACATCACGCGCGAGGCGCGCGCCGACCTGAAGAACCAGACGCCCAAGGTGCTGTGGTTCACCGGCCTGTCGGGTTCGGGCAAGTCGACCATCGCCAATCTGGTCGAAAAGCGGTTGCACCGGATGAACCGGCACAGCTTCCTGCTCGACGGGGACAATGTGCGCCACGGGCTCAACAAGGACCTGGGCTTTACCGACGCCGACCGGATCGAGAACATTCGCCGCGTGGGCGAGGTCGCGCGGTTGATGACCGATGCGGGTCTGATCGTCGTCACCGCCTTCATCAGCCCGTTCCGCGCCGAACGCGACATGGTGCGCGCGATGATGGAGGACGGCGAATTCGTCGAGGTGTTCATCGACACCCCGCTCAGCGTCGCCGAATCGCGCGACGTGAAGGGCCTCTACAAGAAGGCGCGCTCGGGCGAGCTGAAGAACTTCACCGGCATCGACAGTCCTTATGAAGCGCCGGAAAGTCCGGAAATCCGCATCGACACGACGAGCATGACGGCCGAGGAAGCCGCCGACCGCATCGTCGAACATGTGCTGGGGTGGTGACGATGGGCGACGCGATCATCAAGGACGATGCCGAACTGGCGGCGCGGCTGGCCGAATTCGCGGGCCGCATCGCGGTCGAGGTGCGCGATAGCGGCCTGATCGACGGCAAGCCGCTGGGCAGCGCGGGCGACAACACCGCCAACGCCTTTCTGATGCGCGCCATCGCGGCGCAGCGGCCCGATGACGGCGTATTGTCCGAGGAAAGCCGCGACACCTTGGAGCGGCTTAACAAGGACCGCGTGTGGATCATCGACCCCGTCGACGGCACCCGCGAATATGGCGAGCGCCGCGCCGACTGGGCGGTGCATGTCGGGCTTGCGATCAAGGGAGAGCCGGTGATTGGCGCGGTGGCGCTTCCCGGCATTTCCGAAGTGCTCCGCACCGACCGGATCGCCGCCCTGCCGCAAGCGCCCGAAAAGCTGCGCATGGTCGTCAGCCGCACGCGCCCCGGCAAGGACAGCCAGGCGGTGGCCGAGGCCATCGGTGCGGAACTGGTCCCGATGGGCAGCGCGGGCGCCAAGGCCATGGCGATCATCCGGGGCGAGGCGGACATCTACCTTCATTCCGGCGGTCAGTACGAATGGGACAATTGCGCCCCGGCGGCGGTCGCGCTGGCCCACGGGCTGCATGCCTCGCGCATCGACGGATCGCCGCTGCGCTACAACCGCGCGGACGTGTCGCTGCCCGACCTGCTGATCTGCCGCAAGGAGCATGCCGAGCGCGTGCTGAAGCTGGTCAGCGAACTGGGCTAGCCAGGCGGCGCCCCCCCGATGTCCGCCGGGTTTGGCGAACATCGGGGGCAAAAGCGGCGGGTCAGCCGATAGCAGGCTGGCCGTTGGCGGCCGTCACGCCGCCATCGACCGGCAGGATCACGCCGGTCACCATGCGCGCATCGTCGCTGGCCAGGAAAGCCACCACCCCGGCGACGTCTTCTGGCCGGGCAGGCGGGTCGAGCGGCATCCGCTCGGCAAATTTGGCCAGCTTTTCCTCGTCCTCCATGATGCCGCCGGCCATCTTGGTATCCGTCAGCGAAGGCGCCACCGCGTTCACGCGAATGCCCCGCTTGCCCAGGTCGAGCGCCAGCGCCCGCGTCATGTTCGTCACCGCGCCTTTAGAGGTGTTGTAGGCCAGCATCCCCCAGTCGCCGCCCATGCCCGAAACCGAGCTGGTATTGACGATGCAGCCCCCGGTCTTTTCCAGGTGAGGAATGGCCGCGCGGCTGCAATAGAACATGCCGTCGACATTGGTGCTCAGAACCTTGTCCCAATCCTCGTCGCTATGGTCTTCCGGCGCCTTCATCACTGCCACGCCCGCATTATTGTGCAGCACGTCGATGCGGCCCGTCCTCTGCGCCACCTTGTCGATCGCGGCCCTGACGTCGTCGGGGTTGCGGACATCCACCTTCAGCGCGAAGCATTTGCCGCCGGGCATGTCGGCCAGCGCCTCATCGACCGAATTCGAATGGCCAAGCAGGGCGACGGTCCCACCTTCTTCGGCGAAGCGCCGGGCGGTCGCCTTGCCGATGCCCGATCCGGCACCGGTCACGATGACGGTCTTGTCTGTGAAGCGTTGCATGCAGCTACCTGTCTTCATTGGGTTTTTACGGGGCCGCGGGATACGGCCCGTTCAACCGATAACGACGGGTCTGGCGCGCTTTGGTTCCTTGCAGAGAGTACTTGGGAAGAGGCCGCTCGGGGCAGAGGCCGCTCGGACCCCGGGGGGGTCAGTCGTGGCCAAGCAGCCGCGCGACCGTATCTATGGCATAGCCATAGCCGGCAATCCCGCACCCCGCGATCACGGCCGATGCGATGCCCGACACATAGCTGTGATGGCGAAAGCTTTCGCGCGCATGGACGTTCGAGATATGCACTTCGACGAAAGGGCCTGCGAAGGCCGACAGCGCGTCGCGTATGGCGATGGAGGTATGGGTATAGGCAGCCGGATTGATGACGATCGCATCGGCCTTGCCGCGCGCTTCCTGGATCCAGGTGACCAGGTCGCCTTCCGAATTCGACTGCATGAAGCGCATCGCGTGGCCAAGCTCGCGGCATTTTTCGGCGCACAGGCTTTCGACATCGTCCAGCGTGTCGCGGCCATAGATCTCGGGCTCGCGTGTGCCCAGCAGGTTCAGATTGGGTCCGTTGAAAATGCAGATAAGCCCCATGGCCCGCCCCGTCGCTATGCCGCGCCCGTGCGGCGCATCCATGGCTTAGGTGCCTGCGCCAATGCAGGCAAGCAGGCCGTCAGCCGTTGTGGACGAGCATCGAGCGGAGCGAATCCTCGAGCGTGCCTGCGGAGCAGGGCTTCGAACAGACCGCCGCTTCGGGATAGCGCTGCCTGAGGAATTCGGGCTTGGCATGTCCGGAATGGAAGATGATGGGGATCTTCATTTCCGCCAGCCGGTCGGCCAGCGGCATCACGTCGCCATCGGTCAGCTGGACGTCGAGGATCGCCGCCTCTGGTCGCAGCGCGCCTAGCGCCGCCATCGCCCGCGCCACGCTGGGATAGGGACCGTCGACCTCGAAGCCGCAATCCTCCAGCCTGTCGCAGAGGTCGAACGCTATAATCATTTCGTCTTCAACAAGAAGAATCACTGGTCGCTTTCTACATTCCGTGCGTGGAGCAGGTCCAACCGCAGTCATCCTTTGTTGCCCACCTTTCGTGCGAACCTTCTTCAGTCCGTCGATCCGAAATTCCGTGTCGCCGGCGATCCCTGTGTTGCCGGCCACTCTCAAACGCCGTGCAGAGCAGCCGGTTCCACCTAACAGCAATCGAAACGAATGTTAAAGGCCGGCTTTCGCGGCGGGCAAAAGCGCCCTGTCGATCAGCAGCTGGCTGTGCAAAACTTGCGGAAGCTGGTCGGCATCGCCGCCGCGCGGATACCACAAATATAGCGGCACGCCCGCCGCGCCCTGGCTTTCCAGGAAGCGGGTGATGGCGGGATCGCGCCGGGTCCAGTCCCCGACCAGCACGGTGACGCTGCCTTCGCGGAAAGCTTCGATCACGGGATCGCGGGCAATCGCGACATTCTCGTTCACCTTGCAGGTCACGCACCAGTCGGCGGTGAAATAGAGGAAGACCGGACCCTCGGTCCGCGCCCTGGCCAGCGCTTCCTCGCTGAAGGGGATTGAGCCGGGGATCGCCATCTCGCCCCCTTGGCCCGCATTTGGGGAGACCAGCGCGCTGGCGGCCGCCGATCCGGCCAGCGCGACAAGCACGGCGGCCATCGCGGGCGCAAGCGCGGACAAGCCCCGCCTCTGCCGCAGCCGCGCGGCCCAGCATATCGCCAGCACGACAACGACCATCGCTGCGCCGCCTGCCAGCAAGGTGGTGCCGCCCAGCCGCCAGCACAGCCACAGCAGCGCAAGCGCGGTCAGCGCCATCGGAATGGCCATGATGTGGCGGAACCTGACCATCCAGGGGCCCGGACGCGGCATCATGCGGCGCAGGAACGGCACGAACCCGATCGCCAGGAACGGCGCGGCAAGCCCCAGACCCAGCGCGGCAAACAGCACCAGCGCCTGGATCGGCGGCAATAGCAGCGCGGCACCCATTGCCGCCGCCATGAATGGAGCGGTGCAGGGCGTCGCGGCCACCGCCGCCAGCAGGCCGGTCATGAACGCGCCGCCGCCGCTGCTTTCCATGCGGACCGGCAGGGTGAATTCGAACAGCCCCGCCAGATTGGCGGTGATCGCCGCCACCAGCGCAAGCAGCAGCACCAGCGTGGCGGGTTCCTGCAGCTGGAAGGCCCAGCCGATCTCGCTGCCCGCGGCGCGCAGGGCCAGCATCGCCCCGCCCAGCGCCAGCACCGCCAGCACCACGCCCAGCGTATAGGCCACCGCCTCGCGCCGCGCTTCGCCGCCGTCGCCGCCAGCGCGCGCCAGGTGCAGCGCCTTGAGGCTGAGGATCGGGAACACGCAAGGCATGATGTTGAGCAGCAAGCCCCCCGCGAAGGCCGCTGCGATCAGGGCGAGTCCGGCGCCGCCCAGCAGGCTTTGCGGGGCCGATGGGCTGCCCGAAACGGCGGCGACCTCTCCGGGCCGCGCGGTGAAGGATACGCCGGTGCCGGACGGGTCGAGCCGCAGCACCATCTCGAGCGGCTTGTCGGCGGCGGCGCCCTTGCGGGCCGTGGTGGATACGATCAGCCAGTCGCCCTGCCGTTCGAAGCTTTGCGGCGCGGCGTAATCGACATAGCCGTCAGTGGCGAAGAACAGATGCGGACTGTCGATCGCAGCGCCCGCGGCAAGGGGCACGGCGATGCGCAGTTCGCTGCCCTCGATCGCATAGCGGCCGCTGTCGACGACCGGCGCCGGCAATGCCTGGCGCCAGCGGGCGAAATTCTCGTCAGCCGGTGCCGTTTCGCCCGGTGCGGCGATCTTTATCGTGGTCGCCAGTTCCGCCTGTTCGGGTACGCAGATCCGGTCGGTGCAGGCCAGCCAGCCTGCCTTCAGCCTGACGGGCAGGCGCGATCCCGGCACGGCATCCGCGGGCACCTTCAGCGGCACCAGCACCGCATAGGGCCCTTCGTAGACATGGTTCATCAGCGAACCGATCATCAGCGGCTCGGGCGTGGGATAGGACGGCGTGCCTGCTTCCGCGCCGGGGGGCAGGTCCCAGTCCAGGTCCATCCCGAAGCCCGCGTCGCCGGGGTTCAGCCAATAGCCGTGCCATGTTTCCTCGGGACGCATCGCGATGGCAAGGTCGATGGTCTCGCCGGGCTGCGCCGCACGTTCGGCCACCAGCCGCGCGGCGATGTGATTGGTCCGCTCCTGCGCCTGTGCCAGCCCGGCAACCGACAGAGAGAGCACGACCAGCCACAGCATCGCCACCAGCCGAAGCGGCCCGCGGGCGATACTGGGTAGATGTACAGGATTGAGTCGGCAGGGGTCCGTCATGGGATCGGCGTGCACTCTGAATTGATCGCGGCGCTGCGATGGGACTTGCGCCATGGCGGGCGGGCGGCCATTTGTCGCAGGACTAGTCGAAATCTGCGGGGGATTTAGGCGCAGGCTTGCGCCATGTCCATATTTCCCGGTCCCCGCGGTCTAAAGGGCAGCAGTATGGTCGATGCGAACAGGCGTGATGTCGTGATCCTGGGGGGCGGGCTGGTCGGGCTGACGCTGGCCCTGGCGCTGGCGCGGCAGGGGATCACCAGCCATGTCGTCGACGCCGCCGATCCCGCATCGCAGACGGCTGAGGGCTTCGATGGGCGCGCATCGGCCATCTCGACCGCAAGCTGGAACCTGTTCGGCAATATCGGCCTGCGCGAGCATCTGGAGGAATTCGCCAGTCCCATCACCGAGATCGCGGTCAGCGACCAGCTGAAGCCGGGCGAATTGCGCTTCCGCCCCGCTCCCGAAGAGGGGTCGCTGGGACGGATGTTCGAAAACCGCCGCCTGCGGCTCGCGCTGTTCGAGGCGGTGAAGGACGTCGGGGAAATCGCCTATCACCCCAATGCCCGCGTCGTCGCGCGCGAGCGGGGCCCGCATGGCGTGGCGGCGGTGCTGGACGATGGCACGCGCTTCGAAGGCAGCCTGCTGGTCGGGGCCGAGGGTCGCGGATCGCCCACAAGGGACGAGGCCGGGCTGGCGGTCGCCAAATGGAGCTATCGCCACCGCGCGATCATCTGCGGGCTGGCGCATGACAAGCCCAATGACGGCATCGCGTGGGAGATCTTCTATCCCGCCGGTCCCTTTGCATTGCTGCCGATGAAGGACGACGAGCTGGGCCGCCACCGCACCGCGCTGGTATGGACCGTGGCCGAGGAGGATGCCGCCGCCTGGCTGAAACTGGGCGAACGGGCGTTCCTGGCCGAGGCCGAGAAGCGCATGGGCGGATTACTGGGCAGGCTGGAGCTGGCCAGCCCGCGCTCGTCCTATCCGCTGGGTTTCCATCATGCACCGACGATCACCGCCGAACGGCTCGCGCTGGTGGGCGATGCGGCGCATGGCATCCACCCGATCGCGGGGCAGGGGCTGAATCTTGGCCTGCGCGACGCGGCGGCACTGGCCGAGGTGCTGGGCGAAGGCGTCCGGCTGGGCCTGGACCTTGGCGATGCGCAGCTTCTGAAGCGCTATCAGGACTGGCGCGGGCTTGACGATTTCATGGTGGCGGTGGCGACCGACGGCCTCACCTGGCTGTTCGGCGTGCCCGGCAAGACCGCCAGCGCCGTTCGCCGCCTGGGCATGAGCGCGATCGAGCGCGCCAATCCGCTGAAGCGCTGGTTCATGGACGAGGCGCGCGGCGTTTCGGGCACGCTGCCCGAATTGCTGCAGGACGCCTGAGCGAGCCTAGCGTCGGGTGGCGGCCACCGGGGTCGCCGCGGGCGCGGCAGCGGTTTCGGCCGGGTTTTCCGCCGCATTGGCGGCAGGCGCGGCTGGGCTGGGCTGACGCACCGGCTGGCCTTGCGAATCCGACAGATTGCGCGGCTCCAGCAGGGCGGCGGTCTCGATCAGGTCCAGCGCCTGCTGCGTGGCGACATAGCGCTGCGCGTTTTCCAGCCATTCGCCCGTCGCTTCGCGATTGGGCAGCCGTTCGACCAGCGCGGCGGCGGCCTCTACCCGTCCGTCGTTCAGCAATTGCTGCGCCCGTTCGAGCCGGACAACCGGCTGCGGCGAAGGCGCATCCGCGCGGCGCAGCACGAACAGGTTCGCGATCTCGGCCTTGATCCGCGCCCAGCCGGTCAGATCCTCGGATTCGGTGACCGCCGTTTCCGGCAGGCTCTGAAGCCCCTGTCGCAACTGGTCGAGCGTGACGGGATTGCGCGCGCTGTTGATGATGGTGCGCACCGCATTGGGCTGGGCATTGCCGAAGCGCAGCTGCAGCTGGTTTTCCAGATAGCCCAGCGGAGCGCCGCGTTCGACCAGCCTGCGGGCGGCGAAGGCGACCAGCAGCCCTTCCGCGCGGGCTGCATTGCCCGAAGCGGCCTCGGCCTGCATGTCGAGGCGGTTGAGGCGCCGTTCGAGATCGCCGAGGCGCATCGCCACCGTCATCTCTCCCGCCGGGACGGGCGGCAGGGGAGCGGCTGCGGTCAGTTCCGCGTCGGCGTTAGGCGCGGCCTCGACAGCGGTCGCGTCGGCGTTCGTCGGGACCGACGGTTCCGCCAGCCAGCCGGTGCTCCACGCGAGATAGAAGGCAAGGACGAGGCCGAGCGCGAAAGCCAGGAAAACGCTGACCGCGAGCTTGCGAAACCGTTTGCTGCCTTTGGCCGCGCCATAGGCCACGGAACTGTCGTGGGGGGTGGAATCCATCGGTTCTATACTTTTCCTGGAAGGCCGCTTTGGCACATTTGATCCGCCAAGGCCAGTAAGGCGGCATCGTCGGGCGAGGACGCATGGCGGCACGCGGCCCAGCCTTCGCCCGCCATCCGGGCGATGCGCGGAGCAAGGCAGGCAAGCGCGATGGCGCCGCGCGGCAGGCCAAGCCGGTCGCATTCGCCGGCGAAATGACCGGCGGCCTCGCCCGAATGGAGCAGGACGATGGCGCCGCCCGCCAGCATACCCGCCAGGGACCTGTCGATCGGTCGGGGCTGCACCCTATAGACGAAGCGCGGTTCGATCGCGATGCCGGGGGACGGGTCCAGCGGGACATGCGCCTCGCCCGACAGCCGCAGCAGGCGGGTCAGCCCGCGCGCCTCGGCATGGGGGAGCAGGGTCTGCATGCCGCGCGCGCCGACGGCGATGACCGTGAAGCCGGTCTCCCGCGCTGCCTCTGCCGTGGTTTCGCCTACGCATAGAGCGGGCAGGACGGTCAGCGCCTGCAACCCAGCGCCGCCGTGGCGCAGCGCGTTGGCGCTGCCCAGCAGGACCGCGTCGAAATCGGCGGGATCCGGAACCGCCCATGGCACGGCGCCGACGCTGAACAGGGGGCGGCTGGTGACGGCAAGACCCTGGTGCGCGCCGCGCTCCACGGTGGCCGCATCGCCGGGCGCGGGGCGGATCGTGATGACCGGGGTCACATCGGCGGGCCGCTGAAATAGGTCGAAACCGCCTCGGGCGCTTCGGCCAGCAGCCGGCGGGCGAGTTCGGCCGCGGCGTCGTCGTCGCCGGCGGCGAATTCTGCCTCGCGCTCGACCCTGAAGATGCCGTCCGGGCTGAAGATCGCCGCGCGCATGGTCAGCATGTCGCTGCCGTTGGTCAGCACCGCCACCGGGCTGTGGCAACTGCCGCCCAGCGCCAGCAGCAGCGCGCGTTCGGCCATGACCTGTGCGCGCGTCGGCGCGTCGTCGATGGCGGACAGCCAGCCGCGCATTGTCTCGTCGTCCGTCCGGCACTCGATCCCGATCGCGCCTTGCGCCGGGGCGGGCAGCCATTCGCCGGGCTCCAGCGGATGGCCCACGCCGGTCTGCTCCAGCCGCTCTAGCCCGGCGGCGGCCAGCAGGGTCACGTCGGCCTCCCCCGCCTGCAGCTTGGCGAGCCTGGTCGCGACATTGCCGCGAAAGCCGACAATCTTAACATCGGGGCGCAGGTTCAGCATCTGCGCCGCCCGGCGCGGGGCGCTGGTGCCCAGCCGTGCGCCGCGTGGAATCGTGCCCAGCCTGGTCGCGCCGATCAGCACGTCGCGCACATCGGCGCGCGGCAGCAGGGCGGCGATGGTCAGCGCTTTAGGCCGGACCGTCTCGACATCCTTCATCGAATGGACGGCGAAGTCGATCTCTCCCTCGCCAAGCCACGCGTCGAGTTCCTTGGTCCACAGCGCCTTGCCGCCGATGTCGGCCAGCGGGCGGTCCTGGATCCGGTCGCCGCTGGCGAGCACGGGCAGGATTTCGACGGCATCCTCGCTCCACCCATGGGCGGCGACCAGCCGGTCGCGGGCTTCACGGGCCTGCGCCATGGCAAGCGGAGAGCGCCGTGTGCCGAGGCGCAGCGGACGGGGCGGCGATGGTGGTGTCGGACGTGTCATGCAGCGGCTTGTGCTAGCGGGGCAAAGCGTTCAGGGGAAGTTCCCATGAGCAGCCCATCCCCCGATAGGCCTTTTTCGGCAGAGCAGGCTCCGGCGGCGGAAAATAGCGTCTCGCCGGCTCGCCCCTGCATCGTGCTCGGTATCGAATCGAGCTGCGACGAAACCGCCGTGGCACTGGTTGCGCAGGATCGGACCATCGTCGCGCAATCGATCGCCTCGCAGGACGCGCAGCACGCGCCCTATGGCGGCGTGGTGCCCGAGATCGCGGCCCGCGCCCATGTCGAGGTGCTGGCCCCGATGGTGGAGCGCGTGCTGGCCGATGGCGGCATGGAACTGGGCGATGTCGACGCGATCGCCGCGACCGCCGGGCCGGGGCTGATCGGCGGGGTCATGGTCGGGCTGGTCACCGCCAAGGCGCTGGCGATGGCGGGCCGAAAACCGCTGCTGGCGATCAACCATCTGGAAGGCCACGCGCTCAGCCCGCGGCTGGCGGATGCGGGGCTGCGCTTTCCCTATCTGCTGCTGCTCGCATCGGGCGGGCACTGCCAGATCCTGGAAGTGCGCGGCGTGGGCGATTATCGCCGGCTGGCCACCACCATCGACGATGCGCTGGGCGAGGCTTTCGACAAGACCGCCAAGATCCTGGGCCTGGGCTATCCGGGCGGCCCCGCCGTGGAAAGGCTGGCGCAAGACGGCGATCCGCGCGCGGTCGCCCTGCCGCGCCCGCTGAAGGGATCGGCGGAGCCGCATTTCTCGTTCGCCGGGCTGAAGAGCGCGGTGCTGCGCGCGCATGAAAGCGGCCTGCACGATCCCGCCGACCTTGCCGCCAGTTTCCAGCAGGCTGCGATGGACTGCGTGATCGACCGTACCGAGCGCGCCTTGCAGCAGGCGCAGGGCATGACCGCGCTGGTCGTCGCGGGCGGGGTCGCGGCCAACCGGGCGCTGCGCGCCGCGCTTGAGGCGCTGGCGGCGAAACATGGGCTTGAATTTGCCGCGCCGCCGATGAAACTGTGTACCGACAATGCGGCGATGATCGCATGGGCCGGGCAGGAGAGGCTGGCTGCGGGGCTGGTGGAGCCGGGCGGAGATCCGCTTTCCATCGCCGCAAGGCCGCGCTGGCCGCTTGATCCGGATGCGGAAACCGTGCGGGGAGCGGGAGTGAAGGCATGAGCACAGCAGCGCGCATGGGCGTAATCGGTGCGGGCGCATGGGGCACGGCGCTGGCGCAGATGCTGGCCGCCGATGGCGCGCCCGTGTCGTTGTGGGCGCGCGAGGAAGAGGTTGCGAACGCGATCAACACGACGCGGCGCAACGCGGTCTACCTGCCCGATGCAGAACTGAGCCCCTCTATCGTGGCGACCAGCGAGCTGGCTGCCTTTGCCGGATATGACACCTTGCTGATCGTCACCCCGGCCCAGCACCTGGGTTCGGTGATGGGCGGGGCGCTGGCCGATTTCGCGGGCGACGCGGTGCTGTGCGCCAAGGGGATCGAGGCAGGATCGGGCCGCCTGATGGCAGAGGTCGCGCATGACGTGGCGCCGAAAGCGCAGCTTGCGGTCCTGTCCGGACCCACGTTCGCGCATGAAGTGGCCGAGGGATTGCCGACCGCTGTCACATTGGCGTGCAAGCGCGGCGACGCGCAGTGGCAGCGCTTGTCGGCGCAGATCGCGCGGCCCAGCTTCCGGCCCTATTACTCCGACGACATCGTCGGGGCCGAGATTGGCGGCGCGGTCAAGAACGTGCTCGCCATCGCGTGCGGCGTGGTCGACGGGCTGGCGCTGGGCCAGAACGCGCGTGCCGCCACCATCGCGCGCGGCTATGCCGAGATGCTGCGCTTCGGCCTTGCGCGCGGGGCGCAGGCGGAGACGCTGTCGGGCCTGTGCGGGCTGGGCGACCTGGTGCTGACCTGCTCGTCGACATCCAGCCGCAATTTTTCGCTGGGGCGTGCGCTGGCCAAGGGAACGCCCGCGTCCGAACTGATGGCCAGCCGCCGCACCGTGGCCGAAGGCGCCTTTACCGCCCCTGTCCTGAAAGCCCTGGCCGACGACATGGGCGTCGCCATGCCGATCACCGATGCGGTCTGCGGATTGCTGGCTGGCAAGGTCAGCGTGACCGACATGGTGCGCGACATTCTGGCGCGCCCGCTGCGCACGGAAATGGAAACGCCGTGACCGATCAGGGCAAGGCCGGTCCGGCAACACCGGACGAGGGCGGCTCAAGCGACCTTGCCACTCTGGCGAAGGGCGGGCGAACCAATTTCTTCGGCTTCCTGCTGCGCCTGCTTGCGCGGCTGCCGTTCCTGTTCATCGCGGGGCGCTTTTATGGCGCTGACCAGCTGGGGCGTTTCGCATCGGCGCTGATCATCATCGAGATCGGCGGCCAGCTCGCCACGCTGGGGCTCAAGCGCGGGCTGGCCAGGGAACTGGGACAGGGCGGGCGCGAGGAGGCGGCCGTCGTCGCCGACGGGTTGCTGCTGTCGCTGCTGTTCTCGTCGCTGCTGGCGGGCATATTGTTCGTGTTTCCGGACCCGATGTTCCCCAATGGCATGAACAGCCGCTGGGACCTGCTGCTGCCCTTCGCGCTGGTGTTCCTGTCCCTGACCGAAGTGATGCTGGCGGCGCTGGCGTTCCGCTATAACATCGCCGCCACCGTGCGCAGCCGCGCGGTGGTCGAGCCTTGGGTGCTGTCGATCGCGGCCGGTACGCTGCTGTTCGTGCCCGCGCTGGCAGAGGGCGGACTGGCGATCAGCTATCTGCTGTCGGTGTTCGCGGCGGCGGTCACCGCCTTTATCCCGATGCTGCGCATGTACGGCCTGCCGCGCGACTGGGCCCCGCAGACCATCCGCCTGCTGCGCCTTGCGCGCGAGAATCTGCCGCTGGCGCTGGCCGATGCGATCGAATGGGGCACCCGCCGGCTGGACATCGCGATCCTGGGCTTCTTTGTCAGCCCGGCGACGGTCGGCATCTATTACGTCGCGGTGCAGGTCGCCAGCCTGCCGCAGAAGCTCAAGACCAGTTTCGAGCCGATCCTGGGCCCGGTGATCGTGCGCAAGCTGAACGAGAAGGACTATGCGGCCATCGCGCGGCAGGTCTGCCAGGCGGGGTTCTGGATCATCGCGGCGCAGACCGGCGTGGCGCTGGGGCTGGGCATCACGGGCGAGGCGGTGATGGGGCTGGTCGGACCGGGCTTCGTCGGCGGCACCGGCGCGCTTGCGTTCCTGCTGCTGGCCGAGGTGGTGGCCGCCACCGCGGTCGTGTCTGAAGCGGCGCTGATCTATCTGGCGCGCATGCGCAACCTGGCGGTGTCCATCGCCACGATCTGCCTTCAGGCGGTGCTGACCCTGGCGCTGGTCACGGCGGCGCAGCGGCTGGGCCTTGCCGAGCCGTACCAGGCGGCGTCGGCGGCGCTTGCGCTGGGGCTGGCGCTGGGGTTCGCGTCGATCACCAAGTCGCGCATGCTGGGCCGCATGCTGGGCGAATCGATCAACAATTTCCGCTGGCCGCTGATCTGGGCGATCGCGCCCGCGGTGGTGGTCGGCCATCTGTTCACGCTGGCGCCGGAATGGATCGAGCTTGCCGTCGGCGTGCCCGCCATCCTGGCCACCTATGGCTTCGTGATCTGGCGAAAGGGCTTTGGGCCGGAAGACCGCGTGCTGTTCAAGTCGGCCGGGAAAGCCGTCCCCGCCCCCGCCGATACTCCGTTACCTCCATCGGCCGAGGAGGCGCTTCCTTCGGCGCCGGGGGAGCGCTAGGACGCCGGGGATGAGAGTTCTGTACGAGATTCCGGATTGGCTGCGCGTCGTCACCGGGGCGGTGATCGTCGGCTGCATCGCGCTGTTCGCCCATGCGCAGACGGGCCGCAATCTGGTGGAGCGGCTGGAAGCGCGCGCCGAGCGGGCCATCGCCGAAAACGGCGGCACCGGGATCACCGCCGACTTCACCACCTCTGCCGGTTGGCCCACGCGCCATCCGGTGCTGGTCGGCGGAGATGACCTGCCCGACGACATCCGCGCGCGGGTGGCACGGGCGGTGGCCGATCTTCCCGGCGTCGGCGGCGCGCACTGGGACAGCCGTTCGCGCAGCGTGATCGCGCCGGAGCCCGAGATCGAGACCGGGCCCTTTCACTGCCAGCGCGATGTCGAAACGCTGCTGTCGGTGCGCGTGATCCGCTTCGGGCAGGGCAGCGCGGAGATCGATCCGGAAAGCGAAATCCTGCTGGACGAGGTCGCGGGCGCGCTGAAGCCATGCCGGGGCAGCATCATCGCGATTACCGGCCATTCGGACGCGGTCGGCGATGCCTCGGTCAATCTGCGCCTGTCGCGCGAACGGGCGGCGGCAGTGCGCAGCGAGCTGGTCGAGCGCGGGCTGCCGCGCGATTCGCTGCGGGCCACGGGTCGGGGTTCCGCGCAGCCGATCGAGGGGCTGCAGCCCGAGGATCCCGCCAATCGCCGCATCGAATTTTCGGTGATAGAGGTCGCGCCCCTGCGGCCCACGCCGATCGACATACCCGACGCGGGCTAGGCCGGACGCGGGTCAGGAGAACGCCATGCCGCTATGGGTCGAATTGATGGTCTTCATGCTGATCATCTATGGCGCGGTGCTTGCGCTGATGATGAGCTGGCTGCAGCGCCGCGCGCGGCTTGCGCGCTTGACGCGCCAGCGTGCAAGGCGTCATCTATCGAAAGGCCGGAAGGCTGGTCAGCCGGCGGATGGGACATTTGGGAAGAGCGAGGAAATCTAGATGGTTGAGATGATCCAGTCGAACTGGCTGGCGGTGCTGCTGGTCGTGATCGTGGCCGTGCTGATCGCCATCTGGCTGATCGCAAGGCCGAAAAAGCCGCAGGATCGCAGCTATCGCCCCGACGTGCTGGACGAAGGCGTCGCGCCTGCCCAGCGCAACCAGGCCTTCATCGACGCTCCCCCCGCCAGCGCGGGCCGCCCCGCGCATGAGCATGAGCCTCCCGCCGTGCCCGAGACGATCGGCGGCGCGGGCGTTGCCGTGGCCGCCGCCGCGCTGATGGCCGAGGAAGAGCACGAGGCGGCCGAGCAGGCCCGGCACACGCCGGAAGACCAGATGCCCGACACGCCGCGCGACGCCCAGGCGGTGGCCGCGGCGGTCAAGATCCATGACGATGGCGCGTCCGACGATCTGCTGCGGATCAAGGGCGTCGGGCCCAAGCTGGCCGAGCTGCTGTCGTCGATGGGTATCTCGCGCTATGACCAGATCGCGGCGTGGAGCGATACCGACGTGCAGGAAATCGATTCCCGGATGGGCCGCTTCGCCGGGCGGATCGAGCGTGACGACTGGCGCACGCAGGCGCGCTACCTCGCCTCGGGCGATACGGCTTCCTATGAGGAAAAGTTCGGCAAGCTGTAGGGGGCGGGGGCGGCCCTTAAGCGTCGTCGCCGCGTTTCGCCAGCCGCGACTTGCAGCCGTCGACCAGTTCCTTGAGCGTCGAGGAGGCGGGAAAGATCACCTTCCCGCCGCCCGCGACGGTCGCATAGAACGGCCCGCCGGTCAGCGCGATCCAGTGCGGGTCGTCGGACGCCAGCGCGCCGCTCCATTCGTCGCCGTCATTGGTGACGGGCAGGCGCAGGATGCCGCGGTAACCCACGAACGAGAGCATGGCCTTGGCCCCGTCGTCCGACGGAACGTTGCGCGTCGCCTGGACCAGCCCGTTCCGGCACGACAGCTTCAGCAGGGCGGGCATGCCCGGTTCGCCATAGGTCGCGCCCGTCCCCTCGCGCACCCAGCGGCCGTCGGGGGGATCGATCTTGCCCGGCATCGGATGTTCGTCCGGCGCGGGCTTGGCATCGCTGAGCTGCATCCGGATCGGCGCGCCGGCGGTCTTCTCGTCATCGCCCGAACAGGCGGCCAGCGCCCCCGAACAGGCCAGCGCGGCCAGCAGCAGGCCCGCCCTAACGCGCATTGATGAAGGCCCTGACGTCGGCGGTCAGTTTCGAGCGGTCCTCGTCGCGGATATACATCATGTGGCCCGCGTCGTAATAGCGGTACTCGATCCGCGAGGGGTCGAAGCCGGTGCGCGACAGCGCATATTCGGCGGCGAAGAACGGTGTGGCGAAATCGTACCAGCCCTGGCCGACGAAGATGCGCATGTCGGAATTTTCGCGCATGGCCTTGCCCAGATAGGGGGCGACGGTCAGATAGGCATTGGTGTCGCGCCAGCCGGGCAGTTTCCAGTCCCAGTCGCCCACGCTGCCGATGGTGACGTATTGCCGGTCGGTGTCGTAACCGATGCTGTCGCGCATCCAGCTGTTGATCGCGGCGGCATAGCCCGCATCGATGCCATAGAAGCTGGGGTCGTTGTCGGGCGTTTCGCCCGCGCTGTCGTAATCGACG
Source organism: Croceicoccus marinus (assembly GCF_001661675.2). Classification (NCBI taxonomy): domain Bacteria; kingdom Pseudomonadati; phylum Pseudomonadota; class Alphaproteobacteria; order Sphingomonadales; family Erythrobacteraceae; genus Croceicoccus; species Croceicoccus marinus. The sequence continues at coordinate 1,572,610 of NZ_CP019602.1, read as the reverse complement.
CCGGTATAGCGGCTGTCGAGCCGCCCGACGGTCAGGCCCCGGTCGCGCAGCAGTTCTTTATAGAACCGGCTGGGGCTGACGCGCAGATCGGCGCGGTCGAGATAGGTTTCCGACAACCCGGTCAGCCGGGCAAGCTGCGCGCGCACGCTGGCACGTTCGGCATCGCCCAGTGCCTGCCCTTTCAGCAGGGCGGCGGCATAGGGGCCGATCGCGAACTGGCGCGCTTCCTCCACCAGCCCCTCGACCGAGGGGGCCTGTACCTTGCCGTGATAATGCGCGGTTGCGGCCATGGTCGGCAGGTTGGTGATATAGGACAGCTCGTTCCCCTCGGTATCCGCGCCCGCCGCGAAGTCGAGGATGGTCGAGATCAGGATCACGCCGTTGAGGCCGACGTCGTTATAGGCACCCTCAAGCTCGTTCACGACGGCGGCGCTGCGGGTGGTGCCATAGCTTTCGCCGCCCAGGAACTTGGGGCTGTTCCAGCGGCCATTTTCGCTGATCCACTTGCGGATCACCTCTGCCACCGACTTGGCGTCGGCGGTGACGCCCCAGTAATCCTGCGGATCGGTTTCGCCGATCGCGTGCGAAAAGCCGGTGCCGACGGGATCGATGAAGACGAGGTCGGTGACGTCGAGCAGCGAATCCGGGTTGTCGAGGATCGGATAGGGCGGCCCGCCATCGTCGCGTGCGTCCGAGGGGATGGCGACGCGCTTGGGCCCGAACGCGCCCATCTGCAGCCAGACCGATCCCGATCCCGGCCCGCCATTGTACAGGAAGGTGACCGGGCGGGACTTGTCCTGCGGATCGGCGACATAGGCGGTCGTGACGATCGCGGCGGCGGGGTTGCCGTCCTCGTCCTTCAGCACCTGCTCCTCCACCGTGGCGGTATAGCTGATGCGCTTGCCGCCAAAGGTGCCGGTGAAGTCCCTCGACGCGGCATTGGGCGTGTAGTCCGCGGCCGGCTTCGCCTCGGCCTTGGTGTCTTCCTGCGCCATTGCGGGCGCGGGGGCCATGCCGGCGGCAAGGACGGAACTGGCCAGCACGGAACCGGCAAGGGCGAGCGCGGCGCGGCGCGTGGGTCGCAAGGTCTTGATCATGCCCGACCTAATGCGGGCATCGGCGGCAGAACGCAATTTACGGTGCCGGTTTTTTCCCTCGATTTGCCGCAAAAAGCGGTTTCGGCGGTTTCTTCTTCCACTTCCGCTGGGTCTTGCCGAAACGCGTCTTGCGCGTGCCGGGCTTGCCTTCGTTGCTGCGGCCGACGATGGGGGCGCGCTTCCGGTCGTCGGGCAAGCCCAGCTCTTCGCCTTCCAGGCGGCGGATCTCGTCGCGCAGGCGGCCGGCTTCCTCGAATTCCAGATCGGCGGCGGCGGCGCGCATGCGGCCTTCCAGCTCCTCGATATAGGCGCGCAGATTATGGCCGACCATGTTGTTGCGTTCGTCGTCGCCGGTATCGACGGTGACGCCGTCCTGCGAGGCGGTATCGGCCACGATGTCGGCGATGCGCCGCTTGATCGTGGCGGGGGTGATGCCGTGCGCCTCGTTGTATTCGCGCTGCTTTTCGCGGCGGCGGTCGGTTTCCGCCATCGCGCGCTCCATGCTGCCGGTGATGCGGTCGGCATAGAGGATGACGCGCCCGTCGACGTTGCGGGCGGCGCGGCCGATGGTCTGGATCAGCGATGTCTCGCTGCGCAGGAAACCTTCCTTGTCGGCGTCGAGGATGCAGACCAGCCCGCATTCGGGAATGTCGAGCCCCTCGCGCAGCAGGTTGATGCCGACCAGCACGTCATAGACGCCCAGCCGCAGGTCGCGGATCAGCTCGATACGCTCCAGCGTCTCGACATCTGAGTGCATGTAGCGCACGCGCACGCCCGCCTCGTGCATGAACTCGGTCAGATCCTCGGCCATGCGCTTGGTGAGCGTGGTGACCAGCGTGCGATAGCCCTTGGCGGCGACCGTCTTGCACTCGTTGATGCAGTCCTGCACCTGGTCCTCGACCGGGCGGATCTCGACCGGGGGGTCGATCAGGCCAGTGGGGCGGATGACCTGTTCGGCAAAGACGCCGCCGGTCTGCTCCATCTCCCAGCTTCCGGGCGTGGCGGACACGGCGAAGGTTTGCGGGCGCATCGCGTCCCACTCGTTGAAGCGCAGCGGGCGGTTGTCGATGCAGCTTGGCAGGCGGAAGCCATATTCGGCCAAGGTGATCTTGCGGCGGTGGTCGCCCTTGGACATGGCGCCGATCTGCGGGACCGTCTGGTGGCTCTCGTCCACGAACAGCAGCGCATTGTCGGGGAGGTATTCGAACAGGGTCGGCGGCGGCTCGCCGGGAAGGCGGCCCGTCAGGAACCGCGAGTAATTCTCGATCCCCGCGCAGCTGCCGGTGGCGGCGATCATCTCAAGGTCGAAATTGGTGCGCTGTTCCAGCCGCTGATGCTCCAGCAACTTGCCCTCGGCCTCCAGCTCCTTCAGCCGTTCGGTCAGCTCGAAGCGGATCGCCTCGGTCGCCTGCTTCATCGTCGGGCCGGGGGTGACATAGTGCGAATTGGCATAAACGCGCACCTTGTCGAGGCTGGCGCCCTTCTTGCCGGTCAGCGGGTCGAATTCGCTGATCTCCTCGATCTCGTCCCCGAAGAACGAGATGCGCCAGGCCATGTCTTCATAATGGCTGGGGAAGATTTCCAGATTGTCGCCGCGCACGCGGAAGTTGCCGCGCGCGAATGCGGCGTCGTTGCGCTTGTATTGCAGGGCGACCAGCTTGCGGATGATCTCGCGCTGGTCGGCTTCCTCGCCCTTCTTCAGGTCGAAGATCATGGCCGAATAGGTCTCGACCGAACCGATGCCGTAGAGGCAGGAGACCGAGGCGACGATGATCACGTCGTCGCGTTCCAGCAGCGCGCGGGTGGCCGAATGGCGCATCCGGTCGATCGCCTCGTTCACGCTCGACTCCTTCTCGATATAGGTGTCGGAGCGCGGGACATAGGCTTCGGGCTGGTAGTAGTCGTAATAGGATACGAAATACTCGACCGCATTGTTCGGGAAGAAGCTCTTGAACTCGCCATAGAGCTGCGCGGCCAGGATCTTGTTGGGCGCCAGGATCAGTGCGGGACGCTGCAGGCGTTCGATCACCTGCGCCATGGTATAGGTCTTGCCGCTGCCCGTGACGCCGAGCAAGACCTGCGTCTTCTCATCCTCGCGCGCGGTCTTGACCAGTTCCTCGATTGCGGTCGGCTGGTCACCGGCCGGCTGGTAATCGCTCACCAGTTCGAACCTTTTACCCGGCTGCGACTTTTCGGGCCGGGCAGGGCGGTGCGGAGTGAAATTGTCGGATGTGTCGGGCTCTTCCAGTCCGCGACGGATGACGAGTTCGGCCATGCCGCTTGATATGGGTGCGATGGCGGGTTTGTGCAAATGCCCGGTGCAATTGCAAAGCGGTTTGCCATCTGCGATGCCTTCGGGACGAAGCAACGGGACCATCCATTCGGCGGCTGGCCTTCCGGCGGCTGACCTTTCGGCGGCTGGGCCATCGGCAGCCGGGCGATACAGGGGAGCTAGAAGAATGACTTTTTATCGGAAGACTGCGGGGCTGGCGATCGTCGCCGCCATGGCGCTTGCGGGCTGCTCAAGCGAGACCGACGAAACGGCGGCGGGCGACACGCCCATGGCGGTCGAGGATGCGGCGCGCGAATTCAGCAAGCTGGAAACCCCGCAGCCGGGGCAATACGACCTCGACGTCGAGGTCGTCAGCTTCGAGATGCCGGGAGCGCCCGAGGGCGCGCTGGAGCAGATGCGCAGCGCGATGGAGGGCGCCTATCAGGACGGCTTCTGCCTTACGCCCGAGGAAGCCGAGAGAGGCTTTGAGGAGCAGCTGGCGCAGGTCGCGCAGAACGGCCAGTGCAATTTCAACGATCTGTCCGTCGATGAAGGCACCGTCAGCGCCCAGGCCGTCTGCGAGCTTGAGGGCGGATCGATGGAGATGGACATGAACGGCACCGTCAGCTCGACCAGTTCGGACATCACCGCCGACACCAGGATGACCGCGCAGGGGCAGACCGTGTCGATGACGATGCGGATGAAGCAGACCCGCACTGGCGACTGCGCGGCCTGACGCGGCTTTTTCGCGCACGGCAAGGCGGCCCTCGCGGGAAACCGCGGGGCCGTTTTCGCATTGGTTAAGTGAAGCCAACACTGTTACAGAAATCTTGCATGAAATCTCAGGACTTACCCTCGGGCACATTGCTGCCCCGCGCCGCGGCCGGGGCCCTTTCCGCAAGGGAGTGGGCCGATGCCGCCGAGGCGAAACGTGACGGTGTTCCGGCCGCCAAGACGGCAGGCGGGCCGTCCGGCGAAAACGGCGACCGGGCGGTAAGGGGCTCGAGGCCGGGAAGGGGCTTCGCGGTGCTTTTCCGCGAATGGCAGCGCCGCCAGTCGCTGGCGCTGCGTCCGCAGCCCGACGGGGTGCCGACGCCGTCGTCGCGGATGCTGCTGAAGGAACTGGCCTCGCTCGCCGCGCCCGCGGTGTTTCGCATGGCCTATGGCAAGATGGACATCGCGGCACCGGAACGCCCGCGCGCGGTGATGCTGCTGCCGGGCTTCGGATCGCATCCGTGGCGCATGGCGCCGATGCACAAGGCGCTCGCCGAGGCGGGGCATTCGGTCACCGACTGGGGCCTCGGCTGGAACCTGGGCGCGAGCGAGGACCGCTTCGAACGCCTGCTGTCGCGCATCCGCCGCGTATCGCGCGCCGAAGGACGCAAGATCACGCTGGTGGGCTGGAGTCTGGGCGGCGTCTTCGCGCGCGAGGCTGCCAAGCGGCTGCCCGACCATGTGGAGATGGTGATCACCATGGGATCCCCGTTTTCCGGCGACATGCATGGCAATAACGGATGGCGCATCTATCACGCGATCGCGGGCCATCCGGTCGACGAACCGCCCGTCAGCGGGGAATTCGCGGCCAAGCCGCCCGTGCCGACCGTCGCGATGTGGAGCGCGCAGGACGGTGTGGTCCACCGCCACTGCGCCTGCGGCAAGGCGGGAGAGCGCGATCATGCCATGTCGGTGCGCTGCACCCACATGGGTTTTGCCTGGCACCCCGCAGCGATCGAGGCGGTGTCCCGCGTGCTGGCGGGATCACCCGAAAGTTTTACGCATCTTGCAACGCAGCAAAAAAGCAGGGACAAGCTCGACTCATGAGCGATAGTGCATGAGCCGGGACGAGCAGCCGATTTTCGATGAGATGCATGATGCGGATGGATCCGTCCGGCCAGCCTATCGTGGGTATTCGGACTGGTTCGACGAGCAGGATCCGCAGGCGCTGCGCAGGAAGCACCGCGAGGCGGAGGCATTCTTTCGCCGAACGGGCATCACCTTCAACGTCTATGGACAGGATGAGGCGGAAGAGCGGCTGATCCCGTTCGACCCCGTTCCGCGCATCATCACCGCGCACGAATGGCGCCGCCTGTCGCGCGGGATCGAACAGCGGGTGAGGGCGCTGAACGCCTTCCTCCACGATCTGTACCACCGGCAGGAAATCGTGCGGTCGGGCCGCGTGCCCGAATGGCTGCTGCGCGGCAATGCGGCGTTCCTGCCCCACATGTGCGGCTTCACCCCGCCGGGCGGGATCTATACCCATATCACCGGCATCGACCTTGTCCGCACCGGCCCGGACGACTTCCACGTGCTGGAAGACAATGCCCGCACGCCCAGCGGCGTCTCCTATATGCTGGAGAACCGCGAGACGATGATGGCGATGTTCCCCGAACTGTTCACGCGGGTGAAGGTCGCGCCCGTCTCGAACTATCCGCGCAGGCTGGCGCGCAGCCTGGCCGCCTGTGCACCGCCCGCCTTCGATGGCGCGGCGGGGACCAAGCCGGCCATCGCGGTGCTGACCCCCGGCATCTATAATTCGGCCTATTACGAGCACAGCTTCCTCGCCGACCAGATGGGCGCGGAACTGGTGGAGGCGAGCGATTTGCGCGTGATCGACGGGCGGGTCCAGATGCGCACCACGCGCGGTTACAAGCCGCTCGACGTGATCTATCGCAGGGTGGACGATGATTTCCTCGACCCGCTGACGTTCAATCCGGAAAGCATGCTGGGCGTGCCGGGGATCATGGACGTCTATCGTTCGGGCGGGATCACCATCGCCAATGCGCCGGGCACGGGCATCTCGGACGACAAGGCGCTGTACAGCTTCATGCCCGACATCGTCGAGTTCTACACCGGCGAAAAGGCGCTGCTGCCCAATGTCGAGACATGGCGCTGCATGGAGCCCGATGCGCTGAAATACGTGATCGACAACATCCACGAGCTCGTGGTGAAGGAAGTGCACGGGTCGGGCGGCTATGGCATGCTGATCGGCCCCGCGTCTTCGCGGCGCGAGATCGCCAGATTCGTGCAGAAGCTGAAAGCCAATCCGCAGAACTATATCGCGCAGCCCACGCTGTCGCTTTCGACCGTGCCGATCCTCGCGAAGAAGGGCCTTACCCCCCGGCACGTCGACCTGCGGCCGTTCGTGCTGATGAGCCCCAATGGCATCGACATCACGCCCGGCGGGCTGACGCGCGTGGCGCTGAAACAAGGATCGCTGGTGGTGAATTCCAGCCAGGGCGGCGGCACCAAGGACAGCTGGGTGCTGGAGGAATAATGCTCGGTCGCAGTGCAAATGGCGTTTTCTGGATGTTCCGCTATCTCGAGCGGGCGGAGAACTGCGCGCGCCTTCTCGACACCGGGTTCCGCATGGCGCTGACCAGCGATTCCATCACCGCGGAGCAGGAGTGGAGCTCGGTCCTGGAAACCGCCGGGATGACCGAATCCTATCTGGAGAAGAACGGCACCTTCACCGGCCTGCAGGTGTGGAACTACATGCTGCGCGAGAAGGACAACCCGAATTCGATCCGCTCGCTGATCGGGCAGGTCCGGACCAATGCGCGCGCGGTGCGCAACGTCATCACGGCAGAGCTGTGGCTGGCGGTCAACGAAAGCTATCTGCAGGTCAACGAACTGCTTTCGCGCCCAGTCACCCAGGCCAATCTGGGCGACGCCATCGCCGCGGTAAAGCGTGAGGCGACGCTGGTGCGCGGCGCGATGGACGGGTCGATGCTGCGCAACGACATCTATAATTTCGGTCGGATCGGCAGCTTCGTCGAACGCGCGGACAACACTGCGCGCATCCTCGACGTCAAATATTACGTGCTGCTGCCCTCACTGTCCTATGTCGGGTCCAGCCTGGACAATGTTCAGTGGGAGACGATCCTGCGTTCGCTGGGCGCGGAGCGTGCCTATCGCTGGCTGAACGCGGGGCAGATGGATGCCAAGGGGATCGCCGATTTTCTGATCCTGGACGGACGGTTCCCGCGCTCGCTGGCGTTCTGTCATGCCAAGATCCGCAGCAATCTGGCCAGCCTGGCGCTGCAATATGGCGAGGAACTTTACGCGCACGAACTGATCCGCAAGTTCGACATGCGCTTGCACGATACGGACATCGACTCCATCTTCGAACAGGGCCTGCATGAGTTCCTGTCGGATTTCATCGCCGACAATTCAGAAATCGCCCATGCCGTCGAAACCGACTACAGATTTGCCGACTGATCGAAGGAGATCGTAATCGTCCCATGCGCCTCGCTGTCCATCACCGCACCCGCTATTCCTTTGGCGATCCTGTCGTGCACGCGTTGCAGCGGCTGCACCTGACGCCGAAATCGACCAGCGGACAGCGCGTTCTGGACTGGAAGATGAGCTATGAGGGCGCGTACGAGCAGCTGCAGTTCGACGATCACAACATGAACACCACGGTGCTGATCGCGATCGAGCCGGGCGTGAAGGAAGTGGTCATCGAGTGCGAGGGCACGATCGAGACTGCCGACAATCACGGCATCATCGGACGCCATGCGGGCCATCTGCCGTGCTGGCATTTTTCCGGCCATACCGATCTGACCCGTCCGGGCGCGCGCATGCGGGCCCTGGCAGACAAGTTCGATCCCGGCGCCGACACGCTGCCGATGCTGCATGAATTGTCCGCGGCGGTGCTGGATGCGGTGGCATATCAGACCGGCCGCACCGACAGCGCCACGCGGGCCGAGGAAGCGCTGGGTACCGGCGAGGGCGTCTGCCAGGACCATGCCCACATCTTCATCGGCTGCGCCCGGCTGTTGGGTGTGCCGGCCCGCTATGTATCGGGCTATCTGATGATGGACGGCCAGGAAATGCAGGATGCTGGCCATGCCTGGGCCGAAGCGCATGTCGACGGGCTCGGCTGGGTCGGGTTCGATGTTTCGAACCAGATCTGCCCCGACGAACGCTATATCCGCGTCGCAACCGGACAGGATTATGCCGAGGCGGCGCCGGTCAAGGGCATTTCCCTTGGCGGCAGCGATGCCGGGCTGGACGTAGAGCTGTCGATCCGCCGTCAGGAGCAGCGTCAGTCGCAGGACGGCCAGACGCAGAGCCAGAATATCGGCGGCAACGGAATGTCGCAGAGCCAGACGCAGCAAAGGCAGTCGCAGCAGGACGATTTGGGCCCGGATACGCCGCCCGGCCCACAGGATTAACGGGGCGCGCCCCTGTAAATCGCAATATTTGCGGCTATTGTGACATGGCCGGCGTGCAAAGGGATGCGCGCGGCGCGTGTGAACTTTCGCTTGGGCCAGGCGATCATTGGATGGGTGAGGGGCAAGAGTGACCTATTGCGTCGGCATGATGCTGGAAAAAGGGATCGTCATGATGAGCGATACCCGCACGAATTCGGGCGTCGATAACATCTCGGTCTTTCGCAAGATGTTCCAGTGGTCGGACACCGACCGCATCATCGCGGTGATGACCGCGGGCAATCTGGCCACCACGCAGGCCGTCGTCAGCAAGCTGGAAGAACGCAACAAGGCGCCCGAGGACCGCGAGCCCTCTATCCTGAAATGCACCACCATGTTCCAGGTCGCGAACCTGGTCGGCGAATTGCTGCGCGCCACGATCGAGGAGCGGCAGATGTCCGTCGACGGGCAGGCGGGCGGTCCGCGCTTTTCCGCCAGCCTGATCGTCGCCGGGCAGATCGCGGGCATGGAGCCGCGCCTGTTCCTTATCTATCCCGAAGGCAATTTCATCGAGGCGAGCGCCGACACGCCCTTCTTCCAGATCGGCGAGACCAAATATGGCCGCCCCATCATCATCCGCGGCTATGACCGGACGATGAGCTTCGAGGACGGGGTCAAGCTTTTGATGGTGTCGATGGATTCCACCCTGGCGGCGAACCTGTCGGTCGGCATGCCGCTCGACGTGCTGGTGCTCGAGCGGGACCGGTTCGACCCGCTGCATGAGAGGCGGATCATGGCCAGCGATCCCTATTTCCAGGAAATCTCCTCCAGCTGGAGCGATGCCCTGCGCACGGCATTCCATTCGCTGCCCGATTACAGCTTCAACGACCGGGACGAGTCGGTCGGCTGACCAGACGCGTTAGATGTCGATCTTGCATCGACAAAGGCCGATCCGCCCGCGAAACCGACGCTGACCCCATGGCGAATACATCCATTGCGGAGGGACTTTTCACGGTGTTCCGCGCACAGGAAAGTCAAACAATTGCAATAGGTCCATTACGGAATCATCCCTAGTGGCAGCTATGCCGGACCAGCGACATGCTCGTGGTCATGGAACAGCGCATCATCATCCACATCGTCGACGCCGACCCCCGCAACCGTGCCGTCTGTGCACGGACGATCTTCGATCTCGGCCATCATGCCGAAGTTTACGAGGGGGCCGAAGAGCTTCTGGCCCGCCTGCCCAGCCAGGGCATCGTCATTGCGAATGACGATCCAGAAAACGGCGTGATCGGATTGATGGACGAAATTTCGCGCCGGGGGACCTGGCTGCCCGTCATCGCGATGGCGCAGAACCCCCAAATGAACCGCGTGGTCGGCGCGATGCGCGCCGGTGCATTCGACTATCTTGCGCAGCCGCTGGACGCGGACGAACTCTCCACCGCCCTGCGCCGCGTGGCGGGGGAGGCGGAGATGCAGGCGCGGCATCGCCGCCGCGCGATGGAAGCCCGCATGCGGATCGAGATGCTCTCCAACCGCGAACGCGAAGTGCTCGACCGGTTGAGCGAAGGCTGTTCGAACAAGGTGATCGCGCGGGATTTGGCGATCTCTCCGCGCACGGTGGAAATCCACCGCGGCAACATGATGGAAAAGCTGGGCGCGCGCCACGCCGCCGAAGCGGTGCGCCTGTGCCTTGAGGCTGGCCTGGTCGACTGGCGTCACTGATTGCTCCTGGTGGGCGGCAGGTTTATTCATGCCCGATGAACCTGCCGCCCCAACTTCCCTGCGAACTGGCTATCATCACCGAGCGACTGGTGCTGCGTCCGCCCCGGCTTGGCGATTTTGATGAATTCTACGAAGCCGCACGGTCGATGCCGCCGATCGTGCGGGGTTCGCCGCCGATCGATCGCGGAACGGCGTGGGCCAAGTTCACGCGCAATTGCGGGCTGTGGGCGCTGCTTGGCTATGGAATATTCATCGTCACCGATCGCCGCGACGGGTCCTATCTGGGGGATACTGGCCTCGCGCGCTTCGGCCGCTCGATCGAGGCGATGAACGAAGCGGCGGAGGCTGCGTGGGTCATGCTGGAAAAGGCGCGCAGACGCGGCATCGCGCACGAGGCTGCGCAGGCCGCGCACAGCTGGTTCTTCGAAAGGTTCGGGCCGCAGCGCACGATCTGCATGATCGATCCCGAAAACGCGCCCAGCCTGTCGCTCGCCGCAAGGCTGGGCTACCGGCCATTCGGCCAGGGCACGCACGAAGGCGGTGACGTCATCCTGCTGGAACGGCTGACCTAGACGGCGGGCGTCCGGCGGCGATCAGCCCAGCCAGCCCGCCGTCTGCGCCGCCAGCACCAGGCCGATCACGACGAACAGGGCTGCGGCAACAAGGCGGATCGCCTTCAGCGAAATCCGTTTGGTCAGGGCGTCGCCCGCGAAGACCGCGGGTACATTGGCGATCATCATGCCCAGCGTCGTTCCTGCCGTCACCGCCAGCGTGGCGTCAAAGCGCGCGCCCAGCGCGATGGTGGCGATCTGCGTCTTGTCGCCGATCTCCACCAGGAAAAAGGTGATCAGCGTGGTCATGAAGGCGCCGCCGCGGCTCTTCGGCTCCTCGTCCTCGTCCAGCCTGTCGGGCACCAGCGTCCACAGGCCCATCGCGACGAAGCCCGCCGCCACCGCATAGCGGAACCACACGCCGTCGAGGAAATCGGCAGCGGTCGCACCCAGCAAGGCGGCCAGGAAATGGTTGGCGATGGTCGCGAACAATATGCCCCATACCACCGGCCACGGCCGGCGAAACCGGGCTGCCAGCACGATGGCGAGCAGCATTGTCTTGTCGCCGATCTCGGCAAGCGCGACGACTGCGGTGGAGGTCAGGAAGGCTTCCATCGATCAACTTTCAATCCAGCACATCCGGCACCCGGTTCGCGAACCCGGATCGGGCCCGTCAAGCATGTCGATGCCTTCCCGAACGACGCGGCGGGTTAAGGGAAGGTCCGCTGCCGATCAAGCGTCATCGGCAGAAGCCGCCGCCACCCAGTTCCAGATGCAGATGATCCTCATGCGCACGGTTGTAATCGGGGCCGAGCACCGTGCCGAACCGCTTGCACGCGCTTTGGTGGATGGTGCGCAGGAATTGTCTTTCGCCGCTGCTGCCTTGCCAGCCGCCCTTGATCGTGATGCGGCGCCCGTCGGCCAGGATGAAGCCGGATATGTCGACCGCGCTGGCGGTGGAATGGGCGGACAGGCGGCTGGAGCCGGCGACGTTGCGGCAGCTATAGCTTCCGAAGGTCTCGAGCTTGACCACCGGGCTGCCCAGGATCTGCTGTGCCGCGCGGCTGACGCCAAAGCGCGTCCAGTTCGAAAGATCCTGCGACAATGTGCAGGAAATGCGGGGAAGATTGGTCACCACCACGCGCGTATTGTCGCTGGCCAGATGGTAGAGAGTGACCGCATTGCTGGAACTGCACGACCCGGCGGACAGATCGGGCAGCGGCACGAAATCGGCACCCAGCTCGGCAAGACGGCTGCGGCATATCCGCTCATCCGCCGTGGGCAGACTGGGCGCGGTGTCCGGGCGGGCGGCAGGTCGCGGCGCGGTGCGGGGAATCTCGCGCGTCGCCTCGGGCGCGCAGGCGGCCAGCAGGACCAGCACCGCCCATGCACCCAAGCGTCCGAGTCGCGGCGGCAGGGCGCGTCCGGAAATCGTCGGGCGGGCTGGGCGGGGCGTGTCCATGGCTGCGATCCTTAAGCCTGTTGCGAACGGGCGGCCAAGCGGCCGCCCTCGCTTTTCCAACGTTTTCACGGCGCGGGGCTTCACCCTGCCTGAACCACCGGCCGGCGCACCGGCGCCGCATTCGCTTGACACGGCGGCGAACATCTCTAGGTCGGCCGACGGGCCACGCGGTCCCAACGCCGCGCGAGCTCTCTGCAAGGAGAGTCTTAAATGACTGATACAAAACCGACGCTGCCGGAGCGTCCCTATTTCTCCTCCGGTCCCTGTGCCAAGCCGCCGGTCTGGACTCCCGAAAAACTCGATCCCGCATCGCTTGGGCGCTCGCATCGCTCCGGGATCGGCAAGGCGCGTCTCGCCTATTGCATCGATCTCATGCGCGAACTGCTCGAGCTGCCCGACACGCACCGGATCGGCATCGTGCCCGGTTCGGACACCGGCGCCTATGAAATGGCGATGTGGACGATGCTGGGCGCGCGCCCCGTCACCACGCTGGCTTGGGAAAGCTTTGGCGAAGGCTGGGTGACCGACGCGGTCAAGCAGCTGAAGCTCGACCCGACCGTGATGAAGGCCGATTACGGCGACATCCCCAATCTCTCGCAGGTCGACTGGTCGAACGACGTCCTGTTCACCTGGAACGGCACCACCAGCGGCGTGCGTGTGCCGAACGGCGACTGGATCGCGGACGACCGCGAGGGGCTGTCCTTCGCTGACGCGACCAGCGCGGTTTTCGCGCAGACCATTCCCTGGGACAAGATCGATGTGGCCACCTTCTCGTGGCAGAAGGCGCTGGGCGGCGAGGGCGGCCACGGCGTGCTGATCCTGGGCCCCCGCGCGGTCGAACGGCTGGAAAGCTACACGCCGACCTGGCCGCTGCCCAAGGTGTTCCGCCTGACCAAGGGCGGCAAGCTGATCGAGGGTATCTTCAAGGGCGAGACGATCAATACCCCGTCGATGCTGGCGGTCGAGGACGCGATCGTGTCGCTGGAATGGGCAAAGAAGATCGGCGGCGCGTCCGCGATGAAGGCGCGGGCCGACGCCAATGCGGCGGCGCTGAACGCCATTGTCGAGGCTCGGCACTGGCTGGGCCACCTGGTCGAGAAGCCGGCGATCCGGTCGAACACCAGCGTCTGCCTGACGGTCAAGAACGCCGATGCCGGTTTCATCAAGCAGTTCGCCAAGCTGCTCGAGGATCAGGACGCGGCCTATGACATCGCGGGCTATCGCGATGCGCCTCCGGGCCTCAGGATCTGGTGCGGTTCGACGGTGGATACCGCGGATATCGAGGCGCTCGGCCCGTGGCTCGACTGGGCCTACGGTCTGCTGACCGCCTGATCCCTACTTGCGGGCGGAGCTCAGCTTCCGCCCGCAACCCCCTGAATTTCAAAGATACGAAAGGCTTACCATGACCAAGCCGAAAGTCCTTATTTCCGACAAGATGGACCCCAATGCCGCCCGCATCTTCGAGGCGCGCGGCTGCGATGTCGATGTCATCACCGGCGAAACGCCCGAGCAGCTGATCGCCCGCATCGGCGATTACGACGGTCTCGCGATCCGCTCCTCGACCAGAGTCACCGCCGAAATTCTCGAGGCCGCGACCAATCTGAAGGTCATCGGCCGCGCCGGGATCGGCGTTGACAATGTCGATATCCCCGCCGCCTCGTCCAAGGGCGTGGTGGTTATGAACACCCCGTTCGGCAACTCGATCACCACTGCGGAGCATGCGATTGCCCTTATCATGGCGCTCGCGCGGCAGATTCCGGCCGCGAATGCGCGCACCCAGGCCGGCGAATGGCCCAAGAACGACTTCATGGGCGTCGAGGTTACCGGCAAGACGCTGGGCCTGATCGGCGCGGGCAATATCGGCGCGATCGTCGCCAGCCGCGCGCTGGGCCTGCGCATGAAGGTCGTCGCCTACGATCCGTTCCTGACCGAGGAGCGCGCGATCGAGATGGGCGTGGAAAAGGTCGATCTGGAAGCGCTGATCGAGCGGGCCGATTTCATCACGCTCCACACCCCGCTGACCGATGAGACGCGCAATATCCTGAGCCGCGAGCGGCTGGAGCGCACCAAGAAGGGCGTGCGCATCGTCAATTGCGCGCGCGGCGGGCTGATCGACGAGGCGGCGCTGAAGGACCTGCTCGACAGCGGGCATGTCGCGGGCGCGGCGCTGGACGTGTTTGCCAAGGAACCGGCCAAGGACAGCCCGCTGTTCGGCACGCCGGGCTTCATCTGCACCCCGCATCTGGGCGCATCGACGACCGAGGCGCAGGTCAATGTCGCGCTGCAGGTGGCCGAGCAGATGGCCGATTATCTCGTCAATGGCGGCGTCACCAATGCGCTCAACATGCCGTCGCTGTCGGCTGAGGAAGCACCCAAGCTCAAGCCCTATATGGCGCTGGCCGAAAAGCTCGGCTCGCTGGTCGGGCAGCTGGCGCATGGCAATCTGACCCGCATCGGGATCGAGGTCGAGGGTGCGGCGGCGCAGCTCAACATCAAGCCGATCACCGGCGCGGTGCTGGCGGGGCTGATGAAGCGCTATTCGCAAAGCGTGAACATGGTCAATGCGCCGTTCCTCGCCAAGGAGCGCGGCCTCGACGTGCGCGAGATCCGGCGCGAGCGCGAAGGCGACTACCAGACGCTGGTCCGCGTGAAGGTCGATACCGAGCAGGGCGAACGCAGCGTCGCCGGCACCCTGTTCGGCAAGACCCAGCCGCGCCTCGTCGATATCTTCGGCATCGGGATCGAGGCGGACCTGACCGGCGACATGCTGTATGTAGTGAACGAGGATGCGCCCGGTTTCATCGGCAGCATCGGTTCGCTGCTTGGCAAGAACGGCATCAATATCGGCACCTTCCACCTTGGCCGCCGCGAAGCGGGCGGGGAAGCGGTACTGCTGCTGTCGGTCGACCAGCCGATCAATCAGGACGTGATGAAGCAGATCTGCGACACCCCGGGTGTGAAGGTCGTGAAGGCGCTTTCCTTCTAAGGGACCGACGCGCGGGGCGGGGCGGGCGGCAATCGCCTTGCCTCTCCCCGCGCGCCGTCATACACGCGCCTCACGATGACCAAGCCGACCGCCATTCGCCCGCCGCGCAGCGGT
The DNA here is from genome assembly GCF_001661675.2 of Croceicoccus marinus. Taxonomy (NCBI): domain Bacteria; kingdom Pseudomonadati; phylum Pseudomonadota; class Alphaproteobacteria; order Sphingomonadales; family Erythrobacteraceae; genus Croceicoccus; species Croceicoccus marinus. The sequence goes on along the minus strand of NZ_CP019602.1, from coordinate 1,557,250 downwards.
GCGCCCGATCCCGACCTGCTGCCCGAGGGGCTGGCCGACCGCCTGCCGCCGCGCGCGGCCGAAGCGATGCGCGTGACCCGCGCGATGGTCGATGCGATGGCCGCGCATGGCTATGATCCCGTTCAGCCGCCGCTGGTCGAATTCGAACGCTCGCTCGCCGCGCGCATGGCGGGGGTGCGGACCAATCGCATGGTGCGCTTCACCGATCCCGTTTCGCTGCGCACGCTGGCGGTTCGGGCCGACATGACGGTGCAGGTCGGGCGGATCGCCGCGACCGGAATGGGCGATGCGCCGCGCCCGATGCGCCTGTCCTATGCGGGCCAGGTGCTGCGCATCAGGGGCGACGGGCTTGAGCCCGAGCGCGAGCAATTGCAGATCGGGGCCGAGATCATCGGGGCCGACAATGTCGCCGCCGCGGCGGAAGCCGTGCTGCTGGCGATCGACGCGCTGAAGGCAGCGGGTGCAAGCGGCATCTCGGTCGATTTCACGCTGCCCGACCTGGTCGATACTTTGGCAGAGCGAGCGCATCCGATGGCCGCGGACACGATCGACGCAGTGCGCCGCGAGCTTGACGCCAAGGATGCAGGCGGGCTGGCGTCGGCGGGCGGGGAAGCGTTCCTGCCGCTGCTCTATGCGACCGGCCCGTTCGACAGCGCCATCGCCAAGCTTGAGGAATTCGACCGCGCGATCATCGACGGCGGCGCGCTGGGCACGCGGATCGCGGCGCTGCGCGAGATCGCGGCGCTGGTCGGCGATGCCGCGCGGCTGACGCTGGACCCGACCGAGCGCCACGGTTTCGAATACCAGAGCTGGTTCGGCTTCACCGTCTATGCCGAGGGACTGCGCGGCGCGCTGGGCCGCGGCGGCACCTATCGCGTATCGGGCGAGGCGAAGGCTGGACACCCGCCGCACGACGAGGTGGCGACCGGCTTCTCGCTCTATCCTGATCCGCTGATCGATGCGAACGGCCTGACGCCCGCCAGCCGGATCGTCTTCCTGCCATTGGGCCATGACCGCGGGGCTGCCGCCGCGCTGCGCTTCGACGGCTGGCGCACGCGCGCCGCGCTGCATGACACGGACGACGGACACGCGCTGGGCTGCACCCATGTGCTGGGCGCGGCGGGCCCCGAAGCGATCTAATAGGCGCTGCGGGCGAACAGCCCGGCAAGCCACTCGTCGACGATCGGTGTCGCCTGCGAATCGGTGCGCCCCAGCATCGCGTTGATGCGGTTGTGCCCTTCCATCCCGCGCCCCGGGACCCCGGCCACGGTCGCGCGCGTGCCCGCGCCCTGCAAGGCCTCGGCAAGGCGATAGGCCTGGCGCTGGGCTTCGGGACGCTCGACATGCAGCAGCAGGAAATCGCGCGCATTGTCGCCGCCCGCGTGATTGGCGGGCGACAGCGACAATTGCCTGGACGATCCCGACCCGAACGCGACCTGATAGGCAAAGCCCAGCAGCGGCCCCGCATCGACGATCTGGCTGGGCACGTCATAGGCGGCCCCGTCCAGCAGGGCGACCCCGCCGATGTCTTCGGGCGTAAGATCGTAGCGTTTCAGATAGCGCGGGTCGGTCGCGACCAGCGCGGCCAGATGCGCGCCCGCGCTGTGCCCCATCAGCACGACGCGCCGCGTATCGATGCCCAGCTCTGCCGATCGATCCAGCAAGGCGGCAAGCGAGGCGGCGACATCGTCGGCCTGATGCTCGATATCCACCTCGGGCAGCAGGCGGTAGTTCACGCTGGCGAGCTGATAGCCGGCCTGTGTGTAATGGCGGATCTTGGCCGAACCGGTCGAATCCGACTTGTCGCCCCCGACCCATGCGCCGCCATGGACGAACAGGATCAGCGGTCGCGGCCCGGGTACTGCCGAGCTGTAGAAGTCCAGTCGCTGCAGCGGGTGCGAACCGAACGACAGTTCCCGTGCGGTCGGCGTAACGGGCTGCGCAGGCGCGCCAGGTGCCGTGTTCGGCGCCGGAACCGAAGCGGGGGCGGGGGCCGAAACCTGCGCCTGTGCCAGGAACGGGGCCGCGGCCAGGCTGGCGGCACATAGCGTTGCGGATAGAGAGGCGATCGCTTTCATGACGCTCCTGATAATCGGCGAATGCTTTCGCTGAGCCGAACGGGCCGGTAATTACCGCGCCGATCCCCTTGCCGTGCGCAGCGCCAGTCCCTAAGCGCCGCTACGGGTAGATTCCTAGGCGGGAAAGGCAATACTTTGGCCAATGTGACGGTGATCGGCGCGCAATGGGGCGACGAGGGCAAGGGCAAGATCGTGGACTGGCTGGCAAGCCGTGCCGATGCGGTGGTGCGTTTCCAGGGCGGGCACAATGCGGGCCATACGCTGGTCGTGGGCGATGTCACCTACAAGCTGTCGCTGCTGCCGTCGGGCATCGTCACCGGCACGCTGTCGATCATCGGCAATGGCGTGGTGCTGGACCCCTGGGCGCTGAAGGCCGAGGTGGAGAAGCTGACCGCGCAGGGCGTGACGATCAACCCCGAGAATTTCGCCATCGCCGACAATTGCCCGCTGATCCTGCCGCTGCACCGCGACCTCGACGGTCTGCGCGAGGCGGCGGCTGGCGCCGGCAAGATCGGCACCACGGGGCGCGGCATCGGCCCGGCCTATGAAGACAAGGTGGGCCGCCGCGCGATCCGGGTGTGCGACCTGGCGCATCTCGATTCGCTGGACCCGCAGATCGACCGGCTGTGCGCGCATCACAACGCGCTGCGCGCCGGTTTCGGCGAAGACCCGGTGAACCGCGAGCAGCTGCTTGCCGACCTGCGCGAGATCGCGCCCTATGTGCTGCAGTTCGCTCAGCCGGTGTGGAAGCGGCTGAGGAAGGTGCGCAAGGCGGGCGCCAAAATCCTGTTCGAAGGGGCGCAGGGCGTGCTGCTCGACGTCGATCACGGGACCTATCCCTTCGTCACCAGTTCGAACACCGTCAGCGGCACGGCGGCAAGCGGTTCGGGCCTTGGTCCGTCGAGCACCGGCTTTGTCCTGGGCATCGTGAAGGCCTATACCACCCGCGTCGGATCGGGGCCTTTCCCCACCGAACTGAATGACGATACCGGCCAGAAGCTGGGCGAGCGCGGGCATGAATTCGGCACGGTGACGGGGCGCAAGCGCCGTTGCGGCTGGTTCGACGCCGTGCTGGTGCGGCAGTCCTGCGCAATTTCGGGCGTCACCGGCATCGCGCTGACCAAGCTCGACGTGCTGGACGGGTTTGAGACGGTGAAGATCTGCACCGGCTATCGCCTCGACGGCAAGATCATGGATTATTTCCCCTCGCACGCACAGGAACAGGCGCGGGTCGAGCCGATCTACGAGGAAATGGAAGGCTGGCGCGAGACGACCGCGGGCGCGCGCAGCTGGGCCGACCTGCCGGCGCAGGCGATCAAATATATCCAGCGCGTTCAAGAGCTTATCGAAACGCCGGTCGCGCTGGTTTCGACGAGTCCCGAGCGTGAGGATACCATTCTGGTGCGCGATCCCTTCATGGATTGATCGGGAATCGTTGCGGAACGTCTTGACTTGTTTCCGTAATGTTCCTTAGTTGTGCCTTGTCAAAGGGGGACGCCGAATCATGCAGATTGCCCAGCCGTTCGTATTCGAGGACGGGGATGAACCGATGGCCGGGGCCGAGCTGGCCTCGGTGCCCGTATCGGTCCTGTCGGACCGGCCGCGTATCCGCGCGGAACTGGTCGATCAGCTGCTTGAGGCAGGCCTGCTGCTGCGGCAGGCCGATCCGCTCGACCGGCTTCTGTCGGACGAGGCCTTTGTCCTCGGCGATATCGTCGTCATCGACATTCCTGCTCCCGGTGCCGAATTCCTGGCGGCACTTGCGCGGCTTGATGCCCGGGCCGCGCAAAGCGGGACGCAGCTTGTCGTTTCGACCAAGGTAGAGGCGATCGATGCGGTGTTCGGCGCGATGGATTGTTGCGACGTGCAGTTCCTCATCGATCCCTCGCCTGCCGAATATGCGCTGGCGATCGGCGCGGCGCTGGCGCGCCTGCCGGGCCGATCGGTGCACGAGCTTGCGCGAGAGGATCAGCTGGCGCTCGTCCGGCTGACCGAGCAGGTCCATTCGCTCGCCCGCAAGCTGGGAGCAATGCCGGTTGAGGTCGAGGCCCCCGATCAGCTGCGTTCGCCGTCCTTCGCCTATATGGCCTTTCCATCCGCGGATTCGCCGCGCGCCGGCGAAGGCAAACGTGCAGAGCGCAAGCTGCCATCCGCGTCCTTGCTGCGCGAGATGATCCGCCAGCGCCAGCTGCGCGCCAGCTTCTTCGAGGGAGAGCTGTTCGCGGATCCCGCGTGGGACATGCTGCTCGACCTGACGGCTGCGCGGGCCGAGGGGAACGAGGTCTGCGTATCCAGCCTGTGCATCGCATCGGGCGTGCCGGCGACCACGGCGCTGCGCTGGATCGGGCAGATGACCGAGGCGGGGCTGTTCGAAAGGCTGCCAGATCCTGCCGATCGCCGCCGCGCGATCATCCGGCTGAGCCAGAGCGCGCAGGACGCCATGTGCTCCTATTTCGCGCGCGTCGGACCGTCGGTGGTGGCCGTTTGACAGGCGTCTTTCGCCGGATGGCAGTTTTGCGCATCTGGTGCCTTGCACAATCCCTTCGCCGGGGTTAGGGCGCGTTTCCCTTACGGGACAGGCAAGCGGAGCGGTGGCCGAGTGGTCGAAGGCGCACGCCTGGAAAGTGTGTATACGGTAACCCCGTATCGAGGGTTCGAATCCCTCCCGCTCCGCCATACCATCATCCACCGTGTTCCCTATTTCCCGGCGGCAGGATCGGTCGAGGTTTCACCGGCCGCATCGACGCGCCTTGCCATGCGCGCGGCCAGCCAGGCGCATACGAACAGCTGCAGCTGATGGAAGATCATCAACGGCAGGACGATCATTCCCACCTCGGCCGGGGCGAACAGCGCGCCCGCCATCGGCACGCCCGAAGCGAGCGATTTCTTCGAACCGCAGAACAGCAGCACGACGCTGTCCTCGCGCCGCAGGCCCGCAAGGCGCGCCGCGCCGTTGGTATAGGCCATCACCGCCGCGAGTATCAGCGCGCTAAGGCCCAGCAGCCAGATCAAATCGACCACGTCCAGCGCCTGCCAGATCCCGTCGACCACAGCGGCGGAGAATGCTGAATAGACCACCAGCAGGATCGATCCGCGATCGATCGGACCCAGCAGCTTCTTGTGCCCGTCGACCCACCGGCCGATCAGCGGACGCAGGAAATGGCCGGCCAGGAACGGCAGCAGAAGCTGGATGACGATGGCCCGCACGCCGCCCCAGTCGAACCCTTCGCCAGAAGCTCCCGAATGGATCAGCAGCCCCACCAGCAGCGGGGTGACGATGATCCCCAGAAGGTTGGAAAGCGAAGCGCCGCACACCGCCGCCGCCACATTGCCGCGCGCGATCGAGGTGAATGCGATCGAGGATTGCACGGTCGAGGGAAGCAGCGTCAGGAACAGGACCCCCGACACCAGCAGCGGATTGATCCAGCCTTGCACCGCGGCCACGACCGCCAGCCCGACAAGGGGAAACACGACATAGGTCGCCGACAGGGTCAGCGCATGCAGCTTGAGATTGCCGATGCCAGCGACGATCGCCTGGCGCGAAAGCTTGGCTCCGTGCAGGAAGAACAGCAGCGCGATGGCGATGTCGGCCAGCCATTCGAACACCACCGCCTCGACCCCGCGCGCCGGCACCAGCGACGCAAGCGTCACCACGATGACAAGCATCAGCAGAAAGGGATCGACCCTTTTGAGCAGGGAAGGCGATGTCATGAAATCGGGACCTGGGTGCGGCGCTGCATGGCGGTCATAGCTGCCAACGCCTGCCCTGCCGATCATACGCAATGAAACGCACGGACCGTTGCAAAAATTGATGCGCCATGCGGGCTGCCATCAGCTTGTCAGCTAACCCGCGTCCTGACTTAGGGTTCGGCGATCCCGCCGGTCCTTCAGGGCGATTCCGGTTTCGCCGATACGCTCGGCCTCCTTCAGGATCCATGCGATGTTTCGTGCTGCCTGTTCATGGGAAAGCCCGTCGGGGCGAATGTTCGATATGCAGTTGCGCTCGCTATCCGCCCGACCCTTGCGGGGCGAGCGCGTGATATAGGCGCCAAGGCTGTCCGCACTGCTAAGTCCCGGCCGCTCGCCGATCAGCATGACAATGGATCGGGCGCCGAGCCGCTCTCCGATCTCGTCGCCGAGCGCCACGCGCGCCAGATGCGCGAAGATGACGGGGGCGAATGCGGCGCCGTCCATGATCCGGCGCAGTTCGGCATAAACGGGAAGGGCGTTGCTGTTCGCGGCGACTGCCGACAGGCCATCGGCGATCACCACCGCGACATCGTAATCGCCGGGCTGAAGCCTTTCGCGGCTGTCATCGTCCAGCCTGCGCCCCGCACCGGGGTCCTTCAGATAGGCCGTCCGGTCAGCGGCGGCGCTGCTGACGATAACGCTGTCTTCGTCCAGGCGCTGCCGCAGCGCTTCGGTGTCCAGCCCGGCTGCCACCGCGTCGCGCGCCTGCGCGTGTGCGAGCCGGAAGGCCAGCGTCTCTCGCGTGGGCAGACCCTGCCCCGCGCGGCCCAGCCCGACCCGTGCCCGGCTGGTGGCGCTAAGCCGGCGAAGCAGCAGGCTGACGGCGTCCTGCGGTTCAGCCATGATCGATCAGCCCGATCATCCGCCTGCGCCCCTCTATGGCAAGCTGGTACGGCGGGGCGATGCGGCCGCCCGGCTGCATCAGCCCGATCTCGGTCAACCATCTCTCGAACTCCGGGGCGGGGCGCAGGCCCAGCACCTCGCGCAGATAGAGCGCGTCGTGGAAGCTGGTGCTCTGGTACTGCAGCATGATGTCGTCCGCGCCGGGGACACCGATGACGAAATTGACGCCTGCGACGCCAAGCATGGTCAGGATCGCGTCCATGTCGTCCTGGTCGGCCTCGGCATGGTTGGTGTAGCACACGTCGACGCCCATCGGCAGGCCCAGCAGCTTGCCGCAGAAGTGGTCCTCCAGCGCAGCCCGCATGATCTGCTTGCCGTCATAGAGATATTCGGGGCCGATGAACCCCACGACCGAATTGACGAGCAGCGGGCGATAGGCGCGGGCGACGGCATAGGCACGGCACTCCGCGGTCTGCTGGTCCAGCCCGTGATGGGCATCGGCCGACAGGGCGGACCCTTGCCCCGTTTCGAAATACATGACGTTGTCGCCCACCGTCCCGCGGCCGAGCGAGAGCGCGGCCTGATGCGCCTTGGTCAGCAGGGCCAGATCGATGCCGAAGCCGCGATTGGTCGCCTCCGTCCCGCCGACCGACTGGAACGCGATGTCGACCGGCGCGCCGCCCTCGATCAGTTCGATGGTGTTCGTAACATGGCTGAGCACGCAGCTTTGCACCGGCATGCCCAGCCGCTGGCGAATGTCGTCCAGCAGCAACAGCAGCTCGCGCGTCTGCCCGATGCTGTCGGTCGCGGGATTGATGCCGATGACGGCATCGCCAATGCCCATCAGCAGACCGTCGAGGATGGATGCCGAAATGCCCGCCGGATCGTCGGTCGGGTGATTGGGCTGCAGCCGCACCGAAAAGCGTCCCGGCAGCCCGATGGTGGTGCGAAAGGCGGTGACGACCCTGATCTTGCGCGCGGCCGCGACCAGGTCCTGGCTGCGCATGATCTTGGACACCGCCGCGGCCATTTCGGGCGTGATGCCCGGCGCGGCGCGGGCGATGGTCTCGCCCTCCGTCTCGTTGGCCAGCAGCCATTCGCGGAATTCGCCGACCGTCAGGTGAGAGATCGCCGCGAAGGCATCGTCATCGTGGCTGTCGACGATAAGGCGCGTGACCTCATCATCCTCATAGGGGATCACGGCATGCCTGGTGAACTCGGCCAGCGGCAGGTCGGCGAGTATGATTTGCGCGGCGATCCGTTCCTGCGCCGATTGGGCGGCCACCCCGGCCAGTTCGTCGCCCGAACGCGCGGGCGACGCGGCGGCGAGCAATGCGGCCAGCGTGTCGAAGCCGTATCGCGTGCCCGACAAATCTGTGCGGTACGGTCCGGACATCTCGGCCTCACTCCTGCAGCAGGGACGGCGAACGGGGTGCAAGCCGTTTCGGCGGCCCGCGGCCCGGTAAACCATTGGAGGATGGCCGGCCCCCTGTCAAAAATTGCCGGTGCGACGGCCTGTGGGCGGCGGGGGCTGGGCAGAAAGCGCCTTGCCATCGGCCCGTGCTGCAGTGCAATACAACGGGATGCGGATCGCCATCATCGACGAAAGCGCCTCGCGCGCATCGATCATAGAAGAAGGCTTGTCGCAGCTGCACGATTGCGAGATCTCGGTCATCACCAGCCGGCACGGCCTGCTGGCGCGCATTGCCGAGATCGATCCCGAAATCGTCCTGATGGACCTGGGCAATCCCTCCCGCGACGTGCTGGAGGAATATTTCGTGGTCAGCCGCGCGCTGTCGCGCCCGATCGCCATGTTCGTCGACCAGTCCGACGACGATGCGATCGCCGCCAGCATCGACGCGGGCGTGTCGGCCTATGTGGTGGACGGGCTTTCCGCCCGGCGCATCCGCCCGTTGATCGAAATGGCGGTGCGGCGCTTCAACGCCTTTGCCCGCCTGCAGGCCGATCTGGACGAGGCGAACAGCAAGCTGGCCGAACGCGCCGCCATCGACAAGGCCAAGCGCATCTTGATGGACACGCGCGGCATTACCGAGCCCGAGGCCTATGCAGAGCTCAGGCGCAAGGCGATGTCGTCGTCGCGGCGGATCGCCGACATTGCCGATGCGCTGGTAACGGCGCATGAGCTGATGCGCGAATGAGACGGGGGATGGAAATGCGGACGGGGGCCTGCCGGTGACCGAACAGTTGAACGTGGGGTTTCTTCCGCTGGTCGATGCCTGCCTGCCGATCATCGCGCAGGAATGCGGCTTTGCCGAGGAGGAGGGGGTAACCCTTCGCTTCCTGCGCGACGTCAGCTGGGCGACGGTTCTGGACCGCCTGTTGTACGGGCATAGCGACGTGGCGCATATGCTGGCGCCGCTGGCCATCGCGACGACGCTGGGCCGCGGGCGCCCGGCGCAGCCGCTGGTCGCGCCCTTCGTGCTGGGGCTGAACGGCAATGCGGTGACCTTGTCGAACGATCTGGCCGATATGCTGACGCGAAGCGAACCCGACAGGCTGTGCGATCCCGCGGAACTGGGCGCGAAACTGCGCGACGAAGCGTTGAAGCGAAAGGCTGAGGGGCGACCCATCCGCCTTGGCGTGGTGCATCGTTATTCCAGCCATAACTACATGCTGCGCTACTGGCTGGCGGGCTGCGGCATAAGGCCGGACGAGGATGTCGAGATCGTCACGGTGGCGCCGCCGTTCACGGCCGATGCGCTGGCAACGGGCGAGATCGACGGAAGCTGCGTGGGCGAGCCATGGAATTCGGTCGCGGTCGACCGCGGCGTGGGCCGGATCGTGCTGGCGACGGCGCAGATCTGGCGGCGCGGCGTCGAAAAGGTGCTCGCCATGCGCCAGCCGGTGCTGGACCAGCGCCGCGACGCGGTCGAACGCATGATCCGCGCGCTGCGCCGTGCGGGCGAGCATTTCGTCGACCCGGCAAACTGGGAAGCCAATGCCCAGCTGCTGGCGCGCGGGGAATATCTCGCGTCCGACCCGAAGCTGGTCCTTGGCGCCATCTCGGACCGGCTGGTGCTGCGACAGGACGGCCCGGCGGTGCATTATTCCGACTTCATGTTCCAGCACCGCGAGGCGGCGAACTTTCCGTGGATCAGCCAGGCGCAGTGGCTCTACACCCAGATGGTCCGCTGGGACCGGATGGAATATAGCCCCGCCGACGCCGCCAGCGCGGCATCGGTGTTCCGTCCCGACATCTATCGCAGCGCGCTGCGCGGTCTCGATTCGCCCCTGCCGGGTGCGAGTTCAAAGGTGGAGGGGGCCGTCACCGGCACGATCGGTGCGGGGACCGAGCAGGGCCAGCTGGTCATGGAGCCCGACGCATTTTTCGATGGCAAAACCTTTGATCCCGAGCAACTTGAGGAATATCTTGCCGGCCCGTCCTGACCGAATGTTCATGGTGCACTGCAAAAACCGCTTTACGCATCCGGCGCGAATCGGTTAGGACACAGGAACAGCGAACGGATCGCCGCCCATGGACGGGTGACCCAGCGAACCGTGCTGCATCTACGAAATTGCGTGGCAACGTCGCCGCCCGAACCTTCCCAATGGAAGTGCTTCGAGGCGGCTTTTTTGCGTTGTCCGGCCACAGAGGGATCGATTGGCAATGTTCGCACGTGACGGGAAGAATTCGGGACTGAAGCGGCGCACCGTCGTCGTGGCGATGCTGGCTTCGGTCGCGCTGGCCGGCTGCGGCGGCGATGCGACTAGCGAGGCGGCCGCGGCAATTTCGGTCGACGGGCAGCCGGAAAAGCCGAACCTGAAGCTGGGCTTCATCAAGCTGACCGACATGGCGCCGCTGGCCATCGCCAAGGAAAAGGGCTTCTTCGCGGAGGAAGGGCTGAACGTCACGCTCGAGCCGCAGGCGAACTGGAAGGTCCTGCTCGACGGGGTGATCGGCGGGCAGCTCGATGGGGCGCACATGCTGGCGGGACAGCCGATCGCGGCGACCATCGGCTATGGCACCAAGGCCGATCTGATCGCTCCGCTCAGCCTCGACCTCAACGGCAATGCCATCACGCTGTCGAACAAGGTCTGGTCGCAGATCAAGCCTAGCCTGCCCACCGAAGGCGGCAGGATCAGGCACCCGGTCAGCGCCTCGGCGCTGAAGCCGGTGGTCGATTCCTATGCGCAGCAGGGCAAGCCCTTCAACATGGGCATGGTCTTCCCGGTCTCCACCCATAATTACGAGCTGCGCTACTGGCTGGCGGCGGGCGGGCTGAATCCCGGCTATTACACCGATGGCGACGTGTCGGGCACGGTCGATGCCGATGTGAAGCTGTCGGTCACGCCGCCCCCGCAGATGCCCGCCACGCTGGAGGCTGGAACGATCGAAGGCTACTCCGTCGGTGAGCCCTGGAACCAGGCCGCGGTGCAGAAGAGCATCGGCGTGCCGGTCATCACCGATGACGAGATCTGGCACGACAATCCGGAAAAGGTCTTTTCGATCCGCAAGGATTTCGCCGAGCAATATCCCGCGACCACCGCCGCAATGCTGCGCGCGATCATCAAGGCGCAGCAATGGCTGGACGCCGATCATGGCGCGAACCGGGCCGAGGCCGTGAAGATCCTGGCCCAGCCCAATTATGTCGGCGCGGACGAGGAAGTGATCGCGGCATCGATGACGGGCAAGTTCACCTTCGAAAAGGGCGACACCCGCGATGCCAAGGGCTTCAACATCTTCTTCGATAAATATGCGGGCTATCCCTATTACTCGGACGCGATCTGGTACCTGACCCAGATGCGCCGGTGGGGCCAGATTCCCCAGGATCAGACCGACGAATGGTACATCGAAAAGGCCAAGTCGGTGTACCGTCCCGACCTCTATCTGGCGGCTGCCAACAAGCTGGTGGCGGACGGGGTAATCCCCGCGGCCTCCATCCCGCAGACCGACGGTTTCCGGGGCGAGCAGTCCGGCTTCATCGACAATATCAGCTTCGATGGGTCGCAGCCCAACGCCTATCTGGCGAAATTCCCCATCGGCCTGAAGCAGGGCCAGCGGGTCGCCGCATCGGGCGTGACGGGCCAATAAGCTACCGGCCAATAAGCTACCGGCCAATAAGCTACTGGCCAGTAAGCTGCCGGCCAATAACCACCCAGTGACCGCGAACAGGAGCGATCAGATGGCGACCGTATTTGCAGACAAGTTCGACGACGGAACCGCCCAGCCGGCGACCGAAGCCATGGCCGGCTCGGTCGCGGGCAAGGTGTCCGCGCCGGCGGAGACGAAGACGGCAAGCGCCGCCTCGCCGCTGACGGGGATCATGGCCAAATGGGGCCAGACGATCGTCGCTCCGGTGCTGGGCATCCTGGCCTTCCTGGGCCTTTGGGCGGCGCTCGCTCCGCAGGTCGATACCTCGCTGGGTGCCCTGCCCGGCCCGGTTCAGGTTGCCGAGCAAGGCGTCAGCCTGTTCGGCGAATGGCAGGCTGCGCGCGAGACCGAAGCGCAGTTCTATGCCGATCAGGATGCCCGCAACGCGGAGGCCTTGTCAGCGGGCAATCCGGGCGCGGTCCGCGACTTCGAATATGCGGGCCCGCCCACCTTCCTCGACCAGATCTTCACCTCGCTGAAAACGGTCGCGCTGGGCTTTGGCCTTGCCACGCTGGTCGCGGTGCCACTGGGCTTGGCGGCGGGCCTATCGCCACTGTTCAACGCGGCGATCAATCCGCTGATCCAGATCATGAAGCCGGTCAGCCCGCTGGCCTGGCTGCCGATCGTGACCATGGTCATCAGCGCCACGATCAGCAGCGTCGATCCGATCCTGCCCAAGGCCTTCGTGATCTCGGCGCTGGTGGTGATGCTTTGCTCGCTGTGGCCGACGCTGATCAATACCGCCGTTGGCACCGCCAGCATCGACAAGGACCTGCTGAACGTGGGCCGCGTGCTGAAACTGGGCTGGTTCGCCAAGCTTCGCCGCCTGGTCCTGCCTGCCAGCCTGCCCTATATCTTCACTGGAATGCGGCTGTCGCTGGGCGTGGGCTGGATGGTGCTGATCGCGGCGGAAATGCTGGCGCAGAACCCGGGCCTGGGCAAGTTCGTGTGGGACGAATTCCAGAACGGATCCTCGCAGTCGCTGGCGCGCATCATGTTCGCGGTGGTCGTGATCGGCTTCATCGGCTTCGGCCTCGACCGGATCATGATGAGCCTGCAGTCGCTCGTTTCCAGAAACCACCAGATCTGATCGCGCGGACTTATCCGATCGCACGGACAGGGAAAACGCACATGCAGCCGATCCTTTCGCTGAAGAATGTCACGAAAAGCTACACCGGCAAGGCCGGCGGCGTCACCGAAGTGCTGGGCGGTATCGACCTCGACGTCGAGGAAGGCGAATTCATCGCCATCCTGGGCTTTTCGGGGGCCGGCAAGACCACGCTGATCAGCACCATTGCGGGGCTGGTCGAGGCGGACGGCGGCGAAGTGCTGCTGCGCGGCAAGGCCATCGACGGGCCGGACCGCGACCGGGGGCTGGTGTTCCAGTCCTACTCGCTGTTTCCCTGGCTGACGGTGCAGCAGAATGTCGCGCTGGCCGTCGACGCGGTGCACAAGGATCGCAGCAAGGCCGACCGCGCCGCGCTGGTCCGCCAGAAGGTGGAGCTGGTCGGGCTGGGCCATGCGATGGACCGCAAGCCGGCGCAATTGTCGGGCGGCATGCGCCAGCGTGTGTCGGTCGCACGCGCGCTCGCCATGGAGCCCGAGATCCTGCTGCTGGACGAGCCGCTCTCCGCGCTCGACGCGCTGACCCGCGCCAAGCTGCAGGACGAGATAGAGCGCATCCGCGAGGAGGAAAAGCGCACCATCATCCTCGTCACCAATGACGTGGACGAGGCGCTGCTGCTGGCCGACCGCGTCGCGGTGCTGACGCCCGCACCCGCCGCAAGGATCGGCCAGATCTTCGAGGTCGACATCACCCGCCCGCGTGAGCGTGAGGCGATGAACGACGACGACCGCTACAAGGCCCTGCGCGCCCGCATCGTGAACTATCTGGCCAGGCTGAACGATGCCTCGTCCAGCGTCGGCGAAAACGGCACCGAACTGCCCGGCGTGATCCCGCTCGACCTCGCGCCCCCGCCCAAGGCCTATCGCGAGGCGGGGCAGAGCAATGTCGAGACCCGCTATCTGGAATTCTTCAAGCTCGACAAGGTGTATCCGACGCCCAAGGGGCCGCTGACCGTGGTCGAGGATTTCAGCCTGATCATGAACCGGGGCGAATTCGTCTCGCTGATTGGCCATTCGGGCTGCGGCAAGTCGACCGTGCTGACCATGGCGGCGGGCCTGAACGAGATTTCCAGGGGCGGCATCGTCCTCGACAACCGGGAAATCAGCGCGGCGGGACCGGACAAGGCGGTGGTGTTCCAGGCGCCCAGCCTGATGCCGTGGCTGACCGCGCGGCAGAACGTGGCGCTGGGGGTCGAGCGGGTCTATCCGCATGCCGCCCGCGCCGAGCGCCGCGACATCGTGGATTATTACCTGGACCGCGTCGGGCTGGCCGATTCCAAGGACAAGATGGCCGCCGAGATGTCGAACGGCATGCGCCAGCGTGTAGGCATCGCCCGCGCCTTCGCGCTCAGCCCCCGGCTGCTGCTGCTGGACGAACCCTTCGGCATGCTCGACAGCCTGACGCGCTGGGACCTGCAGGACGTGCTGGTCGAGGTGTGGAACCGCACCAAGGTCACCGCGATCATGGTCACCCATGACGTGGACGAGGCGATCCTGCTGGCCGACCGCGTGGTGATGATGACCAATGGTCCCAACGCCACCATCGGCAAGGTGCTGAAGGTCGACCTGCCACGCCCGCGCGACCGCAAGGCGCTGCTGGAGGATCCGAAATTCTACCGTTACCGGCAGGAGGTGCTGCACTTCCTTGCCGAATATGATCACGGTCCCTCGGCCAGGGCGGCCTGAGGGTTTCGCCCGGACCGGAAGGATCCGGCCGGGCACCGACTGATCGCATTCACGCCGCGATCCGGGCAAGGGCGCCCGGCCGCGTTGGCGATTGATACCGGCGGGCGCATGAGGGGCCCGCCTTTCCAACCACATCGGCGGGCGATGAGGCCTGTCCTTTTCCAATGACGACACCGGGCCCGCTGGCCCTGCAGGGAGGCCGTGTACGATGAAGAAACTTGCTCTGCTGTGCGCCGTATCGACCGCTTGCGCGGCCACTTCGGCCCATGCGCAATCCGGGCCGTTCGTCGACGGCCCGATCGCGATCGCGGAGGACACCACGCTCGACGTGATCGTCGACGGCATGCTGCGCTATGAAACCGTCAGCCAGCCCGACCTGCCGGTCAGGGACGCCGATGCGCTGACGTTCCGCATCCGCTCGGGCGCGGAACTGGTCAGCCACGGCTTCTTCGTGCTTGGCGAGACCGAGGCGACGCTGGCGATCATCGACGATTACAACGACACCATCCCCGGCAACGGGATCGAGCCCTACTCGGTCGTCCCCGATCCGGAAAACGTCGAAGTCAACCGCCTGCAGGTCGGCTACAAGAGCAAGGCGGGCACGCTGACGGTCGGGCGCCAGCGCATCATCCACGACGATCACCGTTTCGTCGGCAATGTCGGCTGGCGCCAGAACGAGCAGACCTTCGACGCGGTGCGCGCGCAGGGCAATATCGGGCCGGCGGCGCTGGATGCGACCTATGCGATCTCGCAGCGCACCATTTTTGGCATCGACAGCCCCAATTCGCATTTCGACGGGGACATGATCCTGCTGAACGGCGGGATCGACGTGAAGATCGCGCAGGTGAAGGCCTTCGCCTATCTGCTCGACTACGACGACGAGAAGCCCGCACGCCTCGTCTATTCCAGCCAGAGCTATGGCTTTCGCGCAATGGGCACCGTTCCCATCGGCGAGACGTTCAAGCTCGACTACCTCGCCAGCTATGCAAGGCAGAGCGATTACGGCAACAATCCCACCTCTTACTCGGCGGATTACATCAATGGCGAGGCAGGCTTTGCCATCGGCCCCGTGGCGCTGAGGGGCGGGTACGAGCTGCTGGGCAGCGACGACGGGGTAGCGGCATTCCAGACTCCCCTGGCGACGCTGCACAAGTTCAACGGTTTCGCCGATCTGTTCCTGTCGACGCCCGCCAACGGCCTGCAGGATTATTACGGCACCGCCGGCATCAAGCTGGGCGATGTCGCGGTGATGAAGGGGCTGGCCGCCAATGTCACCTATCACCAGTTCGACAGCGACGTCGGCGGCATCGATTATGGCAGCGAATGGGATGCGGTGGTCAGCTTCAAGGTCGGCAAGATCGGCGTCCTGGCCAAATATGCCAATTACCAGGCCGGCAATTTCGGCACGGATACCGAGAAGTTCTGGCTGCAGGCCGGTTTCAGCTTCTGATCCGGAGCCGCGTCTTGTCGCAATCCCATAAATCGCGTTATAATGGCAGGGTCGATGCCGCGAAGTCCATGGTCGGGCTTCACCGCAAGGCATCGACCCCAAATCGCAACGCGCGTGGCAATGATGCCGCCCGAACCTGCCCGATGGGTGCAGGATCGTGGCGGCTTTCTTGCGTGCGCAAGACGGAAAGGTTGACGTGACCATGACCGCAATCCGCACCACCTGCGCCTATTGCGGTGTCGGCTGCGGCATTGCCGCGCGCGTCACCGGCCCGCGCCGGATCGAGGTGGCGGGCAACCCGGACCATCCCGCCAATCACGGGCGGCTCTGTTCCAAGGGCACGTGGCTGAGCGAGACCACCGGGCTAGAAGGCCGCCTGTTGCATCCGATGATCGGCGAAGAGCGCGCCGAATGGGACGAGGCGCTGGACCTCGTCGCGCAGCGGATGCGCACCGCAGTTGCCGAGCATGGCCCCGACAGCGTCGCCTTCTATGTCTCTGGCCAATTGCTGACCGAGGATTACTATGTCGCCAACAAGCTGCTGAAGGGCTTTGTCGGCACCGCCAATATCGACACCAATTCACGCCTGTGCATGGCCAGCGCGGTCGCCGCGCATAACCGCGCCTTCGGCGAGGACGTGGTGCCTTGCAGCTATGAGGACCTGGACCGGGCCGATCTGATCCTGCTGGTCGGGTCGAACACCGCATGGTGCCACCCGGTCATCTGGCAGCGCATCGAACAGGCGCGGGAACAGCACGGGACGAAGCTGGTCGTGATCGACCCGCGCCGTACCGAAACCGCGGAACGCGCCGATTTGCACGTGCCGGTCGCGCCCGATGGCGACGTGGCGCTGTTCAACGCGCTGCTGGCCGCGATGCGCGATCGCGGAATGCTCGACGCCGATTACATGGCGAAGCATTGCGAGCAGCCCGGCGGGTTCATCGACGGGCTGGACGTGGCCGCCCATGGGCTCGATCCCGACATTTTCGCCAGCCTTTGCGATCTGGTGGCAGACCATCCCAACATGGTGAGCCTGTTCAGCCAAGGCGCGAACCAGTCGGTCTGCGGGGCCGACAAGGGCAATGCGATCATCAACCTGCATCTGGCGACGGGGCGGATCAATCGCGCGGGCAGCGGCCCCTTCAGCATGACCGGCCAGCCCAATGCGATGGGCGGGCGCGAAGTGGGAGGGCTGGCCAACATGCTGGCCTGCCATCTCGGCTTCGAGGATGACGAGCGCGCCGCGGTGGCCGCGTTCTGGAACGCGCCCAACCTCAGCTCCGGCCCCGGCAGCAAGGCGGTCGAGATGTTCCGTGCCGTGCACCAAGGCCGCATAAAATTCCTGTGGGTCATGGGCACCAATCCCGCCGTATCGATGCCCGACGCGGGCTTCGTGCGCGAGGCGCTGGCGCGCTGCGAAACACTGGTCGTGTCCGAAGTGATTGCCGAGACCGATACCGCGAAACTGGCCGGCATTCGCCTGCCCGCGCTGGGTTGGGGAGAGAAGGACGGCACGGTCACCAATTCGGAACGCCGGGTCAGCCGACAACGCGCCCTGCTGCCAGCGCCCGGAGAAGCGCGTGCCGACTGGCGGATCATGTGCGACGTGGCCCACAGGCTGGGGCACGGAGCGGCATTCGCGTTCGATCATCCCGCCGACATCTTCGCCGAATATGCCGCCATGACCCGGCTGAGCGTCGATCAAGGCAGGCTGCTCGACCTGACCGATTGGGCAGGCTGCAGCCCGGCGGAGTATGACGCGATGGAGCCGTTCCGCTGGGGCGGCGAGCATCCCACCGCCGGGCGTTTCGCCTTTGCCGACGGCAAGGCGCGTATCGTCGCGGTTCAGCCTGCGGCACCGCCTGCGGTGGATCCCGATTTCCCGCTGCGGCTGAACACCGGGCGCTACCGCGACCAGTGGCACACGATGACGCGCACGGGGCTTAGCCCCAAGCTGTCGATCCATCGCCGCGAACCGCTGGTGGAAATCGCGCCTGCCGATGCCGCGCGCTTCGCGTTGGAGGATGGCGGTTTTGCGCAGGTTTCCACGCCTTGGGGGCAAGCCGTCTATCGCGTGGCGGTAACCGATGGACAGCGCGCGGGCGAGATCTTCGTGCCGATGCACTGGACCGACCTGACCGGCAGCGGGCGCACCGGCAGGCTGATGCATCCCGCTGTCGATCCGGTTTCGGGCCAGCCGGGGTTCAAGAACGTCGCCGCGATGGTCGCACCCGTCACGCCCGACTGGCGCGGCTTTCTGGTCACGCGCGAAGCCGTGCGGCCGGGCAGCCTGTTCTGGGCATTGGCCCGCGTAGAGGGCGGCTGGCTGACCGAACTGGCAGGCGTGGGTGCGGTGGATGTCGAGGCGCTGCTGCCGCAAGGCGTCCGGTCCGAGGCTGCGGACAAGGCCCGCGGCATGACCCGCATCGTCGTGCGCGCAGAGGACGGAGCGCTTGCCGCCGTGCTGTACCTGACCCGCAGCGGATCCTTGCCCGATCGCGACTGGGTGGCGCGGCAATTCGTGGCCGAGGATGCCAGCGCCACCGAATTGCTGGCGGGCCGCCCGGCACAGCCCGCACCCGATCGCGGCAAGCTCGTCTGCCTGTGCCTGGACGTGGGAGAGAACGAGGTGCGATCCGCCATTCGCGCAGGCTGCGCCAGGCTGAACGAGATTGCCGAGCGGACCGGAGCAGGCAGCAACTGCGGAAGCTGCCGCCCGCTGATCGCCCGCATGGTCGAAGAAGAACGGGTCTTGGCAAGCAAAGTGTGACGATTTCGCATGTGATTACCGCGTCTTGCTCAGCCCGGTCTTTTTGCGTTGCAGCAATGGGCGAATCGCGGTAACAATGATGCATCGATGACAGGCCCCGTTGGGGCTTTCCGCGCCGAAGCGGTATCGTCATCATCCAGATCCAATCTTTAACAGCAGCAATGGCGCTGCGCGGTCGATCAACCGGATATCCGGCTGATCGGGGAACGCGGTCAGCCCATTGCACCCCCGTG
This sequence comes from Croceicoccus marinus, assembly GCF_001661675.2. NCBI lineage: Bacteria > Pseudomonadati > Pseudomonadota > Alphaproteobacteria > Sphingomonadales > Erythrobacteraceae > Croceicoccus > Croceicoccus marinus. The sequence continues at coordinate 1,538,202 of NZ_CP019602.1, read as the reverse complement.
TTCCTGCTTCCCAGCAATTCGCAGCCTGACCGCTGCCGAACACGGAGGGCCTTTCATGGCACTTGAGAAACTCGTCATCGTCGGAAATGGCATGGCCCCGGGCCGCATGCTGGAGCATCTGTTCGAGCAGGCGCCCGGCCGATACGACGTCACGATCTTCAACGCCGAACCGCGCGTGAACTATGACCGCATCATGCTGTCGCCGGTGCTGTCGGGCGAGAAATCGTTCGACGACATCGTGATCCACGACGATGGCTGGTACGAAACCCATAACGTCACCCTGCACCGCGGCGCGCGCGTGACCGGGATCGACCGCGCGGCGAAAACCGTAACCTCGGCGAACGGCATTACCGCGCCATACGACCGTCTGGTCATCGCGACGGGATCGAGCCCCTTCATCATCCCCGTGCCCGGCCATCAGCTGGAAGGCGTGCTTGCCTACCGCGATCTCGACGATGTCGAGGCGATGCAGCGCTATGCCTCGTTCCGCGGAAACGCGGTGGTGATCGGCGGTGGCCTGCTTGGGCTTGAGGCTGCCGCCGGACTGCACATGCAGGGCATGAAGGTCACCGTCATCCACCTGATGCCCACGCTGATGGAACGCCAGCTGGATACTGCTGCCGGCTATCTGCTGCAAAAGGAGCTGGAAGGGCGCGGCATCGACATCCGCTGCGGCGCCAACACCAGGGCCATCCTTGGCGAGGACAGAGTGATCGCGGTCGAACTGGACGACGGCACGGTGATCGACGCCGACATGGTCGTGATGGCGGTCGGCATACGGCCCAGCACGGCGCTGGCCAGGGAAGCCGGGCTGGAAGTCAGCCGCGGCATCGTCTGCGACGCGCAGCTGCGCACCAGCGACCCGGCGATCAGCGCCATCGGCGAATGCGTCGAGGTGGACGGCCGGGTCTATGGCCTCGTCGCGCCGCTCTACACCATGGCGAAGATCCTTGCCGCCGATCTGGCGGGCACGCCGGTCGAGAATTTCCTCCATGCCGAAACGCCGACCAAGCTGAAGGTCACCGGCGTGAACCTCTATTCGGTCGGCGATTTCGCGGAAGGCGACGACCGCGAGGAAGTGGTGCTGCGCGATGCCGCGCGCGGCACCTACAAGCGGGTGATCGTCAAGGACGACCGCATCATCGGCGCGGTGCTTTATGGCGATGTGGCCGACGGCGGCTGGTACAACGAACTGCTGCGCAAGGGCGAATGCGTGCGCGACCTGCGCGAGACGCTGATCTTCGGGCAGGCGTTCCAGGATGTATTGTCCTCTGGGGGAAAGCCTGACCCCCTTGCGGCTGTCGCCAGCCTTGCAGACGACGCGGAGGTCTGCGGCTGCAACGGCGTCTGCAAGGGGGCGATCACCGGCGCGATAAAGGACAAGGGCCTGTCCGCGCTGGACGAAGTGCGCGCCCACACCAAGGCGTCCGCGTCCTGCGGCACCTGCACCAATCTGGTCGAGAGCCTGATGGCGCTGACGCTGGGCGACAGCTTCGATGCTTCCGCCCCCAAGGCGATGTGCAACTGCACCCATCTTCCACACGGCGACGTGCGTCGCCTGATCAAGGCGAACGCGCTGAAATCCATCCCTGCGGTGATGCAGGAACTGGAATGGACCACCAGCGGCGGCTGCGCCAAGTGCCGCCCCGCGCTCAACTATTACCTGCTGGCCGACTGGCCCGGCGAATATGTCGACGACAACCAGAGCCGTTTCATCAACGAGCGGGTGCACGCCAATATCCAGAGGGACGGCACCTATTCGGTGATCCCGCGCATGTGGGGCGGCATGACCAACTCGCAGGAACTGCGCGCCATCGCCGACGTGGTCGACAAGTTCGCCATCCCCACCGTCCACGTCACCGGCGGGCAGCGCATCGACCTCCTCGGCGTGAAGAAGGAAGACTTGCCCGGCGTCTGGGCCGATCTGAACAAGGCGGGCATGGTGTCTGGCCATGCCTATGGCAAGTCGCTGCGCACAGTGAAGACCTGCGTCGGCACGAACTGGTGCCGCATGGGTACGCAGGATTCGACCGGCCTTGGCGTCGCGCTCGAGAAGTTCCTGTGGGGATCGTGGACGCCGCACAAGGTGAAGCTGGCCGTATCGGGCTGCCCCCGCAATTGCGCCGAGGCGACCTGCAAGGACATCGGCATCGTCTGCGTCGATAGCGGATACGAGCTGCATTACGCAGGCGCGGCCGGCATCCACATCCAGGGGACGACCAGGCTGACCACGGTCGAGACCGAGGAGGAGGTGATGGAGATCACCGCCGCCATGATGCAAATGTACCGCGAGCAGGGCTTCTACCTGGAACGCATCTACAAATGGGCCGACCGCGTCGGGCACGACACGATCCGTGCGCAGATCCTCGACAATCCAGACACGCGCCGCGCCTATTACGACCGTTTCGTGTTCTCGCAGCGCTTTTCGCAGACCGATCCGTGGTCCGAGCGCGTCTCGGGCAAGGACAAGCACGAGTTCAAGCCGATGGCGGATCTCTCCAGCCGCAATCACTCCTCCTCCAGCATGGAGCCTGCAGAATGAACGCCGCGACCTCGATTGCCCGTGTTGCCGATGTCGATTGGGTCCGCGTGGGCATGATCGACGACATCCCCCGGCAGGGCGCACGCTGCGTGAAGACCGACGGGGCGACCATCGCCGTGTTCCGCACCGAGGATGACCGCATCTTCGCGATGGAGGACCGATGCCCGCATCGGGGCGGCCCGCTCAGCCAGGGCATCGTGCACGGAAACTGCGTGACCTGCCCGCTCCACAGCTGGGTGCTGAGCCTTGAAACCGGGCTGGCCCAGGGTGCCGACAAGGGCCGCGTACCGACCTATCCGGTGCGGCTGGAAGACGGCGCCATCTACCTGCAACTGCAATATCCGGCCTGAACGGCCGATCATTCCAGAAAGGAATTCGATATGTCCTATATCGCTCCCGCCGAATTCGCGGCCAAGATGGTCGATGCCGGCGAATCCAAGGTGTTCATGTCTACCAAGGACACGCTGGTGCGCGCCTATATGGCCGGCGCAATCCTTGCCCTTGCCGCGGCCTTTGCGATCAGCATCACCGTCAACACCGGCAACCCGCTGCTGGGTGCGCTGTTGTTCCCGGTCGGTTTCTGCATGCTTTACCTGATGGGTTTCGACTTGCTGACCGGCGTGTTCACCCTTGTCCCGCTGGCGTTGTTCGACAAGCGGCCCGGCGTCACCATCGGCGGGATGCTGCGCAACTGGGGCCTTGTGTTTTGCGGCAATTTCGCGGGCGCGATGACGGTGGCCGTCTTCATGGCTATCATCTTTACCACCGGCTTCAGCCAGGCCCCGAACGAGATCGGGCAGAAGATCGGCGTCATCGGCGAGAGCCGGACGCTGGGTTACGCCGCCGCGGGCGGGGCGGGGATGCTGACGCTCTTCATCCGGGCCGTGATGTGCAACTGGATGGTGTCGACCGGGGTCGTGGCCGCGATGATGTCGAATTCGGTGCCGGGCAAGATCATGGGGATGTGGATGCCGATCCTCGTCTTCTTCTACCTGGGCTTCGAACATTCGATCGTGAACATGTTCCTCTTCCCCTCGGGCATCATGCTGGGCGGCGAGTTCACCTGGATGGACTATTTCATCTGGAACGAGATTCCGACCGTGATCGGCAATCTGGTCGGCGGCCTGACCTTCGTGGGCGGCATGCTCTATGCCACCCATTACAAGGCATCGCCCGCCCGCAATGCGCGGCCCGCGATCGTGAATGACGAGGAATATCTCTCGATCGCTGCCGAATGACGTGAAAGCCCTGGGGCGCGCCGCACACGCCTGCGGCGCGCCTTTCCTGACGGAGGCCGACGATGACCGAACGCAAGACGACACCCGATGCAGGCGACCTGATCCAGCCCGGCGAGGTCTGGCTGGTGGGGGCGGGGCCGGGCGATCCCGACCTGCTGACCCGCAAGGCGGAGCGGCTGCTGAACGGCTGCGACGTAGTTTTCCATGATGCGCTGGTCGGCGAAGGCGTGCTTGCGCTGATCCCGGACGGCGTGCGGCTGGTCCATGTAGGCAAGAGGTCAGGCCGCCACTCCAGGGACCAGAAGACCATCGACATGCTGATCGTCGAGGCTGCCCTGTCGGGACAGCGCGTGGTGCGGCTGAAGGGGGGCGATCCGGCGATCTTTGCCCGCGCCACCGAGGAAATCTCGGCATGCCGCGCGGCGGGCGTCACGATCCGCATCTGCCCCGGCATCACCGCCGCCAGCGCTGCCGGGGCAGAGCTTGGCATTTCGCTGACCCTGCGGGGCCTGGCGCGCAGGTTGACATTCGTCACGGCCCACGCCCGAAAGGGAGAGCAGCTCGACCTCGACTGGAAGGTGCTGGCCGATCCCAAGGCCACGCTTGCGATCTATATGGGCAAGGCGGCGGCGGAAGAGGTGTCGCGGCAATTGATGGCGCACGGCCTTGCCGGGGCCACGCCCGTCGCCATCGTCGAGAATGCCAGCCTGCCCCATGCGCGGATCTTTACCGGCCGGCTGGATCTGCTGGCGATCATGGTGAAGACTGCCATCGGCGACGGCCCGGCGTTGCTGCTGATCGGCGAGGCTGCCGGACAGGCGATGCCGTCCATTCGCGACGCGGCGCTTGCGCATTCCGCCGCCTGATCGTTGCCTGAACGGCGCTATTCCGGGGTTTTGCGGCAAGCTGCACTTCAGCCGCGCCAACTTGGGGACAGCAACCCTCACTCGCCCGTTGTGTAAGTATCAGCCCCTTTCGGAGGCACCAAAAGACAACGAGGAGAGTTTTCATGGACAACAGGGAAGAGAACAGAAACAGCCAGCAGAACGAAGATTATCGACAGGAACAGCCGCAGCAATGGGATGACAGTTCCTATCGCAATTCCGATCAGAGCCGGACCGACCGCAGGGATTGGCAGTCCTTTCGGGCTGACAACTATGACGATGACAAATCATTCGACCGCGGCAACCGGTTCGATCGCGACGAACGCTTTTCGCGTAACGACCGAGCCACACGCCAATGGGGCGGCGAGAGGCGCGACCGCGACGAGATGAGAGCCTATCGCGGTGGACATTACGATCCTGTATCGGATCGCGGCTATGGCCGGTTTACATCCGAAAGCTATGGTGGACGGGACTTTTCGAATTCTGCAAGGGCTCCGTATTACGGATACTCCGGCGGTCGTCAGTCGGGTATGGGCGCGCAATATCCCTCGCCATACGACTATGACAGCCAACGGCACGGATATGACCGGGATCGCCATGGCGACAGGTCCTTCTTCGAGCGCGCGGGCGACGAGATCGCCAGCTGGTTCGGGGACGACGAAGCCACCAGGCGCCGCGAGATGGACCACCGGGGCAACGGCCCGCAGGGCTATCGCCGTTCGGACGAGCGCATCTTGGAAGACGTATGCGACCGTCTGACCGAAGACCGCTATGTCGATGGACGCGAGATCACCGTCACGGTTGAAGATGGCGAGGTCACGCTAAGTGGCACCGTCCCCCAGAAGGGTGCCAAGCGCCGTGCGGAAGACTGCGCGGACCACGTATCCGGCGTATCGCATGTTCAGAACAATCTGCGCGTGCGGAAGAATACCGACAGCTGATTTTTTTCGATCATCGCTGCATGAAAGAGGGAGCCGCGCGCTCCCTCTTTTTTTACCCTTCGTCCGTGTGTCAATGCGCCGATCGGTCCTCGTTTCGAAGGTACAGGTGCATGGCGGCGTTTTTTGACATATCGTCCCGGCCAAAACGGACCGACCGCCGGGGGCTATGACGTGACAGGATGGAGAGGGATGAAAAGCGGGCCAGCCCTGCGCCGCGTGGCGGGTCTGGCTGCGCTGCTGCTCGCCCTGTTCCTCCTTCCCATGGATGTTCGCCCAAGCGCCCAAGCGCAGGACATTGCCGGAGAGCGTCCTGCGGTACTGGAGGAGGGGGCGCTCGGGAACGAGACAGCCCGCCAGATGGCCGAAGCGGAACACGCGCGTGCTATCGCCGAAGCCGAGCGGCGCCAATTGCTGCTGGCGGAATGGCAACGGCTGCGTCTGGCGCATGAAGTCGTCAAGGCCGAAGCTGCGCGGCTTGAGAACGAAGCCGCGGCCATCGAACAGGTGCAGACCGAAGCGCTAGGCTGGCAGCGCAAGGTCCTGGCCGTAGCCTCGACACCCGGCAGCGAGGCGGCGGCGGATGTCCTTTACGCCGATCTGATCGCATCGCTGCGAGAGGTCCGCTCGGCCTTGTCCGACGCTCTGGGGGCAGGCGGGGGAAGGAATGGCAACACCCCGCAGATACCGCCGATCGATCCGGCGCTGGTGGCCGACGGCGATGGCGGCGAACGGCTGATCGAATATCAGCAGGCACTGGTCGACCGCATCGCATGGCTTGCCCGGTATGGTCGGGCGCTGGAGACCCGCAAGCGCGATACGCTCTATGCCGCGATGCTGACGATGAACGATGCGCGGCTGTCGCTGCTCCCCGCGCTGTCGTCGGGCCTGCGGTCGCGCATCACCGGTTTCGGAGAGGAGGGGCTGAACCAGGTCGCGCGCGAAGTGGAGCAGATCGTGCTGACGCTGCGCTATAACGCCGCGACGGGGTTCGTCGGCCTCAAGGCGTTCGCCGGGGAGCTGATGGACTTCCGGGCCCGCACGATCGTCGCCATCATGGAGCTTCTGCTCGTCGTCCTGGTGTTCCGGTTCTGGCAGGGCGCTGGCGACAGCGTCCTGGCGAACATGGAACGCACGCAGCGAAGCCGCAAGCCGCCGACCATCTGGTCATCGTTCCTTGCCTATCTCGCCCGTCTTTTGCGTCATGCCCTAAGGCCGCTGAACTGGCTGATCCTGCTGCTGGTGCTGGACTGGCTGTTCCCCCTTGTCTTCGCCCCCGCGCCGATGCGGCTGCTGTGGCTGCTGGCGTGCTGGGTCATCGCCGGGGCGGCGCTGGTGCAGATCATCGACGCGATGGCCCGGGGAGGGCCGGGAGAAGATCCGCGCGCCGCGCTGCGCCGACGCTCGCTGCAACTGGTCGCGGCGATTATTGTCGGCGTCGGGCTGGTGCTGACGGTCACCGCGAACCTGGTCGGCCGCGGCGCGATCTATAGCTGGGTACTGACCTTCTGCTGGCTGCTCGCCATTCCCGTGCTGTTCGTCATCACCACATGGTGGCGCGACCGGATCGAAGCGCTGGCGCGGCTTGGCGCGAAGAAAAACAAGGTGCTTGGCTGGGTGTCGCGCAATCCCGACGGGATCAGCGGCGCGCTGGGGCGGATCGTCGCGGGCTTCGTGCTGATGGTGCAGGGCGGGCGCGTGATAATTGCGCGGCGCATTCGCCAGCTTTCGCTGATCCGCGAGATCCTTGGCCAGCGCGCCCGCAAGAAGGCCAGCGAACAGGCGACCGCCGACGAGGAAAGCGGGCGCTATGTCTCGTTGACCAGGGAAGAGCTGGCGTTGCTGGCGCCGCACGGAAGGCCGGTGTCCGATGTCGTGCCGCCGGACGAAAAGCTGCATCCTGCCGCTCCGATGCCCGGCCATGTGCTGATCGTCGTCGGGGACAGGGGGCACGGCAAGACCACGGTCGTCGAGCGTCTGCTCAAGGCCTCGGCGCTGCCCGTGCTTTATGTCGAAGCGGGCGCGGGCGAGGATAGCGTTGCGGAGGTGATTGGGCGCAGGCTTGGCTGCGAGCCCGAACCGGCCGCCATTGCCGAGGCCTTGAAAGCGCAGCCGCATTGCGTGGCCGTGGACGATCTGCAGCGCATCATCGTGCCGGCCATTGGTGGGCTGACCCGGCTGGACGCCATTCTCGACCTGGCGAGGCATACGCCCGCACCGACCAGCTGGATCTTCGCCATGGGCGGGGCGGCCTGGCCCTTCCTGGAACGGGCGCGCGGCGATCGTCCGCTGTTCGATCACGAGATCTATCTTCATCCGTGGCCCAAGGCGAAGATCCGCGAACTGATCGAGCGGCGAACCCACGCCGCCGGGATCGATCCGGACTTCGAATATGCGGGCAGCGATACCGGTACCATGCTGTTCGAGGAGGAGATCGCACCGGAGGAGCGCGCCCGCCGCGCATTCTATGCGGCACTGACCGAGGAGACGGGCGGCAATCCGGCGGTCGCGCTGGAACGCTGGCGACGCAGCCTGTTCCGCGAAAAGGCCACGGGCCGCGTCTGCGTTCGCACGTTCAAGGCGCCCGATGTCACCAGGCTGGCAGCGATGCCGCCGGTGACGCTGTTCGTTCTGCGTACCATCCTGCAGATGGACATCGCCCATCCGCACCAGATCGCGCTTGCCACCGATCTCTCGCCCGCCCGCGTCGGCGAGACCTTGCGCAGCTGCGACCTGCTGGGCGTGATCGAGCGGCAGGGCGCCGGATGGCGGCTTAGCCTGTACTGGTTCCAGGAAGTGAAGCGGCTGCTGCTGGCCCAGAACCTGATCGCGGGAGAATTGCCATGAGCGCGAACATCATGCGCATGACCCGATTGCTGCTTTCCCCCTTGCTGCTTGCCATGACGGCGGCGCCGGCAATCGCGCAGGAGGCGGAGATCGACATGGCGCAGCTGGGCGATTTCATCCGCTGGAGCGGCGTGGTCACCTCGCTGTTCGTGCTGGCAGGGGCTTGGTTCCTGCTCAATGTGCTGTCGGGTTTCGTCAATCGCTTCAGCTCGCAGTTCGCGGCGCGCAGGCTGACGATGCACAAGCTCGCCACCGTCGCGAAATTCTTCATTTTCATCGCGACCGGCATGATCGTCATCGCCCTGTCGTTCAAGGTGGACAGCACGCTGCTGGCCCTGATCGGCGGTACGGCCGCGGTGGCCGTGGGTTTCGCGCTCAAGGACCTGGTGGCGTCCTTCGTGGCAGGCATCATGATCATCGTCGACCGGCCGTTCCAGGTGGGGGACCGCGTCAGCTTCGGCGGGTTTTATGGTGACGTGACCGCCATCGGGCTGCGATCGGTCCGGCTGCAGACGCTGGACGACAATACGATCACCATTCCGAACAACAAGTTCCTCAGCGATATCACCTCGTCGGGAAACTATGGCGCGCTGGACATGCAGGTGGTGGTCGACATCCTGATCGGCGCGGGGGAGGACTTCGACCTTGCCCGGGAAGTCCTGACCGAAGCGGCCTTGTCGAGCCGCTACATCTATCTTCCCAAGCCGATCGTGGTGCTGGTGTCACAAGTGCCGATGGAGAATTTCGTCGCGGTCCGGTTGCGGCTGAAGGCCTATGTCCTCGACACCAAGCACGAGAAGGCGTTCGAGACCGACATCACCCTGCGGACCCTGCGCACATTCCGGGAAAAGGGGATCCGCCCGCCGGGCCTGTCGGATGGGCGCGCGGCTTAGACCGGTCACAAAGACTTCTGGTGGTACGGCAACCACGCAGATCGACCAGCGGGTCTTTTCGACAAGTATACGGCAAGCCGTTGCTGGCGTGCGGTTTTTACCGAGGTCTATGCGCGCACGAAATCACGAGTTTGAGAGCGTTACCACGCAATATAAGAATTTCAGTTCTTATTTGGCGCAGTTGGTATGTCTGCGGTGTAGCAAATTTGCCGCAGGGCGATTCAGATTTGAAATTCTGGTCCGGCCGCGTTGACAACCCTTCAACTTACGCAATAAGCAAGCCTTCGTGCCTTAGGTGGCGTAAGAATCGGTCGTTCAGATCGACGTTCAGGAGAGGGATAATGAAGGGAACGAAGCTTCGTTCGACGCTTGCTCGATCAGCGTCGTGGCTTGTTTTTTCAACTGTTTTTGGTAGCGCTACCATTGCCCATGCGCAGGACACTGTTCAGGACGAACAGGCCCAGCCGGGCAATTCGGAAGCGGCAGCGGACGACACCATCGTCGTCACCGGCATTCGTGCATCGCTCGATCGCTCGATCGAACTGAAGCGCAACAACGCCGGCGTCGTCGACGGCATCTCGGCCGAGGAAATCGGCAAGTTCCCCGATACCAACCTGGCGGAATCGCTGCAGCGTATCACCGGCGTGTCGATCGACCGCGTCAACGGCGAAGGTTCGCGCGTGACGGTTCGCGGTTTCGGTCCGGGCTTCAACCTGGTCACGCTGAACGGGCGCACGCTGCCCACGGCCAGCATCGCATCGGTCGGCCAGGACCAGAATGGCGACTTCGTCTCGGGCACGACCCGCTCGTTCGACTTCGCCAATCTCGCTTCCGAAGGCGTGAGCAGGCTCGAGGTCTACAAGACCGGTCGCGCCTCGATCCCCGGCGGCGGCATCGGCGCCGCCATCAACATCGTCACGCGGCGTCCGCTCGACGGCGCGGCGGGCCTCTCGGGCTCGATCGGCGCGAAGGCCGTCTACGACGCGGCAGACACCTATGACTATTCGCGCGTGACGCCCGAAGTTTCGGGCATCGTGAACTGGTCGAACGATGCCGGCACTTTCGGCGTGGGCCTGTTCGGCAGCTACCAGTTGCGCCACAACTCCGCGATCGCGGTTTCGGCCAACGACTGGAACATCCTGCCCTATTCGCAATTCCTTGGCAGCACGACCTTCCGCCGCGCCGACGGCAGCACGATCATCAACAATGCGCCGCAATCCGGTGACACGCTGATCGGCATTCCCAACGACACGCGCTACAACTACTCCGAGTTCGAGCGTGAGCGTATCAACGGCCAGCTTACGGCCCAGTTCGCGCCGACCGACCGCTTCACCGCCACCGCCGACGTGACCTATTACCGCAATGCGGCAGAGGAAAAGCGCGCCGACCAAACCACCTGGTACAACCGTCCGTTTGACGAAATCTCGTTCGACGGCAACTACAAGGTGGCGACTGCGGTCTATATCGACGACGTGATCACCGCCCCCAAGGACGGCGGTTTCGAGCAGCAGTATCGCGCCACCAAGGACGAGTTGATGTCCTATGGCCTCAACCTCGAATATGAAGTCACCGACAGCCTGACGACCATCGTCGACGGCCATTATTCGAAGGCGGAGGCGCAGCCGAACAACCCGCTCGGCCACACTTCGACCCTGTTCTCGATGGCGCAGAAGTCGATCGTCGACCAGGGGCTGAACATCGAGAACGGCTTTCCGCAGCAGTTCATCACCTTCGACGACTCCAACGGCAACAACAATGGCGTACTCGACCTTGCCGACCTGGGTTCGCAGATCGCGCGTAGCCAGACCGCTTACCAGGAGCAGGATGTCAAGGAGGTTCGCCTCGACAATATCTGGGAGATGGGCGACGATGACCGCGTGATGTTCGGCGGCAACTATCGTGAGGCTGATATGAACAGCCGGACGATGAGCACGCAGAACACCCTTGGCGACTGGGGCGTGGGCAATATCGGCGACATCGAGGAGATGGCTGGCGACCTGGTCCAGACATTTTGCATGGTCTGCCAGTTCAGGGATTACGACACCGGCGTTTCGGAAGGTGATCCCCTGGCGACAGCGTTCCGCGGGGACGCCACGGATCTGTTCAATGCGTTCGTGAATTCTCCGATCATCAACGGCACGTCGAACAATACGGTCAGGGAAAAGATCTGGGCCCTTTATGCGCAGGTCGATCTCAATACCGAACTGATGGAACGTCCGGTCAACGTCCTGGCTGGCGTGCGCTACGAGAACACCAAGTCGCGCTCGATCACGTTGCAGGGTATCCCGGCGAGCATCGACTGGACCGCCGACAACGACTTCCTCACCGTTCTTTCGTCGGGTGAGCAGCCGGTCGAAGGCTCGAACAGCTATGACCACATCCTGCCGTCGATCGACGTTTCGGTCGATATCACCGACAACTTCAAGGGCAGGGTGTCGCTCAGCCGGACCATTTCGCGTCCGGACTTCGGTTCGCTGTTCGCTGCTTCCAATCCGGGCGCGCCCAACCGTCCCACCGCACTGGGCGGTGTTCCGGGCGGTACGCAGGGCAACCCGCAGCTGATCCCGCTGGAATCTGACAACTTCGACGTCAGCTTCGAATGGTACTTCGCGCCGTCGAGCTATCTGTCGGCCGGCTTCTTCGACAAGCGTGTCCGTAATTTCGTCGGCACGGGACAGACGACGCAGAGCCTGTTCGATCTGCGTGATCCCAGCTCGGGCGCTCCGGGGACTCGTTCGGGTGCTGCGCTTGAGTATCTGCAGACCAACAATCTCGACATTTCGGACGTGAACCTGTTCACGCTGACCGCGCTGATCGACCAGTTCGGACTTGATGCCGCAGTAGACCAGTTCCAGGCGAACCTGACTCCGGGTGGGCTTAGCCAGACCTTCGTCGACTCGGTCCTCGGCCAGTACGACTTGGTCGCGAACGAAGGCGATCCGCTGTACCAGTTCCAGACGCAGCAGCCGGTCAACAGCGAGGACGCCCATATCTATGGTATGGAAATCGCCGGTCAGCACTTCTTCGGCGAATCGGGCTTCGGCATCGCGGCGGCCTACACGCTCGTTCGCGGTGATATCGGGTATGACATCACGGCTCCGACGACTGCCGACCAGTTCGCGCTGCTCGGTCTGTCGGACACGGTCAACCTGTCGGCCATTTACGAAAAGTACGGCCTGTCGGCGCGTCTGACCTACAACTGGCGCGACACGTTCCTGTCGAACAACAGCCGCGGTGCTTCGCGTAACCCGGTGTTCGTCAACGCTTATGAACAGATCGACCTGAACGTCAGCTACGACATCACCGATGCAATCTCGGTGTCGTTCGAGGCGATCAACCTGACCGGTTCGAACTACGAGACCTTTGCTCGTACGAAGAACCAGCCCTGGTTCATCGTCGACAGCCGGCCTCGCTACTACGCCGGAGCCCGCTTCCGGTTCTGATTTCCCTCGCCTCCCTGAGGGAACGGGGAAAAGGCTGCCAAATCCAGAATGGCAGTCTTTTCCCCACCATTTCTACGCGGTAACATGTTGCTATGACCATTGCGCCTCTCGACAGCGTGAGCCACGCCGATGTGCGGCTGAAGGCGGCGCGCGGCGCGCAGTCCGGCGATCCACTCGGCCAGATCGGCGTGTACGCAGAGGAGTTCGTGCTGGTGCAGCGCGAATATCCGATCCTGTTCACCAGGGACGAAGACGATCTGCTCCAGCCGGTCGCAATCCTGGGCCTGACGGCGCAGGAAAACCTCTTCGCCTCGGATCGGGGCTGGCAGGCTCGCTATATTCCTGCACTGGTCCGGCGGGGTCCGTTGATGATCGGCCGCGCCCGGCCGGAAGATCCCGCGGTGCATATCGACATGGCGCATGCGCGGATCGCTGCCGATGGCCAGGATGGCTATCCGCTGTTCCTCGAACATGGCGGCCACGCGCCTGCGCTGGTCGATGCCCTGGACGCGCTGCAACTGATCCACCGGGGTGAGGGCGTATGTGCGGCGATGAGCGAGATTTTCCAGCGTCACGAACTGGTGAAGCTGCTTCCGATCTCGATCAATATCGACGACACGACCACGATCCAGTTCGAGAATTTCAGCGCGATCCTCCCGGAAACGCTGGCCGATCTTTCGGCCGAAGCGCTGGGTGAGCTGAGCTCGGCGGGGCTGCTGGTGCCGGCCGTCATGGCGGCGCATTCGCTCGGCAATATCAACGCCTTGGCTGATCGAAGGCAGGGCAGGCCATTGTGACCGGGGCAGCGACGCTGGAGATTTCGGACCCACGTCCCATCCGCGAATTGCATGAGCCAATGCCGCGCGGGTCCGAACTCAACGCCTTTGTCGAGGCGTCGCTGGAACCGGTGATCTTCCGCGGCGCGGGCAAGGATCTGCCGATCGTGCAGGCCGCCCGCAAATCCGCCTCTGCTGCAAGCCAGCTTTTGCTGTCGTTCCACAGCGGCCGCCCGGTAACGGTCTATCGCGCCGATCGCGAGACGCGCGGGCGGTTCCACTACACGCCTGCGCTGGACGGCTTCAACTTCTCCGGATCGCGAGAGGATCTGCCGGCTGTCCTGGACGAACTGCAGCGCGGCGCGCAGCAGGCAATCTATGTCGGCTCCACCGACCTCGACCTGTTCTTCCCCGGCATCCGCGAAGCAAACGATCCCGGCGTCGCAGGGGCCGAGGGAGCGAATGGCGCGCCCGTCGTGGCCAGCCTGTGGATGGGCAATCGGACGATCACCGCCGCGCATTACGATCATTCCAACAATTGCGCGCTTTGCGCTGCGGGGCGCAGGCGTTTCACCCTGTTTCCGCCGGACCAGATCGCCAATCTCTATCCCGGTCCGCTCGAGCCTACGCCCGGCGGGCAGGTGGTCACCATGGTCGACTTCGCCGCCCCCGATCTCGATCGTTTTCCCGGTTTCCCGGACGCGATGAAGGCGGCTGTCAGCGGCGTTCTGGAACCGGGCGACGTCATCGTCTATCCCGCCATGTGGTGGCATCAGGTCGAGGCGCTGGGCGATTTCAACATCCTGCTGAACTGGTGGTGGAATGCGGTGCCCGACTATGTCGACACGCCGCAGACGACCTTGCTGCACGCCTTGCTGTCCCTGCGCCAGCGGCCTGCTCACGAGCGGAAGGCGTGGGCGGCGATCTTCGACTATTACGCCTTCGCCGACCCCGCCGAGGCGCGCGATCATCTGCCGGATCATATTCGCGGCCCGCTTGGCGCCGTGGATGCCGCGCTCGCCCGGCGCTTGCGGGCTCAGGTCACACGAAAGCTGCAGCGATGAGCGATGTAACGCCTACCCGGGTCGTGGTGGCAGGCGGCGGGACCGCAGGCTGGATCGCCGCGATGGCGCTGGCCCGCCAGCTTGGCCGCCTGGTCGATGTCACCCTGGTGGAAAGCGACGATATCGGAACCATCGGCGTGGGCGAGGCGACGATCCCCACCGCGCGCAGCTTCCACGAATTCCTGCGCATCGACGAGCGCGCCTTTGTCGAGGCGACCGGTGCGACCTTCAAGCTTGGCATCCAGTTCGAAAACTGGGCGCGCCCCGGCGACCAGTACATCCACTCTTTCGGTACGTTCGCCCTGCAGAACTGGGTCGCCGATTTCCAGCATTTCTGGCTGGAAGCCCGCCACGCCGGAATCGACACGCCGATGGGCGCCTATTGCCTGGAGCATGAGGCTGCGCTGGCCGGGCGCTTTTCCAATGAAGGCAAGCCGGCGCTCAGCTATGCCTATCACCTCGACGCCGGGCGCTATGCCGCATTCCTGCGCACCATCGCGGAAACCAATGGCGCGCAACGGGTCGAAGGCAGGATCGCCGACGTCCGCCATCAGCCCGAAAGCGGTGACATCGCCGCACTGGTGCTGGAAGACGGGCGCGAGATCGAAGGCGATCTGTTCGTCGATTGCACCGGCTTTCGCGCCTTGCTGATCGGCCAGGCAATGGGCAGCGGCTATGACGACTGGAGCGAGTGGCTTGCGACAGATGCAGCCTGGGCGGTGCAGACCGAGACGGATGAGGCGCCGCCGCCCCTTACGCGCGCAATCGCGCATGATGCGGGCTGGCAATGGCGCATCCCGCTGCAGCACCGGACCGGAAACGGGCTAGTCTTCGCCAGCGATTATCTCGATCCCGACAAGGCGCGCGACAGGCTCATGGGGTCGATCACCGGCCGGCCGAGGAGCGAGCCGCGGCTGATCCGTTACAAGACCGGCAAGCGCCAGCAGATGTGGCGGGGCAATTGTCTGGCGCTTGGGCTTTCATCCGGATTTGTCGAGCCGCTGGAATCCACCAGCATCCACCTCGTCATGATCGGGGTGACGCGGCTGATCCAGATGTTCCCCTTCGCCGGGTCCGATCAGGCGGTCCGCGATCGCTGGAATACGATGGCGGATACCGAGCTTGAGAAGGTCCGCGACTTCATCATCCTTCACTACAAGCTGACGGAGCGCGACGATTCCGCGTTCTGGCGCAGGTGCCGGGACTTGGCGATTCCCGATTCGCTTCGGCACCGGATTGCCAGCTTCACCAGTTCGGCGCAGGCATGGCAGGCTCCGGACGATCTGTTCCGCGCGGAAAGCTGGCTGCAGGTCATGCTGGGCCAGCGTCTTCAGCCCGAACACTGGCACCGCATCGGCGCGTTGATGAGCGAGGGACGGCTTGAAGGCGAGCTTGAACGACAGCGAGCGGCGATCGCGGCGCATGTCGACCGGCTGCCGAAACACCAGGATTTTATCGAGCGACTTTTATCGGGGAAAGCACAGGCGGGGGCAGGGCTGGTCCATTCGGGCTAATCGAAGCAATTTCAGGCATTTTGACGCAGAAGGGTAACTCGGCAGGCCGCAAACAAGACGGCTTGCTTTCACCGTTGTTTGCGTCATAGGTAGCGCTACCATACCGCATCCGCAGGGATTTGCGGATGCAAGGGAGAGATTCATGGGAACCAACACGGATAAGGCCGGGGGCACAAATCTTGCGCTGATCTCGGCGATTGTAGGTGTCGCGACGATTGGCGGATTGCTGTTCGGCTATGACAGCGGCGCAGTAAACGGGACGCAGCCGGGCCTGAAGTCGGCATTCCTGCTGACCGAGGGCGGACTGGGCTTCACCGTCGGCTCGCTTCTGATCGGCTGTTTCATCGGTGCTTTCGCCGCTGGTACTCTGGCCGACGCGATCGGTCGCCGCAACGTCATGCGGCTTGCCGCGCTGCTGTTCCTGATCGGTGCGCTGGTCCAGGGTCTTTCGGAATCGCACACGATCTTCGTCATTGCCCGTATCGCGGGCGGCATGGCCGTCGGCGCGGCGTCGGTTCTCTCGCCGGCCTACATATCCGAGGTGGCACCGGCCAATATTCGCGGCCGGATGACGACCGTGCAGCAGATCATGGTGATTACAGGCCTGACGGCGGCGTTCCTCGTGAACTACGTTCTTGCCGCCGCTGCGGGCGAATCGACCAATGTCTTCTGGGGCGGTCTGCAGGCGTGGCGCTGGATGTATCTGGCGCAGGCCGTGCCCGCCGCAATCTTCCTGCTCGCGCTGTTCTTCATCCCGGAAAGCCCGCGCTATCTCGTCGCCAAGAGCCGGGATACCGAAGCACTCGGCGTGCTGACCAGCCTGTTCGGGGAAGTCGTGGCCAAGGCGAAGCTGACCGAGATCCGCAACAGCTTTTCCGGCGACCACCGCCCCAGCCTGCGTGACGTTGTTGCCCCTGCGGGAGCGAAGAGCTTCCTGGGCATTCGTCCCATCGTCTGGGTCGGCATCATGCTGGCCGTGTTCCAGCAGCTCGTCGGCATCAACGTCATCTTCTATTATGGCGCGACGCTGTGGCAGCTGGCCGGCTTTAACGAGAGTGACAGCCTGCTGATCAACATTTTCTCGGGCGCCGTGTCGATCGCGGCGTGTTTCATCTGCATCGCGGTCATCGACCGCATCGGGCGCAAGCCGCTGCTGCTGATCGGCTCGGCCGGCATGTCGGTGACGCTGTTCGTGATGGTGTACGCGTTCAGCCAGGGCACGCTGGATGCCGAGGGTGCGCTCGTGCTGTCGAGCGAGATGGGCATGGTAGCCGTCATCGCGGCCAATCTGTACGTGGTCTTCTTCAACGTCAGCTGGGGCCCCGTGATGTGGGTGATGCTGGGCGAGATGTTCCCGAACCAGATCCGCGGCAGCGCGCTGGCCGTGGCAGGCTTCTTCCAATGGTTCGCCAACTATCTCGTCGCGCAGACCTTCCCGGTCATGGCGATCGGCATCGGCCTTGCGGCAAGCTACAGCTTCTATGCCGTATGCGCAGTGATCAGCTTCTTCCTGGTGCAGCGCTTCATTGTCGAGACCAAGGGCAAGGAACTGGAAGAGATGGAAGGTTAAGACCGGAAGGCTGGTGCCTTCCGCTGCAAGCTTCTAACGTAATCTGCATGATACAAGATGGATCCAGCCCCGTGCGTGTCGTCGTCCTTGGCGGCGGCACGGCGGGCTGGATGACAGCCGCTTCGCTTGCGCGGCTGTTGCCCGGGCAAGTCACGGTCGAGCTGATCGAAAGCGAAGACATCGGCATCGTCGGCGTGGGCGAAGCGACCCTGCCGCACATTCGGGGTTTCGTCGAACGGCTGGGGATCGATGAAGCCAGCTTCATGAAGGCGACCCACGCCACCTATAAGCTTGGTATAGATTTCCGCGATTTCGGCGCAATCGGCGAAAGCTATATCCACCCCTTCGGCGGCTTCGGCGAGGCGGTACAATCGGTCGGCTTCCACCACTGGTGGCTGGAACAGCGCCGACTGGGTCTCGGTTCCGACATTGGCGATTATTCCTTCGCGGTCAGGGCGGCGCGTGAAAACCGGTTCCGCCCGCCCGCGCAGGACGGTTCGCTCGGCTCTACCTACGGCTATGCCTATCAGTTCGACGCGACCCTGTTCGGTCCGTTCATGCGCCAGTTCGGCCTGACGATCGGCGTCACGCGGCATGAGGGGATCGTCACCAGCGTCAAACGCAATGGAGAAAGCGGCGACGTCGCCGCCCTTCTGCTCAAGGACGGGCGAAGGATCGAAGGCGATCTCTTTGTCGATTGTTCGGGTTTCCGCTCGTTGCTGCTTGGCCAGGAAATGGCCGAGGAGTGGGAGGACTGGACCCATTGGCTGCCCTGCGACCGCGCCGCCGCCATGCCTTGCGCGCATGAGAGTGACGATTTGCCGCCCTATACCACCGCCACTGCCATGCCGGCGGGCTGGCGGTGGGAAATTCCGCTGCAGCACCGCATGGGCAACGGCTATGTATTCTCCAGCGCCCATCTGTCCGAGGATCAGGCGTGCGACGCGATCCGCGGGGCCGCCAGGGGCAAGCCGCTGGCCGATCCGCGCATCCTGCGCTTCCGGCCCGGCAGGCGGCGCCGGTCGTGGTCGGGCAATGTCGTCGCCGTGGGTCTGGCAAGCGGTTTCCTGGAGCCGCTGGAATCGACATCGATCTATCTGGCGCAGATGGCGATCACCAATCTGATCGAGCTTTTTCCTGCCGACGGACGGATCGAGCAGCGCGATCGCGACGAATTCAACCGGCTGGTCGACATGGAATATGACCGGATCCGCGACTTCTTGATCCTGCATTATCACGTCACGCGCAGGAACGATTCCGACTTCTGGAACCATGTCCGGACCATGCAGGTGCCTGACAGCCTGGCCGACAAGATCGAACTGTGGCGCAACACCGGCCGGGTCGAGAAATATGGCGAGGGTCTGTTCTTCGAGCCGAGCTGGATCGCCGTCTATGTCGGGCAGGGTCTGCTGCCCGAACGCTATGATCCCAGAGTTCCGCAGGTCGATCCGGTCCGCGTCAGGGGCGCGCTCGATCGTTTGAAACAGGCAATCGATGACGAGGTGGCGGCCATGCCCGGCCACGCGGATTACCTGCGCAGCGAAGCGGCCCGCCTGGCGCGCGCGGCATGACTGGCCCGCGCGAGATGACTGGCCCGCGCGAGCCGTTGCGGCGTATCGTCGTCGCGGGCGACGGCCAGGTGGGGCTGCTTGCCGCCATTGCCATGCGCCGCGCGATGCCGGGATGCGATATCGTCATCATGGGCGCGCCGTCCGGTCCGGCGGATCTTGCCGACCGCGCGGCAACCTCCTTGCCCTTCACCAACCGATTGCACGACCGCCTCGGCATAGCGGAAGAGGCTGTCATCCTGCAGGCCGGGGGCAGCCACCGCCTTGTCACCCGGCTTTTCGGCTGGAACAAGGAAGCCAGCCATGGCGCCATGCCCTATGGCGGCGGCGCGGATCGGGCCGCCATGCCGGGCTTCGCGCAGGCATGGGGCGACCAAGCAAGGCCGGGCGAGAGTGCGCCGTCTGCAGGATCGCTGGCTGAAATCCTGGCGCAGAACGGCAGGTTCGCGGTGCCGCCCCCCGATCGGGTCACGCCCATCTCGAACATCGAATATGGCTTGCGCTGGAATGCCGCAGCCTATCGCGAACTGCTGATCGGCCAGGCCCGGCAGCTGGGCGTTAGCTATGTCAGCAGCGCCATAGCGTCTCTCGACATCGATGACGGCGGCGAACTGCGGGCAGTGATCGCCGCGAACGGGCAGCGGATCGACGCCGATCTCTACCTCGACTGCTCGGGCCGCGAAGCTCGCCTGCTGTCGGGCTTGCCGGGCTATGCGGTCGAGGACTGGAGCGGTATCCTGCCGAAGATCGCGCTCTACCGGGCCGTTCCGGGGCAGCCGATGGCCGCGCTGGAAGACCGGATTACGCTGCTGGACGAAGGGTGGCTGAGTGAATTCGCGGGCCGCGACGGCTTGCAGCTCGAGATGGGGGCGCCGCTCGACCTGCCGCCCGAAAGAATTCGCGCTGCGATGGGTGCCGAGATTGAAAGCCGCGTGGAACTGCAGCCGGGCTGCGTATGCCGCGCCTGGATCGGCAATGTCATTGCCATCGGCGATGCCGCCGCAAGGCTGCATCCGCTGCTGGGCCTGCCGCTCGACCTTGCCCATCGCCAGATCGACTTGCTGCTCGAAATGCTGCCGGGCAGGGTGGCCGAGCCGGTCGAGCGCAGCGAATACAACCGCCGCTCTGCGCTGATAGCCCAGGGTGCGCGCGATAGCCTGGGCGCCTTCTATGCCGCGCCCCGCGCAAGGCAGCCGTTTGGCGCAACCGGGCTTTCGGAGCGCCTCGACCTCACCATCGACCAGTTGCGCCGCCGCGGCCGGATCCCCTTTTGGGAAGAAGCACCCTTGCTCAGGCAGGAGCTTGCCGCGCTGTTAAGGGCACTGGGTTTCGGTGAGGGATCGATGCAGATCGCGCAGCCAGTGAACAGCGACGCCGCGGCCCGGGAATTTGCCGAGCGGGCGCGCGCTGCGGTGGCTTTCGCACCCCCCTATGCGCAGTGGCTGGCCAGTATCGTGCAGCGCGCTAGCGCAGCAGGCCGCGGATAATCTCGCGCATCCGCGCGAAAAGCGCGGGCGAGGGGGAGCCGAACAGGCCCCGTGCCTGCACCGGCAGGTGCTCGACCGGATCGCCGTGCTCTTCGAACACGTAATAGTCGAACATCGTCTTCCAGATCGCCCGCTTTTCGGGCGGAAGATGCCGGACGGACAGGATGCCGTGAAGCAGCGCGCTATAGGGTGATCCGATCCCCTCGGGCTCCCCTTCGTTCCACCAGTAGTTGACGAGAATGTTCAGCGGACCAAGCGATTCCACTCCGTGCCACCAGCAATAGGGGATATAGATCGCATCGCCGGGCTCAAGCGTCGCCTGCCGCGCCGCGGCCCATGCCTTTTCGAAGCGCGGAAAACGATCCAGATCGGGCGCATCCGTGTCGACCATGCTGACGGGCGTACCCGCAGGCGTCAGTTCGAACGAGCCGGGATAGAGATTGGCGATCTGGTCCGGCGGAAACAGGGTGAATCGGCGCTGCCCGGCGACGCAGCAGGCGACATTTTCCATCAGATCGTAATGCGGCGCCACGCGTATCCGGTTGCCGATCCAGATCCGCGGCCTGACTTGCGGCAGCAGCGCAAGCCGGTTTTCGGCCGCGAAGCGGGGCAGCAGATCGGCGATGTCTTCGGACTGGACCGCCAGCGCTGGCGCATCGGGCAGGTCGCTCGCGGTAATAAGATCGCCGATGAACGCTTCCAGCCTGCCCTGGCCTCGGCTGAAATTCAGCTGCGAAAGGTCGGGCGTGTAGAAAAATCGCCCGCCCTCGCTGGGCGGAGCCGCGATGGCCGTGACCGGGCGCGTGCTCGGCTCGCGCGCCATGTAACCGGCCATCGCCCGGTCGCCGCCGGACGCAGCGGCGACCGCAGGCCAATCCGCGACCAGGCCGCGCAATACCACGGGCTGGCCCGCCTTGCGCAGGATCGCGAACTGCTCGGCGTCGAGCTTGCCCTCGAACTCGTCGATGGCGGCAGGCTGGGGGAGGGTGGTCATGCGCGCATGCGATCGGTGCCTGCGATCGCGCCGCCGATGCCGGCGAGATATTCGTCCTGCGTGGGCATCTGGCTGACGGCGTGCGCCACGGTCTGGCGAATATGGCTCAGCCGCCGGCGGGTCTCATCCTCATCCAGCAGGGCAGCGGCGGGGTGATAGCCCGACGGCTCCACCCCTTGTCCGACCATCACGGCCAGCCAGCTTGCCTCGGTAAAAAGTTCGTTGTGTTCCCGTATGATACGCCCCGAACTGCGGAACATTTCTAGCTTGTCGGCAAGGCCGTCGGGCGGCGGCAGGTTGCGGCAATAGCGCCAGAACTCGCTGTCGTCCCTTTCGGTCGCCTTGTAGTGCAGGACCAGGAAGTCGCGAATGTCGAGATAGTCGGCAAAGGTGTCGCGGTTGAAGCGCTCGATCTCCTTCGGATTGAACGCGCGCGAGGGGAACAGGATCATCAGCCGCGCTATACCGCTCTGAACCAGATGGATGGCGGTCGATTCCAGCGGTTCCAGGAACCCGCCCGACAGGCCCAGCGCGATGACGTTCTTCTCCCAGATCCTGTCGCGGTGCCCGGCGGTGAATCGGATCCGGTTGGGCTCGGCCAGCGGCGTCCCGTCGAGACCGGCGTGCAGGATGTCCTCGGCCTCTGCGTCCTCCATGTGCGCGGAGGAATAGACATGGCCGTTGCCGATGCGGTGCTGCAGCGGGATGCGCCATTGCCAGCCCGCGGGCTGCGCGGTGGATCGGGTCAGCGGCTCGTTATCGCCCGCCAGGCTGCAGGGAACGGCTATCGCGCGGTCGCAGGGAAGCCACTTGCTCCAGTCGGTGAACCCGACCCCCAGCGTCTGTCCCAGCAGCAGCGAGCGAAAGCCCGAGCAATCGAGGAACAGATCGCCCTCGACGATCTTGCCGTCTTCTAGCCTGACGCCTGTCACGAAACCCGTTTCGCCGTCCTGCAAGACCTCGGTTATGCGTCCTTCCGTCCTGATGACGCCTTGCGCCTCGGCCCTGTTTCGCAGGAACCGGGCATAGCGCCCCGCGTCGAACTGGAACGCATAGGCCATGCGGGCGAGGGGGGAATTCGGCTGGTCCTTGCGCGGGTGGATGAACCGGCCCGCCTTTCCCGCCATCGCCGAGATGGAAAATTCGTCCAGCGGCATATCGAGCCCGGCCCGCTGCCCGCGCAGCCAGAAATGGTGGAAGTCGATCCCCAGCATGTCGATGCCATAGGATCCGAAGGGATGGACATAGCTGTGGCCAATTCGCAGCCAGTCGACGAACTCGATGCCCAGCTTGTAGGTCGCGCGGGTCTCGCGCACGAATTCCGCTTCGTCGATCCCCAGCATCATGTTGAACGAGATGATCTGCGGGATCGTCGCTTCCCCCACGCCGACCGTACCGATCGCCTCGCTTTCGACCAGTTCGATCGTCAGCCCCGGAAAAGCGCCCATGATGCGCGAAGTTGCTGCCGCGGCCATCCAGCCCGCGGTGCCGCCGCCGACGATCACGATCTTGCGGATAGGTTCGCCGTTCATCGCGCTACCCCCATCGAAAGCGGCATCTCGTCCGACACGGCCCATGCGTTGGCACTGCGCAAAAACTGTTCCTGCGGTGGCAATTGCTGCGCGGTCTGTCGATAGCCCGCGCGCATCTTCTCCATCGCCTGCGCCACCCTGTTTTCATCCAGTGTGTCGGCAATCGGATCATAGCGTTCGGGCCACACGTTCTGCCCCAGCATCACCGCCACCCAGCTGGGCAGGGTGAACAGTTCGGCATTTTCGCGGAACACACGCCCGTGCAGGCGCCAAAGCTCCATCTTGCGCGCCAGGCTGGCGGGGATGTCCATGTCGCGGACGCTGCGCCAGAACTCGGTATCGTCCCGCTGGGTCGCCTTGTAGTGCAGGATGATGAAGTCGCGCACATCCTCATAGATCTCGCGCATGCCGCGATTGTATTCGTCACGCTCGACGGGGCTGATGTCCTTTTCCGGGAACAGGCCGAACAGCCGGGCGATCCCGTTCTGGACAAGATGGATGCTGGTCGATTCCAGCGGCTCGATAAAGCCGGAGGACAAGCCCAGCGACACGACATTATGGCTCCATGCCTTGCGCCGCATGCCGGTGGTGAAACGTATCAGCCGCGGATCGGCCAGTTCCTCGCCTTCCACTGTGTCACGCAGGATGCGCTCGGCCTCGTCCTCCTGCATGAAGGCGCTGCAGAATACGTGGCCGTTGCCGGTGCGATGCTGCAGCGGTATGCGCCATTGCCAGCCTGCCGCATGGGCCGTCGCGCGGGTGAAAGGATCGGGTGAGCTTCGGTTGGCCGTGGGCATGGCGATGGCGCGGTCCATCGGCAGCCAGTGGCTCCAGTCCTCGTATCCGGTTTCAAGCGCGTCCTCGATCAGCAGGCCGCGAAAACCCGAACAGTCGAGGAAGAGATCGCCTTCGACCAGCCTGCCGCCCTCCAGCTCGACACTGGTCACGTCACCGCTTTCGCCATCGCGGTGGACCTTGACGATCCGGCCTTCCTGCCTGATCGCCCCCTGGCGTTCGGCCAGCCTGCGAAGATAGGCGGCATAGAGCGTAGCATCGAAGTGGAAGGCGTAATTGATTTCGGACACCGGGGGACGGGCACCCACGGCGGGGCGTCCGAAGCGGCCCAGGGCGGCTGCCGCGGCGCTCATCGAGAAATCGGTGATGTCTCCGCCGCCGCCGCGCGCATGTTCGCGCAGCCAGAGCTGGTGGAACGGAATGCCGTGCAAATCGGTGCCGAACGCGCCGAAGGGGTGGATATAGCGGTCGCCCTGCCGCCCCCAGTTCACGAATTCGATGCCGAGCTTGAAGGTGCCGCGCGTCTCGCGGAGAAACTCGTTCTCCGGAATGTCGAGCATGGCATTGAAGCCCTTGATCGCGGGGATGGTCGCCTCGCCGACGCCTACGGTGCCGATCGCGTCGGATTCGACGACGATGATCTTGCGCCGGCCATTGTCGAAATAGCGCGAGAATGCGGCTGCCGCCATCCAACCTGCGGTGCCGCCGCCAACCACGACAATCCTGTCGATGCGGTTGTTGGTAACGATAACTTTTCGTGCGGACATGTTTTGCCCTGCCCCCTCTTTTAATCTCCCGGTCGCAGGATGGCACGCTTGTGCGATCTTGCAAACCCGCACTTGCCAAAGAAAAATCACTTCGTTAGAGGTTTTGTTCGGAAGTGATCTAGCGACACGCCTTAACATGGTAGCGCTATCATTGGGGAGAGGACTGAGTATGAGGGCGAATGCACTTCGCGGCGGAGACGCTGCGGGACGTGAAACGATTTTCCGCAATTTCCTGAAGGGCGGTGCTTCGGCAATGGCGCTGGGCTGCATGCTCGGCTCGCCGGTTGCCTTCGCGCAGGATGCGGCGCAGGACGCGGACGAGGTAGAGCAGGGCGATGCCGCCGCCGGCAGCGATGTCATCATCGTCAGCGGTATCCGGGCGTCGCTCGAAAGCTCGCAGAACATCAAGCGTGAAGCCGATACTTTCGTCGACGCCATTACGGCGCGCGACATCGGCGCGCTTCCCGACCGTTCGGTGACCGAGGCGCTGCAGCGCGTTCCCGGCGTGGCGATCAACCGTTTCGCAGGCTCCAACGATCCCGACCACTTCTCGGTCGAGGGTTCGGGCGTGGTCGTGCGCGGTCTGAACTTCGTGCGGTCGGAATTCAACGGACGCACTGCCTTCGCGGCAGGCGTTGGCGGCCAGGCGCTCAACTTTGCGGACGTTCCTTCCGAGCTGCTCGGCTCGGTGGTCATCAGCAAGAACGCCACCGCGGACATGATCGAGGGCGGCCTTGCCGGTACGGTCAATCTCAACACCCGCAAGCCGTTCGACAACGACGGCTTCAAGCTGGGCTTCAGCGCCGAGGCGAACTATGGCGACTTCCGCAAGGAATGGACGCCAACCATCTCGGGCCTGGTTAGCAACACCTGGGATACCGAAGCCGGCCGTTTCGGCGTGCTGTTCAGCGGCGCGTTCTCACAGATCAAGAGCCGTGCCGATGGCCTGCAGGTCGCGAATTACCAGATCCGCGACGGATCGTCGGTTCCGGTTGCGAACACCGCCAACCGCTTCATCTGCCGTAATCCGCTGCCCTCGAACGTCGACAACACGACGCTGCCGCCGCCGAACGCGGAATGCGGTGCCGACGGAACGAACGGTCCGGACGGGTTCGCCGACTACGCCGATTACCGCGTGGCGCCCGTCGGTGGCCAGTTCCGCAGGCAGGATTTCAACCGCAAGCGCGACGGTTTCGCAGTGTCCGCGCAGTGGGAGAGCGTTGACGAGCGCACGCTGTTCACCGCGGAATTCATCCGGTCGCACACCACCAATTCCTGGGGTGAGCGGACGTACGAGACTGCTCCCGACCTTGCCGAGTATTCGACCTATCCGCTTGGCTGTCAGCAGAATGACGCCGGTCCGAACGTCGTCGACAGCAATGGCGTCATCAACCCCGATGACGAAACGCCGCCGCGCGCCCAGTGCCCGGTCGGTGAGTTCCAGGACTACGTCTATAACGAGGACAATCTGTTCCAGTCGGGCTACATCGTCGATGCCAGCAATGGCTGGCGCGGTGATCCGGCGCTCTCGCCCTTCGTTCCGGTCGGCGGTTCGCAGTTCTCGCTCGCTCGCCGGCAGGTGCTGGATGAGGTCACGAACAGCGATTACAGCCTGAACCTGCGTCACGAACTGACGGAGCGGGCAACACTGCGGCTCGACGGCCAGTACGCGACGTCGAAGAAGGAAAACCTCGACTTCAGCGTGTTCGGCTCGAACTTCGCCGACCAGGAACTGGACATCTCGGGCAATTACCCGTCGATCATCCCGCACAAGCCGCAATTCCTCGGCTACACTTGGTCCGCTCCGGGCGAGGCGCTGGCCGGTGCGACCGACGAGCAGTACTTCAACGATCCGCGCTTCCAGTTCTGGCGCGCAGCCATGGATCACGCCGAAGACAGCAGCGGCGACCAGTACGCGTTCCAGGCGGACCTCGATTACGAGTTCGATGACTACGCGTTCATCCGCCGTGCCAAGGTCGGCGCCCGTTACCAGGGCCGCGAACAGGAAGTGCGCTATAGCCAGTACAACTGGGGCATGCTGTCGGAAGTGTGGTCGGGTTCGCGTCCGGTCAATTTCGCCGACACGCCCGAGGGCGCGTCGGAGCGGTATGAATTCCCCAACTTCTTCCGCGGCGAAGTACCTGCACCTCCGGTAGCTTTCTACTACAGCGGCGATCTGATCGACGATTACGACGGTGCGGTGGACTTCCTGCGCTCCGTCCAGGCAATCACCACCGAACGTGGCGGATCCCCGACCTGGAACCCGCTGGCCGCTCGAGAGGGCGTGGCGGGCGACTCGCTGTATCTTCCTTCCGAGATCCAGACCGTAAAGCAGGACGACTATGCCCTGTACGGCATGGTGCATTTCGGATCCGACGATCTGTTCGGCGGCATACGCATGTCGGGTAACGTGGGTGTTCGCTATGTCCGTACCGACATCCGGTCGGCAAGTTCGCGTGGTCCCGGGACTGTCGGCGCGTTGAACATCGCCGATCCGTACGACGTGCGCTGCGCGGAGCAGGCGCGTCCGCCTGCTGCCGGTGGCGGTACTGCGCGTCCGGGCGGCATCTGCAACATCGGGCCGGAAGCTTACGCTGATCTGCAGGACTTCGTCGACGGCAGCTTCATCTATACGCCGGTGAAGAACAACTACGATTATTTCCTGCCCAGCTTCAACATCAGGTTCGGGCTGAGTGACGACCTGATCACGCGTTTCGCCGTGTCGAAGGTCATGACGCGTCCGGACAACGGGTACATCCGCAACTACTTCACGTCGAGCATCGACAACTCGGGCAACTTCACGGGTGAGGCGGGCAATCCGCTGCTGGTTCCCGCGACGGCCTGGCAGTTCGATGCCAGCGTGGAATGGTACTTCGCGCGGGTCGGCTCGCTGACGCTGAATGCCTTCTACAAGTCGATCAACAACTTCTTCTACCAGGAAGTCCGGCAAGAGACGATCAGCAACGCTTCGGGCGACACCCGTCAGGTTACCGTTCGCGGTCCTGCGAACTTCGACGGTACGGGCAAGATCAAGGGCGTCGAGGTTGCCTACCAGCAGACCTTCGACTTCCTGCCTGCGCCGCTGGACGGGTTCGGCGTCACGGCAAACTACACCTACATCGACAGCTCGGGTCTCCCGAATACGTTCCTCAATGGTGGTGAAGTTTCCAACGACTCGCCGGTTCCGCCCGGAAACCTGCCGCTTGAACAGCTGTCCAAGCACAATGTGAACGTGGCCGGTTTCTACGAAAAGGGCCCGATTTCGCTGCGCGCTGCCTACAACTGGCGTTCGCGCTTCCTGCTGACGGCTTCGGACGTGATCTTCCCGTATTTCTCGATCTTCAACGAGCCTACGGGACAGCTCGACGCATCCGCGTTCCTCAGCGTCACCGATAATATCAAGGTCGGCGTGCAGGGCGTGAACCTGCTGAACGAGGTGACCAAGACCACGCAGGCCTATACCGGAGATCCTTCGGAACTGGCCCCGCGGTCCTACTTCATGAACGACCGCAGGTTCTCGTTCATCGTTCGCGGCAACTTCTAAACGACTTCAACATCTGCTCTCACTGGGCTGTCCTGATATTCAGGGCAGCCCATTTTTTTGCCCCCGACAATGGTCCGCTCGTCAAGGTCGTCGGCACATAAAAAAAAGGGCCGCCCTGACGATCAGGGCTGCCCTTCCTTTTGCGCGTCAGGCGCGGGAAACAGACCGAAGCCGGATACTCAGGCAGCGGCCTGCCGCAGCGCCTCCTCGATGGCATAGCGCATCGGCTTGGGCTGATAATCGTTGTCATAGGGCGCGGCGCGCACTTCCAGCCCGTCATCCCGCGCGGCAGGCTCGAAATTCTGCAGCCAGTTGAACCGGTCCACCATGCCCCAGACCAGCACATCGTCCAGATGGTCCGAATATTCGAGCATCAGGTCGAAATAGCGGCGGGTGAAGTCGGCCACCTTCGCGTCGCGCACGGCGATATCGGCGGGAAGTGCCTTGTCCTTCACGTCGAACTCGGTGATCAGCAGGCGATAGCCCATGCCCGTCACCTCGTCGAGGAAGCTGCGCCACTCCGCCTCGTCATAGACGCCGACACCGGTGGCGGGATCGATGTCGAAAATCTCGATATGCGACTGGATGCCCAGCGCATCGACCGGCGTCCCACGCTTGCGCAGGCCTTCCAGCAGACGCAGCACGTCGGCGCGGTGCTCGGCATGCTGGGGCTCCCAGCTCATGTAGTCGTTGTAGACCAGCTGCGCGTCGGGCAATTGCTCGCGCGCGACCTGGAAGGCCAGGTCGATGACAGCCTCGGGGCTGCCCATCGCGAGGCTCATGCTTGTCTCGATCGGCTTGCGGGCGTCGTGGTCGATCGCTTCGTTCACCACGTCATAGCTGGTGATGATCCCGCGATATCGGTCCGTGACGGCGCGGATATGTTCGGTCAGCAGGCGTTCGGCTTC
Organism: Croceicoccus marinus; assembly: GCF_001661675.2. Classification (NCBI taxonomy): domain Bacteria; kingdom Pseudomonadati; phylum Pseudomonadota; class Alphaproteobacteria; order Sphingomonadales; family Erythrobacteraceae; genus Croceicoccus; species Croceicoccus marinus. The sequence goes on along the minus strand of NZ_CP019602.1, from coordinate 1,508,898 downwards.
CTGCACCGGGTTGGCGCCATAGTCGTAATCGTTCAGCCAGTCGGGAAACCATTGCGGCCGGTGCCACAGCAATGTGTGCCCCCGAACGTCGAGGTCCTGCGACTGCGCCCACGCGACCAGTGCGTCCATGCGAGAGAAATCAAAGGTGTCGGGCGAACGGCGCATCGCCTGCCACTTCATTTCGTTCTCGGGAACGACCAGCCCGCACTCCGCCTTGACGAGCGCGGCATAGGCCGGGTTCTGGAACGAGCCGGCATCGGCATTCCACGGGGTCGATGCGACCGCGCTGCCAAAGCGGCGCCCGCCGCGAAGCGCCAGGCTGTTGAGCGAGCGGCCTTCTGCGACCGATACGCCGGGAACGGCGGTTTTCTCCATCCCGGTACAACCGATCAGAGGAAGCGCCGCGACACCGGCAAGCGCGGTGCGGCGATTGATGAGGGGGCCGGATTCCATGTTCAAACGATCTCCACCTTGACGGATTTGAGTGATGCGCTGCTCGGTCCCGACGACAATGTCACCGGGCCCGGTTCGTTGACTTCTTTCATGTCCCTGTTCCAGAACGCCAGCTGGCGTGGCTCGATGGCGAAGCGCAGGGTCCGGGTCTCGCCGGGTGACAGGGTGACGCGCTCGAACGCCTTCAGCTCCAGCACGGGGCGGGTCACCGAAACCTCTTCGCGAGTGATGTAAAGCTGGACCACCTCGTCACCTTCGCGCGTGCCGGTGTTGGTGACGTCGACGGCGATCTCGATCGCTTCATCGGCGCGATAGCGGGTCTTGCCGGGCCTGGGCGCGGAAATCTCGAACTGCGTGTACGAAAGGCCGTGACCGAAGGGGAACAGCGGGCTCTCGTCATCGAACAGATAGCCGCGCCGCGCGCTGGGCTTGTGGTTGTAGAAGAACGGGATCTGCCCGGCATTGCGCGCGACGGTCACCGGCATCTTCGCACCCGGATTGATCCGGCCCAGCAGCGCCTCGGCAACCGCGATGCCGCCTTCCTGGCCCGGGTACCAGCATTCCAGCATCGCGTCGGCCTTGGCGACGACGTCGGGCCAGCTGGGCGGACGGCCATTGATCGCGCACACCACCAGCGGCTTGCCCAGCGCGGCCATGGCCTCGACCAGCGCGTTCTGTTCGCCCACGATGTCGATCTCGGTCCGGTCGCCCAGATGGTTGCGCGCGAATCCCTCGCGACTGGTCTGTTCGGTATCACCGATGGCAAGCACGACGACATCGGCGCTCTTCGCCACCTCGACCGCTTCGGCGATCAGCCTCAGGTTCTCCTGCCGGTCGGCCAGCGTGACCTCGTCCTGCGAGCGATCCTCGCTGGTGGTGATGAAGACGCCCTGCGCGGTCACGAAATCGGCCTCCGGCGCGATCAGGCGCAGCCCCTCGATCAGGCTGATCGCCTGTTTCGGCACCGACGAATAGCCGCCCAGCCGGGCGATGGCATGGTTGGGCCCGATCACCGCGACCCGCCCCATTCGCGCGGGATCGAGCGGCAGAGTCCCGCCCTCGTTCTTCAGCAGGCACAGCGACTTGCGCGCGGCTTCCAGCGCCAGTGCGCGCGCTTCCTCATTGCCGGTGATGCTGGCGGCGAGCGCGGCATCGCCATAGGGGTTCTCGAACAATCCGGCGCGCATCTTGAAGGCCAGCATCCGCGCGCAGGCGCGGTTCACAAGCTCGACCGGCACGCGCCCCGCCTCGACAGCGTCCTTCAGGGTCGCAAAGGCTATGCCCTCGGGCAATTCGCTATCCACCCCGGCGATCAGCGCCTGGTGCGCCGCTTCTTCCAGATCGGCGGCGACATGGTGCAGGGTCGCAAGCTCGTCCACGCCGCCGTAATCGCTGACGATCAGGCCGTCGAAATCCCACTCGCCGCGCAGCACGGTGCCCAGCAGCCAGGCATTGGCATGGCTGGGGATGCCGTCGATCTCGTTATAGCTGGGCATCACCGCGCCGACCGAGGTGCGCCGCACGATCTCGCGAAACGGCGGGAAGAAATTGTCGCGCAGTTCGCGTTCGGAAATCTCGGCGGGCGAGACATTGTTGCCCCCCTCGGGCTGGCCGTGCCCGGTCATGTGCTTCAGCGTGGCGAAGACCTTGCCGTCGGCCAGCTTCTCGAACCTGCCCGGACCCTGCAGGCCTTCGACGGCGGCGACGCCCATTTCGGCGACGAGATGGGGATCCTCGCCCCAGGTCTCCTCGATCCGGCCCCAGCGCGGATCGCGCACGATGTCGACCACCGGGCTCAGCACCAGCGGGACGCCGCGGGCGCGAACCTCGCGCGCGATGACGGATTGCACCCGCCGCATCAGTTCGGTGTCGAATGTGCCGGCCAGCGCGATCGCCTGCGGGAACATGGTGCCGTCTGTCGCCATGTAGCCGTGCAGCGATTCCTCGTGCAGCAGCACGGGGATGCCCAGCCTTGTGTCCTGCGTGGCCCAGCGCTGCAGCGCATTGATGAACTCGACCGTCTGCCGCGGGGTTCGCCAGCGCGCGGCGGTGCCGCCCGCTGCCCCGGTAACGCCGGGCGCACCGCGCTTGTCGGACGGGCGCGTGACATGGCCGATATTGTCAGGGAAGGCCGCGCTCGCCTTTTCGGGGTCGAAGACCAGACCGTCGATCATTTCGCCCTTACCCTGCCAGGCGGTGCGGATCTGCTGGATCTTCTCGTCCAGCGTCATGCGCGCCATCAGGTCTGCCACGCGCGCCGGTATCGGCGCGCGCGGATCCTTGTAGAGCGGTCCGGCCTGCGCGAAGGCGGACGGTGCCTGCGCAATGGCTAGCGCACCGATGCTGCCACCGGCGAAGAGCTTGAGGGCGTGACGTCTGTCCATGATTATTGCGACACCGTAAGCTTGGTTTCCTGCAGGTCCTGTGAACTGGACCCGACCATGATCGTGAATTCGCCCGGCTCGACCACGCGCTTCATGTCCCTGTTCCACAGCGCGAAGGCGTCGGCGCGGATCGGGATGTCGACCAGTGTTTCCTCGCCCGGCGCAAGCGTGACCCGGCGGAAGCCGGCCAGCTCCTTGACCGGGCGCGTGACCGTGCTGACATCGTCGCGCAGATAGACCTGCACGACCTCGTCGCCCGCCAATGCGCCGGTGTTGCGGACCGGCACGCGCACGGTCACGCCCTGTCCGGGCCTTATCGCGGAGGAGGACAGCTGCGGCGCCCCGATCGCGAAATCGGTATAGGACAGGCCGAACCCGAACGGATAGAGCGGGGTGACGTCGGAAAACAGATAGCCGCGCCGCGCGCTGGGCTTGTAGTTGTAGAAATTGGGCACCTGCCCGACATCGCGCGCCACCGTCACGGGCAGCTTGCCGCCCGGATTGATCCGGCCGAACAAGGCGTCCGCGATGGCATGGCCCTGCTGCTCGCCGGCATACCAAGTCTCAAGTATCGCATCGGCGCCTTCGGCCAGCGCGGGATAGCTGGGCGGGCGGCCGTTGACCAGCACGGCCACGATCGGCTTGCCCAGTGCGCGCAAGGCTTCGAACAGCTCGTTCTGCTCGCCCACCAAATCCAGCCCGGTCCTGTCGCCCAGATGCGCATCGGCCCAGCCTTCGCGGCTCGTCTGTTCAGTATCGCCGACGAACAGCAGGATGGTATCGGCGTCCCGCGCCGCTTCCACCGCCTGCGCGATCAGCCGGCGGTTTTCGTCCGGATCGGCCAGTTCGACCTCGTCCGCCCACCAGTCGTCGTTCAGCGTGATCCTGACCCCGGGGGCATGCACGATCTCGGCGCTGTCACCAACCAGTTCGCGGATCCCTTCCAGCGGAGTGACCGTATCGCGCGGGATGCCGTAATAGCCGCCCAGCCGCGCGACATCGGCGTTGGGGCCGATCACCGCGATGGTCGGACGCGGGCCATCGCCCGGAACGGCAAGCGGCAGGATCCCGTCGTTCTTCAGCAGGATCAGCGATTTTTCCGCGGCGCGCCGCGCCAGCGCGACGCCCTGCTCGGTGTTGGAGGCGAGGGCAGGCGCCATGTCGCCGACGAACGGGTCCTCGAACAGGCCCGCGTTGAACTTCATCGTCAATATGCGTTCGACCGCGCGGTCGATCTGCTGCTGCGTGATGCGACCCTCGTCCAACAACTGGCCCAGCGTGCGATAGGCCACGCCATCGGGGAAATCCACGTCGACCCCCGCGTCAAGAGCCAGCTCTGCCGTTCCCGGCACATCCTCGGCGATCTTGTGGCGCGAGGCCATTTCCTCGATCGCGGAATAGTCGGACACGACGGATCCGCGAAAACCCCATTCGCCGCGCAGCACCTCGTCCAGCAGCCATCGGCTCGAGTGGCTGGGGATGCCGTCGATCTCGTTATAGCTGGCCATCACCGAGGCGATCGCGGTGCGATCCACCACTTCCTTGAACGGCGGAAAGAACATCTCGCGCAGAGTCCGCTCGGAAATCTGCGCGGGGCCGATATTGGTGCCGCTTTCGGGCTGGCCGTGGCCGGTCATGTGCTTCAGCGTGGCCAGTACCTGACCCTCGCCAAGCGTGGGGTCCTTGCCCACGCCCTGCAGCCCCTCGACCGCGGCGACGCCCATTTCGCTGACAAGGAAGGGATCCTCGCCAAAGGTTTCCTCGATCCGGCCCCAGCGCGGGTCGCGCGACACGTCGACGACCGGCGAGAGCACCTGGAACACGCCGCGCGCACGGGCTTCAAAGGCGGCGTGATCGTTGACCTCGCGCACCAGATCGGGGTCCCACGTGGACGCAAGGCCGATGGCCTGCGGAAAGCTGGTGGCATCCTGAGCGGCCAGGCCGTGGAGCGCTTCCTCATGCGTCAGCACCGGAATGCCCAGCCGGGTATCCTCGCGCGCCCATTTCTGCAGCGCATTGGAATATCGCACGCTTTCCTCGATCGAACGCGGCGGCACGATGCGCGGGCTGCCCCCGCCGGTACGGTCCGACGGGCGCGCGAAGAAGCCGATTCCGTCGGGGTAGAGCCGGCTCGCCCGGGCGGGATCGAAGAAGTCGGCACTGTCCTGAACTTGGCCCTTGGTGGTCCAGGTGCTGATCATTTGCGCCAGCTTTTCCTCGACCGTCATGCGCGACATCAGATCGGCCACGCGCCGCTCGACAGGAAGCGAGGCATCCCAATATGGCGCATCGGCCATGGAACGGGCGGTTTCGACGTCCTGCGCGATGGCCGGTTGCGACATCTGTGTGGTGAACGCGGCAAGGGCCGCGCCTGCGATCAGGGCGGCGCGCAGGCTGGTGTGCATCGAATTAACTCTCCCGTACGCCGCGACTTGACTGCGCGGGTCTTTGTGGTAGCGCTACCATGATGAGAGAGAGGATGCTTGTCAACCGGCTTGCCGCGGCGTTTGCCGTGGCTGCCGCGATGTTCGTTCCTGCCGCCGCCCAGGCGCAGGATGGCCCCGCCATTGCCCCGGCGACCGGCGGTCCATCCGTCGCCCCGGAGGAGGACGGCTATGCGCTATGGCTGCGCTATGCCCCGCTGGAGGGGCAGGCGAAAGCCGCGCTCGAACGGTTCGATCCGCGACTGGCGCCAGTTTCGGCCATCAGCGATCCGACGATCCTCGTCGCCATGCAGGAACTCGACCGCGGATTGTCCTCTCTGCTGGAAAGGCCGCTGGCCGCTGGCGGTGACGCGAATGTCACGCTGGACTGCACAAGCGACGTGACCGGGCCCGAGGGTAGCTACCGCATTACCGGCGCGGCGAGCGGGATCGCCATCATGGCTGCCGATCCGCGCGGCTGCCTCTACGGCTCCCATGCGCTGCTGCGGGAACTGTCGCTGGGAACGGCGCCCGGCCGGATATCGCTCGACCAGGCTCCCGCCATGCCGCTGCGGCTGCTGAACCATTGGGACAATCCCGACGGCAGCGTGGAGCGCGGCTATGCCGGCCGCTCGATCTTCGACTGGTGGCACATGCCCGGGCGCAGCGATCCGCGCATGATCGATTACGCCCGCGCCAATGCGTCGATCGGGATCAACGGTTCGGTGGTGAACAATGTCAACGCCAGCCCGCTTTTCCTGACCCCGCGCTATCTGCCCAAGCTGGTCGCGCTGGCTGACGCGTGGCGCCCCTATGGCATCCGGCTTTATATTTCCGCCCGCTTCAGCGCGCCGCGCGACATCGGCGGGCTTGGCACCGCCGATCCGCTCGATCCGCAGGTGCGCGCGTGGTGGCAGGCCAAGGCGGACGAGATCTATGCCGCCATCCCGGATTTCGGCGGCTTCCTGGTAAAGGCCAATTCCGAAGGCCAGCCCGGCCCGCAGGATTATGGTCGTACCCATGCCGACGGCGCCAACATGCTGGCCGGGGCCGTCGGCGATCGCGGCACGATCATCTGGCGCGCCTTCGTCTATTCGGCAGAGGACGAGACCGACCGCGCCAAACAGGCGTATGAGGAATTCGTGCCGCTCGACGGCGAGTTCGCGCCGAACGTGATCGTACAGGTCAAGAACGGCGCCATCGACTTCCAGCCGCGCGAGCCGTTCCATCCCATGTTCGGCGCCATGCCCGACACGCGCCTGATGCTGGAAGTCCAGCTGACCAAGGAATATCTGGGCTTCGCGAGCCATCTCGCCTTCCTGGCCCCGATGTGGGAGGAGGTACTGGATTCCGATACCGGTCGCGGCGGAAATGTTGCGCAGGTCGTTGCGCCCGCAGGCATGGCGGGCGTGGCGAACACGGGTTCGGATCGCAACTGGACCGGATCCGATTTCGACCAGGCGAACTGGTACGCCTTCGGCCGGCTGGCCTGGGATCCGACGCTTTCGTCCAAAACGATCGCACGCGAATGGGCGGCGCAGACCTTCAGCCGCGATCCGGCTTTCCTTGCGGCGAGCGTTCCGATGATGCTGGACAGCCGGGAAGCGGTGGTCGACTACATGACGCCGCTCGGCCTGGCGCATCTGATGGGCACCGGGCACCATTACGGTCCCGCGCCGTGGGTTTGCGACCTCGGGCGGCCGGACTGGAACCCGTGTTATTACCACCGCGCGGACAAGGGCGGCATCGGCTTCGACCGGACGGCAGGCGGCAGCAACGCCCTGGCCCAATACGCCCCCGACATTGCCGCCCAGTGGTCCGATCCGGCGGCGATGAACCAGGATTATCTGTTGTGGTTCCACCACGTCCCCTGGGATTTCCGGACCCGCTCCGGCCGCGGCCTGTGGGAGGAGCTGGTCGCCCGATATGACCGCGGCGTGGCGAAGGTCGACGACATGCAGACGACCTGGCAATCGCTGTCCCCCTATGTCGACCCGCAGCGGTTCCGCGCGGTGAGCGAGATGCTGGCGATCCAGCGGCAGGAAGCGCAATGGTGGCGCGACGCGTCGCTGGCCTATTGGCAGCACGTCAACGGCCTGCCACTACCCGCAGGCGCGGCACCGCCGGCGCGGGATCTGAAGGCGTATCAGGCGCTTGAATTTCCCGAAGCGCCGGGCGAATGAGCATGCTTGCTGCGAAAGGCTGGGGGCGTCTATGGGCAGTGTCATGAACAAAGAGGAAAGCGAAACGAAGCCGCCGCGCAAGCGTGCTTCGCGGCGGGGCAATTCCGCAGCCACGATCGGCGATGTCGCGCGCGAGGCTCGCTGCTCGCCCATGACGGTCAGCCGCGTGGTCAACGGCGAAGGCAATGTCCGCGAACAGACGCGCGAACAGGTGCTCGAGGCTATCCGCAAGCTCAACTATTCGCCCAATCGCGCGGCGCGCAGCCTGGCCGGCGGCGAACAGCTTCGCATCGCGCTGATGTTCGAAAACCCGTCCGCGTCCTACCTGAGCGAATTCCTGATGGGCGCGCTGGAGGAAGCAAGCCGCAACGACATCCACCTCGAAGTGCAGCGATGCGAAGCGTCGGAAGAGGCGATGGCCCTGATGCGCAAGCTGGCGGGTGAGGGGATCCACGGCTTCATCCTGCCATCGCCCCTGTGCGACGACCAGAAGGTCATCGACCTTGCGCGCGAGCTTGATGCCGTGTCGATCGCGGTCGGCCCCGGCAAGGCCGAAGGGCTGCACGGCGCGGTCATGATCGACGAATTCCAGGCCGCCTATGACATGACCAGGCACATCATCGACCTTGGGCACGAGCGGATCGGTTTCATCGTCGGCAACCCCGAACAGGTGGCCAGCGGGCGGCGGCTCAACGGGTTTCGCGCGGCGATGGAAGATTCCGGGCTGACACCTTCGGAAGAGCTGATCGTGCAGGGCCGCTTCACCTATCGATCGGGCATGGCTGGTGCCGAACGGCTGCTGTCGGCGCAGCCGCAGCCGACCGCGATCTTCGCATCGAACGACGACATGGCCGCGGCGACCGTGGCGGTGGCGCACCGCAAGCACCTCGACGTGCCGAACGACATCACCGTGTGCGGCTTCGACGATACCGCCATGGCCAGCACGATCTGGCCCGAATTGACCACCGTGCGCCAGCCGATCCGCGAGATGACCGCCTGGGCGGTGACCGCGATCGCGCGGATCGTACGATCACGCCGGACCGAGGGGCGGCCCAAGACGCAGCAGAAGATCCTTCCCTATACGCTGATCCGCCGCGAATCCGATGCGGCCCCAAGCCTGGTTCACGCGGCCGGGACCAATGGTACGAACAATGGAAACACCGATGTCTGAAAAACGCCTCCGCTCGCGCGACTGGTTCGACAATGCCGAACGCATGGACATGACCGCCCTTTATCTCGAGCGGTTCATGAATTTCGGCGTCACGCCCGAGGAATTGCGCAGCGGCAAGCCGATCATCGGCATCGCGCAGTCGGGCAGCGACCTCAGCCCGTGCAACCGCATCCACATCGAACTGGCGAAGCGCACGCGCGACGGCATCCGCGATGCGGGCGGCATCCCTATCGAATTTCCGGTCCACCCGATCTTCGAGAATTGCCGCCGTCCGACCGCGGCGCTCGACCGCAACCTGCTCTACCTCGGGCTGGTGGAACTGCTGAACGGCTATCCCATCGACGGGGTCGTACTGACCACGGGCTGCGACAAGACCACGCCCAGCCAGGTCATGGCCGCCAGCACCGTCGACATACCGGCCATCGTACTGTCGGGCGGCCCGATGCTGGACGGCTGGCACGAAGGCGAGCTGGTCGGATCGGGCACCGTGATCTGGCGCAGCCGCCGCAAGCTTGCCGCGGGCGAGATCGACGAGGAGGAATTCCTCGATCGCGCGACCTCGAGCGCGCCGAGCGCAGGTCACTGCAATTCGATGGGAACGGCCAGCACCATGAACGCCGTGGCCGAGGCGCTCGGCCTCAGCCTGACGGGTTGCGCCGCGATCCCCGCGCCCTATCGCGAACGCGGGCAGGTCGCCTATCGCACCGGCCGCCGCATCGTCGAGATGGTCGCGGAAGACCTCAAGCCCTCGGACATATTGACGCGCGAGGCTTTCCTGAACGCCATCGCCACGGTCAGCGTGATCGGCGGTTCGTCGAACGCACAGCCGCATATCCAGGCGATGGCCGCGCATGCGGGTGTGCCGCTCGATCCCGCGATCTGGCAGGACCATGGCTATGACTTGCCGCTTCTGGTGAACATGCAGCCGGCCGGCGCCTATCTGGGCGAACGGTTCCACCGCGCGGGCGGCGTGCCTGCCGCGATGTGGGAACTGCTGCAGGCGGGCAGGCTGCATGGCGATGTCCGCACCTGCACCGGGCAGACGATGGCCGAAAACCTGGCGGGCCGCGAAAGCCGCGACCGCGAGATGATCCGCCCCTTCGCGCAGCCGCTGATGGACAGCGCGGGTTTCCTTGTCCTGTCGGGCAATCTGTTCGATTTCGGCATCCTCAAGACATCGGTGATCTCGAAGGAATTCCGCGAACGCTATCTGGCCCGTCCCGGCGAGGAGAACATCTTCGAGGCGCGCGCCGTGGTGTTCGACGGGTCCGACGATTATCATCATCGCATCAACGATCCCTCGCTGCAGATCGACGACAGCTGCATCCTGGTGATCCGCGGCTCGGGCGTCATCGGCTGGCCCGGCAGCGCCGAGGTCGTGAACATGCAGCCGCCCGACGCGCTGATCCGCAGCGGCACGCAGTGGCTGCCGACCCTGGGCGATGGCCGCCAGTCGGGCACCAGCGACAGCCCCTCGATCCTGAACGTCTCGCCCGAAAGCGCAGTGGGGGGAGGGCTCTCGTGGCTGCGCAACGGCGACGTCATTCGCGTCGACCTCAATCGCGGCACCTGCAACGCGCTGGTCGACGACGTGGAAATCGCGCGCCGCCAGGCAGAGGAACTGGCCCCCGAAACACCGGAATCGAACACGCCGTGGGAAGAGCTGTTCCGCGAAAAGACCGGTCAGCTGGGCGAGGGCGGCGTGATGGAGTTCGCGCTCAAGTACCGGGGAACGGCACGCAAACTGCCGCGCCACAACCACTGATCTGCCAATAAACGACCATCGGCGGGCGCAAACTGGTCAGGAATGCGTCCGCTGGTGGCATTTTGGCGCCGTCAGGCCGGGCAGGATGCCGCCAGGCCCAGGCATGATCTGCGCGCATGGTCGTGCACCAGCGCCAGCATCGCCTGGTCGCTGTCGAAATTGCCGTACCACCCCTGCGGCTCATGCGGGGGGTCGCCCATGTAGGCGCGGTCTCCGGCGACGAAGCGGGCATCGTCATGCTGTGCCCGCGCCTCGCCGTTCCAGGCCCAGAAATTGCTGCCGATCAGCGGACCGCCATCAAGCCAGCCCGCTTCCACCGCCGCATAGATCTCGCGGTAGAATTGCTCGCGAAAGCGGGTGGAAGCCTCGGGGGAATAGGCCTCTGCGTCTCGGGGAAAGCCGAATTCCTCGATGATGAGCGGCTTGTCCAGCGAGGCGGCAATTCTCTCATGCGCGGCTATATAGTCGGCGGTCTTGCGCCTGCCGGCGGGCCAGCTGGCCTCAAGCGCGTCCCCCGCCACCCAGTCCCAGTTGAGCGGCCAGATATGCGCGGTCACATAATCGATATTGCGGTGCGCCCGGCGAACGATCGCCTCGTCGCCAGAGGTTGCCATCGTCCCTTCCTGGCCGAGCGAGAGGAGGTGATGCGGGTCGAGCGCCCTGATCTGCGCAGCGCTTTCGTCGATCCAGTCGTAATAGGCGTCGACCGATTTCGCGATGCTGCCGGCCGAACCGCCCGGGCGCGGTTCGTTCGCAAGCTGCCAGCTGAGGATCGCGGGATCGTCGCGATAGGCCACGCCGGTCACGCTATTGGTGCGCGAAACCATGGCCTCGACATGATCGGCATAGAGCGCACGCGCCTTGCCGTCGGCATAGAAGTTCGCGGTCGCATCGGCAAAGGCGGGCCATGGATGCGCCGGGTCGCCCATGTCCATATAGTCGCCGGTCGCGCGCCACAGGATGGTCTGCAGTCCCCCCGACCATTCCCAGAAGTTCGACAGCACCAGCACCGCGGTCATGCCGCGGCGGGCCATTTCGGCGATGGCGAAATCCAGGCCTTCGACCAGTGCATCGTTCGGCGAACCGTCGCGGCGCGTGAAGCCGGGACTGATCGAATTGCGCAGCGGCCCTTCCTCGCCCGATGCCATGATGCGCAGATTGTTTACGCCCAGCGCCGCCAACCGGTCGAGTTCGCGCAGCAGCCGCGCGCGGTCGCCATATTCGGCATTGGCGCCCAGCCAGGCGGCATACCACATGTTCGCGCCCACGATGCGATAGGGCGTGCCGGCCTGCATCAGCCGCATTCCATCGCGTGTGACGAAGCCGGATGTCGCCAGACCTGCGCGTGGCGAAGTACAGGCCACCAGGGTCGCCGCGCCGGCGGCCGCGATGAACTGCCGGCGCGCAAGTTTCATCGGATGGGCAGCTCGAAACCGGGCACGGGCAGATCGCGCGCGTCATAGAGGTTGACGACCGGCGCATCGGCCCAGGCATAGCGCACGCGCGTCACCGGCTTGCCGTCGCCGGCGTCGATCCGCATCGTATCGCCGTCCAGCGCGGGCAGGGCATAGCGACAGCTGTCCTGCGCCTCTCCGCAGAGTTCGACGCCGAGTGCATAGGGACCGCCATAGGCGCGCAGCCCTCCCTCGATCCCGCTGAAGCGGACGGTGACGATGCCGTCCGACATGGTGGCCGACAGCGGCATGGGCATCGGCTTGCCGTCTGCCGCCATGGCCAGCCTCTTGCCCAGCACGTTCTTGTTGGCGGGGTGGATGTCGGTCGGCTCGCCGATGTCGATGGCGCTGACCAGCGCCGCATCGGACGCGCCGACGACCGCATCGAGCTGTTCCTGTCGCAAGTCCGCCCACGACGAAGCCTGCGGCTGCACCGTGCGTTCGCCGAAATTGGCGAGCTGCACGACCATCACGCGCGCCTGCTCTCCGAACTGGCGGCGCCAGCCGTCGAACAGCATCTCGAGCTTCTTGTCGTAATCGGGCTGCCCGGCATCGCTTTCGCCCTGGTACCAGGTGACGCCGGCCAGTCGCATCGGGCCGAGCGGGGCGATCATCGCATTATGCATCACGCCCATGCCGGCGTTGGCGTCCCATGGCGCACGCGGCGGAACCTCGTCGAAAGGCGCCACGGAATAGCGCCAGTCGCTGCCCAGCGGGATGGTCTGGCCTGCGCCGGTTTCGAAGAACAGCCGGTCGGGCCCCGCAAAGAACCCGCCCGTGTCCCACGAATTATTCGCGGCGATCAGGATCTCGTTCTCGCCCTCGCGCAGATATTCGGCGGGGATGCGGTAATGCCGTTCTACTCCCCAGCCGAAGGTGTAGCCGACCGGATGGCCGTTCACCCAGGTCAGGTCGAGGTCGTCGATCGAGCCGATCGACAGCGTCCCCTCGCTCGCGGCCTGGTCGCCGGACAGCGTGAAGCTCTTGCGGAGCCAGACATTCGCGGTGGCATCGGTGTCCAGCCCGGTGCCGGTCCACTCGTTCCAGAAAGAGATCCGGGGGACGGGCTGCCATTCCAGGCTGTCCGGATCGGTCCAGGGCTCGCGCCCGTTGTCGTTCTGGCGCCACCAGTCATACCATTGCGGCACGAAGGATTGCGCGGCGGCCATGGGGTCGCGGTCGTACAGCGACAATTGCGCGACCGCTTCGGCGCCATAGGCATTCTCGACGCTTTGCGGATCGAGCCAGGCGCGCGCCGCGCTGCCGCCCCAGTTGGAGTGGATCAGGCCGACAGGCACATCCGGATGATCGGCGCGAAGCTGCTTGGCCATGAAATAGCAGGCAGCGGAAAATTCGGCGACGCTGTCCGCATTGGCCGGATTCCAGGCCACGGGCTGGGCGAATTGTTCCTGTTCGACCGAAGCGGTCGCCTGCGGAATCTTGAGCAGGCGGATGCCGCTGTCGTTCGCCTGCCGCAGTTCACCCATGGTGTTGAGGGCACGGGTAACGGGCAGTTCCATGTTGGATTGGCCCGAGCAGAGATAGACGTCGCCGATCAGCAGGTCGTTCAGCGTGGCGCTGCCCGTCGAATCGCTGAGCGTCAGCGAAACGGGCGCCGTGCTGGCTTCGCGCGCGGGGAAGGCGATGGTGAAGCTGCCGTCGACCGCGGCGGTCGCCTGCGCGCGAACGGTGCCGAGCATGCCGGTCACGCGCGCACCGGGTGCCGCCCTGCCCGAGATGGTGACGGGCTGACCCTGCTGCAGCACCATGCCGTCGCCGTAGCCGGGGCCGGGGGCAGGAGCGGCCAGCGCCGCACCGGTTGCGACCAGAGAGAATGCGGCCAGGGAGAGGGCCGAAGCGTACGAAAGTCGCCTCATCCCAGTTTCGCCCGTGCCAGTGCGAAGCCGCGGACCGGCGCGTCGAAACCGAACAGGCTGCCTGCCTGGGGGTACTGTTTCATGTCATCATCCGACATGTTCTTGGTCGCCGAGGTGACATAGCCGGTCGCAAGATCCGCGCCGCCGAACGCCAGCTTGGTGATGTCGCGCGCGGGCATGTCGATGGTGGCGACAAGCTCGCCATCGGGCGAGAACCGCGCCACCTGGCCGCCCATGTAGAGGCCGGTCCACAGGTGATCCTCTGCATCCGCGACGGGGCCGTCGGGGAAGGCATCGGGGAACAGGGCTGCGGTGTCGGCGAACAGGCGGGCTTCGCCCACGCCTTCGCTCGACAGCGGGGCGGTCATGATCTTCTGCCCGCCGGTGTCGGTGAAATAGATGCGGTCGCCCTGGGCGTTGACGGCGGGCCCATTGGTGATGGTGATGCCCGAAGGCCCGGCAGCGCGGATCTCGCCCCGGTCGAAGACATAGAACCGGCCCGAACCTTCACCCTCGGCATCGTCCATCGATCCGAACCAGACGCGCCCCCACGGATCGGTGCACGCATCGTTCAGCCGGTTGTTCGCCGGTTCGCCCGGCACTTCGGCCAGTTTCTCGAACCCGCGCGATGCGGGGTCGAAAGTGAACAGGCCAGTCTTCAGCCCGCAAAGCAGCAGGTCGCCCTCGGTCGGGATCGCCCAGCCGATCTGGTCGGGCGCCTCGGCAAAACCGCTGCTTCCCGACGCCGGGTCATAGTGCCACAGGCGGTGGCGCTTGATATCTACGAACCAGACGAGCGAGCGCCCTGCGTCCCACAGGACGCCTTCGCCAAGCTTGCACTCGGCGCCGACCAGCGCGCGTACCTGCGCCTTTATCTCCATCCAGCATCCACCCAGTAATTATGTGCCGTGCAGAAACGAGCGTCGTCCGAAGCGAGGAACAGCGCCATCGCCGCAATGTCCACCGGCTGGATACGTCCGTCAAGACACTGCGCGGCAACGATTTCGGCCTCGCCCTCGGGCGTGTACCAGCGCATCTGGCGCGGCGTCTGGACATTGCCCGGCAGGATCGAGTTGACGCGGATGTTGTCGCGCCCAAGCTCCCGCGCCAGGCTGCGGGTCAGACCCTCGATCGCGGCCTTGGCGGTCTGGTAAATGGCAAGGTCGGGAAGCCCCAGATGCCAGCTGATCGAGCCGAGATTGACGATGCTGCCGCCGCCGGCCTTCTTCATTTCGGGCACGGCGATCTTGGCCGCGAAGAACTGGTGCTTGAGGTTCACCGCCATGCGGTCGTCCCAATAGGCAGGCGTCACCTCATCAAGCGAATGACGGTCGTCGCTGGCGGCATTGTTGACCAGCACGTCGCAGCCGCCGATCTCGGCGATCATTTCCTGCAGCGTGGCCATGTAGCCCTCGACATCGGTGATGTCGCAATGGCGGAAGATCGGCGGCACCTCGGCATTGGCGTGGCGCGCAACCAGCGCCTCGCTCTCTGCCTGCTGCACGTCCACGAAAGCCACTGCCGCGCCCTGCGCAACAAAGCCCTCCACGATGCCCTCGCCGATGCCTGAGGCTCCGCCGCTGACGACCACCCGCTTGCCGGCCAGGCTGGGGTAGTGTGCCCGGTTGACCACTCGCAATTCCCTTCTTTATGATTTTTAGATTTGTCCGACTAATCCGCGTTTGGCGAGATTGCGAACGAATTCTCCGATACCCATCGTCCACGCCGGCGCATCGCGCGAGGTCGTGACGGGGTTGGACAATGTCCCGATGCGCGAAGAGCTGATCGTGACGATGTCGCCCTCCTTGTGCGTGAAGCCGGCGCCTTCCTCGTCACGGTCCTGCGTCGGCGCGAACAGCGTGCCGCAGAACAGCACGAAGCCGTCGGGATAGTGGTGCTCCGACAGGCACTGGCGCACCAGTTCAAGCGGATCGCGGCTGATCTCGGCCATGACGTTCTCGCCGGTCAGGCGATATCCGTCGGTGCCCTCGATCGTCAGCTCGATATGCGCGTTGCGCACGTCGTCGATAGTGAAACCATCGTCGAACAGGCGGATGAACGGCCCGATCGAACAGCTGGCCGTATTGTCCTTCGCCTTGGAAAGCAGCAGTGCCGAGCGGCCTTCGAAATCGCGCAGGTTCACGTCATTGCCCAGCGTAGCGCCCACGACTTCGCCATGGGCATCGCAGATCAGGACGACTTCGGGTTCGGGGTTGTTCCACGAGGAATCGGACCGCACGCCGATGGGCGCGCCGTGACCGACCGAAGACAGGACCGGCGACTTGGAGAAGATCTCGGCATCGGGGCCGATCGCCACTTCCAGATATTGCGACCACATGCCTTCCTCGATCAGCGCGGCCTTCAGTTCCGACGCTTCGGCGCTGCCCGGTACGACCGAGCGGATGCCGCCGCCGACCTTGTCCTCAAGCTGCGACCTGATCTCGGCGGCCTTGGCGGCATCGCCGCGGGCGCGTTCCTCGATCACCCGCTCGATCGCGGACAGGGCGAAGGTGACGCCGCTGGCCTTGATGCATTGCAGGTCGATGGGGGACAGCAGTGTCCAGCCATCCGGCAGGCCGTCCTCGACCGCGCCGATGTCGCGCCCCTGTTCGAAATCGCGCCGCGCGACAGCGCCGGAAACGCTTGCCGAGCTTTCGGTCAGTTCGAACAGGCGGCCAGCGCGTATCGCGAAGACCACGGGCCCGTCTGCGGTCGCAGCACGTCCGATGAAACGACCCGACCGATAGTCGAACGGCAAAATGTCAGTGATTTGTAAGGCCATTCCGGCTCTTGCCCTCTCCAGTGATAGCGCTACCATAGGTGCGTCGCCCGGTTGGGGCAAGTGTAAAGAAAACAAGGGGAGAGCAATGTCGGCAAGACGGCTTGGAAATCTGGTTATCGGCCTGTGCGCAGCGGTATCGACCCTGCCGTTGGCCGCGCATGCGGGCCCGGCGCGGTTCGACTTCATGGAATATATCGCCACCGGTCAGGACGCCCCCGCGCCCGAGGGTAGCTATCGGAATCCGATCCTCCCGGGTTTCCAGCCCGATCCCTCGATCGTGCAGGTCGGCAGCGATTTCTACCTAGTCAATTCCACCTTCAGCTGGTTTCCCGGCCTGCCGATCTTCCACAGCACCGATCTGGTCAACTGGCGGCTCGTCACCAATGCGATCGACCGGCCCGGCATGGTCGATTTTTCGGGTCTTGGCACCAATCGCGGGCTGTTCGCCCCGGCCATCACCCATCACGATGGCAAGTTCTGGATCGTCAACACCTGCATCGATTGCCGCGGCAATTTCGTCATCACCGCCGACCGCGCCGAAGGGCCGTGGAGCGATCCGGCATGGCTGGATTTCGGCGGCATCGATCCCTCGCTGACCTTCGACGAGGAGGGCAGGGCATGGATCGTCTATAACGATGCCCCTCCCGGCGAGCCTTTGTACGAGGGGCACCGCGCGATCTGGATGAAGCGGTTCGATACCGAAGCCATGCAGGTCACGGGCGACCCGATCCTGCTGGTCAATGGCGGCGTCGATCTTTCCGCCCAGCCGGTGTGGGCGGAAGGGCCGCATATCTATCACATCGACGGCTGGTACTATCTGACCGCGGCCGAGGGCGGCACGGCGGAGCAGCACTCGCAGACGATCTATCGATCCCGTTCGGTCACGGGACCCTATGTCGCGGGCCCCCGCAACCCGATCCTGACGCAGCGCGACCTGCCCGCCGACCGCCCCGACCGGGTCGAGGCAACCGGCCATGCCGACCTGGTCCAGCTTGAGGATGGCAGCTGGTGGGGCGTGTTCCTGGCAACGCGGCCCTTCCAGGGGCAATCGACACTGCTTGGGCGAGAGACCTTCCTGCTTCCCGTCGAATGGCGGGACGGCTGGCCGATCTTCCTCGACAAGGGCGAGGCGGTGCCGCTCGTCATCGAGGCTCCGGACCGGCCGGCGTCGCCCGGCGAGCCGTGGGCCCAGTGGCGCGACGATTTCGACGATCCGCTTTCCGATGAATGGATCGGCATCCGCAATCCCGCTGCGAAGCCGCTGGTCGAAGTAGCCGAAGCGCGCAGCGAGCTGGTGCTTGATCCCTCCACCGACGCGGCGGGATCGCTGGGCAAGCCGGCCTTCATCGGGCGGAGGCTGCGGCATCATTCCGCCGATATCATCACAAAGATGGATTTCGACCCCGAAGCGCCAGGCGATTTCGCCGGCCTGCTGGCCTTCATGGATGAAAGCCACTTCATCGCCGTGGGCGTTGAAGTGGGGCAGGTAACCGTCCGCAGGCGCACGTCCGCCGACCAGGACCAATATGGCGAGACGGTCGCAGCCGTGCCCCTGACCGACGCGGGCGAGATCGAGCTTTGCATGAGCCTAAACCGCGGCACGGCCGATTTCGCGTGGCGCCCGGCGGGCAGCGCGCAGTGGCAGACAATTGCCGGGCAGGTCGATGTAGAGCCGCTCGCGTCCGTCTATGCCGGTCTGTTCACCGGCATGGTGGTCGGACCCTATGCGGTGACCCGCCCGTAACCGGCGGCTAGTCTTCCTTCAGGCCGATGGCTGCCAGCATGCCGGGCAGCCATTGGCCTGTCTCGCGGTCCCAGAACGGGAAGGTGTTGGCATAGGCCCAGGTGCACATGCCGACGCCCGTGGGGGCAAAGGCATCGTGGACCGCACGGTGATAGGCGGCACGTTCCGGCGTGCTGATATGCTTGTCGTAGGCACCGGTCTCACCCATGAAGGGCACCTTGCCGGTCCGCTCGACATAGGCCTCGATCTTGGCGACATCGTCGCGCAGGCGCTGGCGGTCTTCCTCGGTCCCGTATTTCCGGCCGGGTTCCGGAATGTCGGGACCGGCCCAGGACGCACCCTGGTGGGTGAAGTCGAACGGTTCGTAGTAATGGAACGTCGGATAGATGTTCGCATCGTCCGGCAGATCCAGCGTGGCCAGCGAATCGATCCCGCTCCATTCCTCGCCGCCGATGATGACGGGGCGCGTGGGATTGCTGGCGCGCACGGCGTTCAGCGCGGGCGTCAGCGCGGCGATCAGGTTGGAATCGTCCATCTTGTCATGCGGCTCGTTCTCAAGCTCGAACCACAGGCTGTCCTGCGGCTTGTCGGCGAAACGCTCGGCGATCTGCTTCCACACCGCGCCGTGCCAGGGCGCGGTCGCCAGCGGATCGGCGTAGATCGGATCGAAATGATGGCTGTTGAGGATGACGTTGAGATCGTTGGCCAGCGCCCAGTCCACGACCTGCTCGACCCGCGCCATCCATTGCGGATCGACGGTATAGGGCGGGCGGTCCATGCTCTTGTTATGCCAGCGGACCGGGATGCGGACCGTGTCGAACCCGGCGGCCTTGATGCGCGCGAAATCGGCATCGGCAATCCTCGCGCCGCCCCAGCTGCCTTCCTGCTCGGGCTCGAGCATGTTGCCCATGTTGATGCAGGTCCCGACCGGAAGCGACGCCGGCGCCTGTGCCGCCGCGGTGGCGGGCATGGCGGTATCCTGCGCATCGACGCTGCAGCCCGCCAGGGCGATCGCGGCGGTCGATGCGGCGATGATCGAAAGATATGTCATGGCTTTTCCTTGTTGCCCGGTCTGGCGGGCGATCATTGTCCGGGTGCGCCCGTTCACGAACAGGGCACGTCCACTTCGGCATCGGTGCCGAGCCGCACTTCGCCCAGCGCGTAATCCGCGGTGCCCTGCGTCCGCAGGATGAAGGGCAGCGTCAGCTCGGTCACGTCGGCACCCTGCGCGCGCAGGCATTTGAGCGGGATGCCATAGCGCCGCCACTCGCTGCTCTGCTGCATGTCGAACGACACGGCTCCGCGGCCGCTTTCGCCGCCTGCGCCGATGCTGGCGCTGTCGGGCGCATCCCATACGCGCAGGGTGAACAGCAGCTTCACGTCGCCATTGGTCTCGCGGTCGACATTCACCGGTTCGAAATTGCGCAGCAAGACCGAGGCATCGCCGTCCGCGATGGTAAAGCGGCGGCCGCCTTCCTGGACCAGATAGTCGGTCGCGGTCACGCGCACCCGTCCGCGCAGCGCTTCTGCGGGGACGGTCGTGACGCGCGTCTGGACGTCGCCTTCCTCACCCCCGACCAGCAGCGACCATCCCGATGCGGGGCTGCCCGCGGTGAACCAGGACCGCGTGTCGCTCGTTTCGGTCACGGCGATCTCGGGCAGGGGCGTCCAGCCCTGCGCGGCCGTGCCATATGTCAGGCCATAGCCGAAGGGAAACAGCACGCCGTCCTCCATCGCGGGGGTCTGCGGCCAGGCGGCGGGCAGCTTGCCCGTAAAGCCGTGGCGTGGCTGGCCCGCGGCATTGCCGACCAGCACGTCGGCGACGCCGCCGCCCTCGCTGCCCGGCAGCCAGGCGACCACGAAGGCATCCGCCATATTCAGCGCCGGGTTCACATAGAGCGGCCGGCCGGTCAGCATCAGCGCCACGACCGGGATGCCCTGCGCCTTCAGCTTGCGCATGGTTTCGTAAGGGGCAGTCAGCTCGGGATCCAGGGCCAGCGTCGCGCGGTCGCCCTGGAATTCGGAGTAGGGCTTCTCGCCAAACACCACGATCGCCGCATCGGGCCGTTCGCTGAAGCTGCCGTCGGGGGACAGCTGCGCCGTCCCGCCGCCGGCCTCGACGGTCTGCTTCAGCCCGCTGAAGATCGAGGTCGCGCCGGGGAAATCGCTGTTGTCGATCCCGGTGCCCTGCCACGACAGGGTCCAGCCGCCCGACTGGCGCGCGATGTCGTCGGCGCCGTCGCCCGCGACCAGCAGCCGCCCGCCGGGACGCAGCGGCAATACGCCCTGGTTCTTCAGCAGCACCATCGACTGGCGCACCGCCTGCCGCGCCACTTCGCGATGTTCGGGGGCGCCCAACAGATCGTAGTCGCCCGACAGCGGGCGATCCGACGGCTTGCCAGCCTCGAACAGGCCCAGCCGCATCTTGACGCGCAGGATGCGGGCGACCGCCTCGTCGATGCGCTCCATCGAAACTTCGCCGGACCGGGCGCGGGCAAGCAGATCCTCGTAGATCGGCTTCCAGGTGTCGGGCGCCATGTACATGTCGATCCCGGCGGTCAGCGCCTCGGGACAGCTTTCGTTGGTGCAGCCCTCGACCTGCCCATGCGCGTTCCAGTCCGACACGACGAAGCCGCCGAAATCCATGCGATCCTTCAGCACATCGGTGACGAGGCTGCGATTGCCGGTCATCTTGCGTCCCTGCCAGGACGAGAAGCTGACCATCACGGTCGCCACGCCCTCGCCGATGGCGGGGCCGTAGGGCAGACCGTGAATGTCGCGCAGCGTCTCCTCGTCGATCGAGGAATCGCCTTGGTCGACGCCGCGGTCGGTGCCGCCATCGGCCAGGAAATGCTTGGTCGACGCGATCACATGGGGACCGGCCAGCAGATTGTCGTTCGTGGGCGGCCCCTGCAGGCCGCGCACCATCGCGCCGACATAGGAAGCGACCAGTTCCGGATCGGAGGAATAGCCTTCATAGGCGCGGCCCCACCGGAAATCCTGCGGGACGGCAACGGTGGGCGCAAAGGTCCATTCCTGCCCGGTGACGCGGATCTCCTTGGCGGTGACCGCGCCGATCTTCTCGACCAGCGAAGGGTCGCGCATCGCGCCAAGCCCGATGTTGTGCGGGAATATCGTCGCGCCGACGATGTTCGAATGGCCGTGCACCGCGTCGGTGCCCCAGACCAGCGGAACGCCCACACCGCCGTCGGACCGGTCGACCGAGGCGAGGTAGAACTCGTCCGCCGCCTTCAGCCATTCGGGCGCGGGCGCCAGATCGTCGCCGCCGGGACCGCTGTTGCCGCCCACCAGGATCGATCCCAGATTATAGCGGCGAACATCCTCGGGCGTGACGCAGCACAGGTCGGCCTGGACCAGCTGGCCGATCTTTTCCTCCAGCGTCATCCGGTTCAGCAGATCGGCAATGCGCTGCTCCGCCTGCGGATTGGCGGGTACCGGATAATCATAGGCGGGCCAGATTTCCGGGTGGGCGATGCCCGGGCCGTCGCCGCCGTCGGCAAGTGGCGGCTGGCGCAGCTCCATATCGGCCGGAACGGCGGCGCAGCCCGCCAGCAGCGCTGCGGTGACAGCGATGGATGTCGCGCGAAAACTGATCATATTCCCCTCCCCAGACCGGCTGGCACCGGCTCATATCCTCTATTGGGAGCGCTATCATTAGGCGAGATAAGCAAACTGTCCAATGCAAATTCGCCTTTGCTTGCGGTGCCGCGTCGATGATCGCCCGTTCCTGCCGCCTTGGTGACAGGTCATTGAACTTGCCGGACACAGTCACCGCAAAAGCGCATGCTTGCCAAGCGTCCCCGCCCCGGTAAGTTAGCGCTATCAGAACAGAAGGAGAGGGGAATGGCGTCCGTCGCCGCGATCGCGAAGCCGCTTGGCCGCTACAGGTGGGGCATCTGCGCGCTCCTCTTTGCCGTGATCACGATCAATTACATCGACCGGCAGATCATCGGCGTGCTGAAGCCCGTGATCGAGGAGGACATGGGCTGGTCCGAGGTCGATTACGGCAACATCGTTACCGCCTTCCAGGCCAGCTATGGCATCGGGCTGCTGGTGGTGGGACGGCTGCTCGACCGGGTGGGGACGCGGCGCGGCATGGCCATCGCGATCGCGGTCTGGAGCATCGCGGCCTGCCTGCATGCCGCGGCGCGCAACGTGCTGCATTTCATCCTTGCACGCATCGTACTGGGCGCGGCGGAAAGCGCCGCCTATCCCGGCGCGGTCAAGTCCATCGCCGAATGGTTTCCCAAGCGGGAACGCGCGCTGGGCGTCGGCCTGCTGAACGCGGGCGCCAATGTCGGCGTGCTGCTGACCCCCGTGATCGCGATCGGCCTTGCCGGCGCGTTCGGCTGGCGCACGGCCTTCATCGCGACCGGGTTGCTGGGGTTCGTGGTCCTGTGGCTGTGGCTCCGCTTCTTCCGCCAGCCGCACCTGCACACCGCCGTCACGGACGAGGAGCGGACATGGATCGACCAGGACGGCGAGGAGCCCGCCACCGAACTGCTCAGCTGGCGCAGCGCGATCCGCCAGCGGCAGGCGTGGTTCTTCATCTGCGGCAAGTTCTTCACCGATCCCGTCTGGTACCTGTTCCTGTTCTGGCTTCCCGACCTGCTCGCCAAGACGCAGGGGATGGAACTGTTCCCCACTGCCGAGAGCGGCATCTTCGCCACCATCGGTCCGGCGCTGGTCGGGGTCTATCTGCTGGCCGACATCGGCTCGATCGCGGGTGGATGGCTGTCGTCGCACCTGATCGCGCGCGGATGGAGCATCAACAGGGCGCGCAAGACGACGCTGCTGTGCGCGGCCTTGCTGGCGCTGCCGCTGGTAACGGTGGCCAGCGCGCCCAGCCCGATGGTGGCTGTGCTGCTGATCGGAATGGGCACCGCGGCGCACCAGGCGTTCAGCTCGAACATCTTCACCATGATCGCCGACATGTATCCGCGGCGCGCTGTGGCAACAGTACTGGGAATGGGCGGGGCAGCCGGAGCCATAGGCGGCATATTGATGTCGCAGGTGACGGGCTGGACGCTGGAACTGACGGGGTCCTATGTTCCCATCGTGCTCTATGCGGGCCTGGCCTATGCGCTGGCGCTGCTGTGCATCCATCTGCTGGTTCCCCGGATGGACCCTGCACCCGTCGCGGCCGCGAAGCAGGACTGAGCGAAACCCGGGCGGAACGTCTTTGCATGCAAACCTTTATGTGCAGGGAAGACAGGCATCGACTGCAGGCAGAGGGAGCATCACGGCGGTGAGCGAAGGCATACCCCGGGCGACGTTGGAAAAGGCCAGGGCGCTGTGCGAGCTGGCCGAAAGCAGAGGCATTGCGCTTGTCGCGGCCGAAAGCTGCACCGGCGGCTTGCTCTCGTCGCTGCTGACCGACCTGAAGGGCGTCAGCCATGTGTTCGAACGCGGCTTCGTGGTCTATTCCAAGGCCGCCAAATGCGACCTGCTGGGCATCGACCGCGCGCTGGTCGAGAATTGCGGAGCGGTCAGCCGCGAAACGGCGCATGCCATGGCGCGCGGCGCGATGCGGCGTTCCCCCGCCGACGTCGGCGTCGCGATCACCGGCTTTGCGGGCCCGGCAGGCGACGATGACGAGGAAGGGCTCGTCCATTTGTGCAGCTTCCGCAAGCTGGACGGCGGGGACAGCCGCCTTATGCATCGCGAGGAGCATTTCGGCGCGATCGGCCGCGACGGAGTTCGCGCGAGGGCGGTCGATGTAGCGGTCGACATGATGATCGATGCCATTGGCGTCGATGCAGCCAGGAAGGAACAGGATCATCGCGGATAACCACCCATTCTTCGACTTGCACACCCATGGTTTCGTGCGGGTCGCCGCGGCCACGCCATGCGTGCGGACGGCGGACATCGCCTTCAACCGCGATGCCGTGCTGGCCGAGGCGCGCAAGGCGCATGACCGGCAGGTCGATCTGCTGGTCTTTCCCGAACTCTGCGTATCCTCCTACGCGCTCGACGATCTGGTGATGCAGGACGCGCTGCTCGATGCAGCGGAAAAGGCGGTGGGAGAAATCGCTGAGGCCAGTGCCGGGCTGATCCCGCTGATGCTGGTAGGGGCGCCGCTGCGTCGTTCGGGGCGGCTTTACAATTGTGCGGTCGCCATTCACCGGGGCCGCATCCTTGGCGCCGTTCCCAAGAGCTTCTTGCCCAATTACCGCGAGTTCTATGAAAAGCGCTGGTTCGCGGCAGGCCGCGGCATCGCGGGCGAGCGGATCGGCATCGGGGGGGAAAGCATCCCCTTCGGCACCGACCTGATCTTCGCCGACGACAACAGGCCGGGCTTCAGCGTCTTCGCCGAGATCTGCGAGGATTTCTGGGCGCCCGATCCGCCATCCACCCGCGGGGCGCTGGCGGGGGCGACCATACTGGCCAATCTGTCGGCATCGAACATCACCATCGGCAAGGCTGACGAACGTCATCTGCTGTGCCGCTCGCAAAGCGCGCGCACCGCTTCGGCCTATGTCTATTCGGCTGCCGGGCACGGCGAAAGCACGACCGATCTCGCCTGGGACGGGCAGGGCATGATCTACGAACTGGGCGACCTGCTTTGCGAGAGCGAGCGTTTCTCGCTGGCGCCAGAGCTGTGCATCGCCGACGTCGATTGCGGCCGTATATTGAACGACCGCCTGCGGCTTCAGACCTTCGGCGACGCGGTCGATGCGGCAGGACGGCCCGAGCTTGCCTTTCGCACGATAGGGTTCGATCACCGGCCCGCGACCGGCGACAGCGGGCTGAAGCGGCGGATCCGCCGTTTTCCCTTCGTCCCCAACCGCCAGGGCAAGCTCGACGAGGATTGCTTCGAGGCGTTCAACATCCAGGTCGACGGCCTGATGCGCCGGTTCCAGGCGACGAGCGGTGACAGCCTGGTCATTGGCGTGTCGGGCGGCCTCGATTCCACCCATGCGCTTATCGTCGCGGCCAAGGTCTGCGACCGGCTGGGCCTGCCGCGCACCACGATCCGCGGCTATACGATGCCGGGCTTCGGCACGTCGGAAGGCACCAGGTCGAACGCCTGGAAGCTGATGGATGCGCTGGGCATCCATGCCGAGGAGATCGACATTCGCCCCGCAGCAAAACTGATGCTTGGCGACATGGGCCACCCCTTTGCGCGGGGCGAGGACGTCTACGACACTGTGTTCGAGAATGTGCAGGCGGGTCTGCGAACCGATTATCTATTCCGCCTTGCCGGCCAGCATCGCGGGTTCGTCATCGGCACCGGCGATTTGTCGGAACTGGCGCTGGGATGGTGCACCTATGGCGTGGGCGACCAGATGAGCCATTACGCGGTCAATTCGGGCGTTCCCAAGACCCTGATCCAGTATTTGATCCGCTGGACCACCCGCACCGGACAGTTCGACGATGCCACCGCCGACGTGCTTAGCGCCATTCTCGATACCGAGATTTCGCCCGAACTCGTCCCCGCGGGCGAGGATGGCGAGGTGCAGAGCACCGAGGACACCATTGGGCCATACGAGCTCAACGATTTCTTCCTGCACCACATCGTCCGTTTCGGGCAGCGGCCGTCCAAGGTCGCGTTCCTGGCCTGGCACGCATGGCGCAATGCCGGGAAGGGCAGCTGGCCCGCCGAGTTTCCCGCCCATGAGCGGCGCGAATACGATCTGCCGACCATCACCCGCTGGCTGGACGCGTTCCTGCAGCGCTTCTTCGCGTTCAGCCAGTTCAAGCGATCCGCTCTGCCGAACGGGCCGAAGGTGTCGTCGGCAGGGGCGCTCAGCCCGCGGGGCGACTGGCGCGCGCCATCCGATGCGACGGCGCAGCCATGGCTGGACCAATTGCGCGCGAATGTGCCGTCTGGGGACGAAGGTTAGCGCATTCGGTTCACCTTGCTGGCGCTTCGATCCGTCGAGCCGATGGGATAATGCTGTATTACCCCGGAAACAGCAGCGCGCTCGCGCATTGGGGGCAAGGAGGAGACGATCTTGCCCATCACCGTAAATTCCCAAACCCATGAGCTGCCCGACGATCCGCGCGTCAGCCTGCTCGACTTCCTGCGCGGCGACCTGGGGCTGAACGGCACCAAGAAAGGCTGCGACCACGGCCAGTGCGGTGCGTGCACCGTCATCGTGAACGGCATGCGCATCAACAGCTGCCTGTCGCTCGCCGCGCTGCATGACGGCGATGCCGTCACCACGATCGAGGGGTTGGGCACGCCCGCCGACCCGTCGGCTCTGCAGCTTGCCTTCGTCGAGCATGACGGCTTCCAGTGCGGCTATTGCACGCCCGGACAGATCTGTTCGGCGACGGCCATGATGGACGAGATCGCCAATGGCTGGCCCAGCGACGCCAGCGACGATCTCACCGGCAAGATCGAATTCAGCGGAGAGGAAATCCGCGAACGCATGAGCGGCAATCTGTGCCGCTGCGGCGCCTATTCCAACATCGTCAAGGCCATCGAAGCCGTGCGGGAGGCGCAATCGTGAAACCATTCGACCTACAACGCGCGGACAGCCTCGCGCATGCCTCGCAGCTTTGCGCCGGCGATGCGTCGAAGCCGATCGGCGGCGGGACCAATCTGGTCGACCTGCTGAAGCTCGAGGTCGAGACGCCGGACACGCTGGTCGACATCAATCGCCTGCCGATGGCGGGGATCGATCCGATCGACGGAGGCGGCCTGCGCATTGGTGCGCTGGCCAGCAACACGGCGGTGGCGGTCGACGACCGGGTGCGTGCCGACTGGCCCGTCCTGTCGCGCGCCATCCTGGCCGGGGCCACCCAGCAACTGCGCAATCGCGCGACGACCGGCGGCAATCTGTGCCAGCGGACGCGCTGCTATTACTTCACCAATATCGACCAGCCCTGCAACAAGCGTGAGCCCGGGTCCGGCTGCGGCGCTATCGACGGCATCGCCCGCCTGCACGCCGTACTGGGAACCAGCGATCAGTGCATCGCGACCTATCCCGGCGACATGGCGGTGGCGATGGCGGCACTGGACGCGGCTGTCGAGATCGCGAGCGAGAACGGCAAGTCGCGCAGTGTGCCGGTCCGCGACTTCCACCGCCTGCCGGGCGATACGCCATGGCGCGACAACGTGCTGGAAGAAGGCGAGATCATTACCGGCGTAACGCTGCCAGCGCCGGTGGAAGGCAAGCAGATCTATCGCAAGGTACGCGAGCGTTCCTCCTATGCCTTCGCGCTTGTCTCGGTCGCGGCAGTCGTCGCCATGGACGAAGGCGGATTGATCAGCCGCGCCGATCTGGCGTTCGGCGGCCTGGCCCACAAGCCGTGGCACGATCCTCGCATCGCCGAGCTGCTGGTCGGCAAGGCGCCGGACGAGGCGCTGTTCGACAAGGCCGCCGGCCTGCTGCTGGAAGACGCGCAGGGATACGGCGAGAACGATTTCAAGATACCGCTTGCCCGGCGCACGCTGAAGGCCGTGCTGGGCGAAGCAACGGGGACATCATCGTGACAGTGCATTTCAAGCAGGACGAACCCGACACGCGCAATCTGCTGGATCGCGGGTCGCAGGACATCATCGGCAAGGCGCTGTCGCGGCCCGAAGGGCTGGCAAAGGTCACCGGAACCGCGCCCTATGCGGCCGAATACCATGCCGAGGACACGCTGACCGGCGTGCTGGTCACCGCACCCTTCACCAAGGGCACGATCACCGGCATCGACAAGAAAAAAGCGCTCGAGATGGACGGCGTCGTGGCCGTCATCGACGACATGCGCATGACCGTGCGCCCCGCGCAGGGCGGAGCGGGCGAGTCGCCCGAACAGCAGCCATCGCACATCGATTATTTCGGGCAGCCTTTCGCGCTGGTGGTCGCCACCAGTTTCGAAAAGGCCACTCATGCCGCCAAGCACCTGCCGTTCTCCTACGAAGCGGACGACCTGGGCGACATCCCGCTCGACCCGGAGGACATGGAGACCGAGGAGGACGACGGTAATGTACGGGCCGGCGATCTGGCCCACGCGATGGCCACCGCGCCGCATACCGTCGACCTGACCTATGTCACGCACGGCCACGCCAGCGCCGCGATGGAACCGCATGCGGCCCTGGCCGAATGGGACGGCGACAGGCTGACCGTCCACGCATCGCTGCAGATGCCCAATTTCAACATCTCGGAACTGTCCGACGCGCTCGACCTGCCCGAGGACAAGATCCGCATCATCTCCCGCTATGTCGGCGGGGGTTTCGGATCGAAGCTGGGGCTGAGCGAGGAAGTGACCGCCGCCGCCCTTGCGGCCATGGAACTGAAACGCCCGGTCAGGGTGGTGATGAGCCGGCAGCAGGTGTTCCAGACAATCATGCGCCGGTCGGAATCGAAGCAGCGCGTGCGCCTTGCCGCCGATGGCGAGGGCCGCCTGATCGGCTTCGGCCATGAAGCACGCGTGTCGAACCTGCCGGACGAGGAATTTGCCGAGCCGGTGCTGCAGTCCAGCGTGTTCCTTTATGGCGGCGAGAACCGCCTGATGGAGCTGGAAGTTGGCCGCATCCACCAGATGACCGCCGGATCGGTCCGCGCCCCGGGCGAGGCAATCGGCATGCCGGTGCTTGAAGCCGCGATGGACTGCCTGGCCGAGGAGGTGGGCATCGACCCCGTCGAACTGCGCCTGCGCAACATTCCCGAAAAGGATCCCTCCAAGGGCCTGCCGTTTACCGAGCATGAGCTTGCCGATTGCCTGACCAAGGGCGCAGAGGCGTTCGGCTGGGAAAAGGGTCCGCGCAAGCCCCGCCAGCGGCGTGAGGGCGAATGGTGGATCGGTACCGGCATGGCCAGCGCCGCGCGCGTGCACAACGTGTCGGAAGCAAAGGCGCGCGTGACCCTGAACGGTGACGGGACCGCCCGCGTGCAGAGCGACATGACCGATATCGGCACCGGCACCTATGCGGTCCTGACGCAGATCGCGGGCGAAATGCTGGGTCTTGCACCCGAAAACGTGCTGGTCGAACTGGGCGACACCGATTTCCCGCGCGGTCCCGGATCGGGCGGGAGCTGGGGCGCTGCCTCGATCGGTTCGGCAGTGGTCATCGCGTGCCAGTCGATCCGCGAGAAACTGGCCGACAAGGCCGGTATCGGCGAGGACCAGCTCGATCTGCGCGACGGTTCGCTGCGCGACGGTTCGAACCGCACCCTGCAGGATTTGCTGGACGGAGAACCGCTGAGCGTCGAGGGCCATTACGAGCCTGGCGATATTTCGGACGATTACACCGCATCAAGCTTTGGTGCGTTCTTCGCGCAGGTTCGGGTCAACCGCCATACCGGCGAAACCCGCGTCGAGCGGATGCTGGGCGCCTTCGGCTTCGGCCGCGTCCTCAATGCGCAGACCGCGCGGTCGCAATGCATCGGCGGCATGGTGTGGTGCATCGGCAGCGCGCTGACCGAATCGCTGCTGTTCGATCCGGTGGACGGCCATCTGGCCAATTGCGACCTGGCCGAATATCACGTTCCGGTTCACCGCGACGTGCCCGACCTGGAAGTGATAATGCTGGAACGCAACGACCCGGCGGCCAGCGCGGTACAGGCCAAGGGCGTGGGCGAACTGGGCATGTGCGGCGGCGCCGGCGCCATCGCGAACGCGATCTACAACGCCTGCGGAGCGCGCATGTTCGAGTTCCCGATGACCCCGGACAAGGTGCTGGAAGCGATGCCCGACTGACGCGCCGGTCGCCCCGGTTTCCGGGGCGGCGTGTCCGCGCAGCTAACCCATGCGGGCGGCGGGCAGAATCTGGATGTAGTCTTCCGGATGGCCGAACGCCCAGACCAGATCGGCATGATCCGTCATGTTCCCGCCCATGCCACTGGTGAGAAAGTGAAATCCGGCATAGCGGTCCAGCGCAAGCGGCGTGGTCGTGGCAGTCAGCGGCGGCTGGCGAAGATCATCGGGATCGCGGTGCACAGCGACGCCCAGATGAACTGCGGCATGCGGAACAGGTGCATCCCCTCGCAACACCCCTTATAGATGGTGTTCGCGAAATCGATGCTCGTCAGCATCGGTCCGATCGACGAGTGGGTTATCGCCCTGTTACAGTTTTGACGCCTTCTTCGGGCGAGAAGGCAGACCCGGTAAAGGGCGGATAGGCGCTTTACCCGCTAGTTGGGACTTCCGGATTGCTGGCGATCCAGTACAGCGCGTCATTGCTCATCGGTGGGCAGACCGCGCGCTGGCCAACGTTTCGGCGGCGACTGCCGTTCGCCGTTATAGCTTTCGATGACCGCGGCGAACAGATCGTCCTCGACGCTGCCGAAACGCAGCGGCTGTTCCGCCACCCGAGGGCGCGATAGAGTGTCTTAGCGCTGCCGGTCGAGCGGGGGACGGGCCTTCGAACCGGACTGTAGCTCGTCGCCGCGATCGCCGGACTTTCCCGTTCGCCGCGTTCATGGCCGATCCTTGCCCAATGGTGGAGGCGGGGCGCGTACCGGCCGTGTCGTTCATCCCGATTATCGCACGGCTCTGCCCTGCGCTGCGCCGCGTCGCGGCCTGACAGGAACAGGACGCGATCCCGTCCGCTTTTACCCAAGAACCTGCAGCGATACCTACAGCCCGAGCCGAGGAGAACGCACATGGCGCAGACCGTATCCGAATTCGTGTGGGACCGACTGCATGAATGGGGCGTCCGCCGCATCTTCGGCTATCCGGGCGACGGCATCAACGGGCTGATCGGCGCGCTCGACAAGCAGCGCGACCGGTTCGAATTCGTGCAGGTCAGGCACGAGGAGATGGCCGCCTTCATGGCCAGCGCCCACGCAAAGTTCACGGGCGAGCTGGGGGTCTGCCTAGCGACGTCGGGGCCGGGGGCGTCGCATCTGCTGACCGGGCTGTACGATGCGCGCATGGATCACATGCCGGTGCTGGCCATCGTGGGGCAGCAGGCACGCACCGCGATCGGATCGCATTACCAGCAGGAACTGGACATGGCGGCGATGTTCAAGGACGTCGCCGGGGCGTTCACCGGCTATGCCATGGTGCCCGCGCAGGTGCGCCACCTTGTCGACCGGGCAGTGCGGATCGCGATGGGCGACCGCCGCGTGACGGCATTGGTCTTCCCGAACGACCTGCAGGAAGAGGAGATGGCGCAGCCGCCGCGCAAGCATGGCGCGGTCTTTTCGGGCGTAGGCTGGTCGCGCCCGCGCATCGTGCCGATGCAATCGGACCTGGAACGCGCGGCCGAGGTGCTGAACACCGGCAGCAAGGTCGCCATGCTGATCGGCGCCGGGTGCAAGGGCGCCGCGCCGCAGGTCAGGGCCATCGCCGACCGGCTGGGCGCGGGCTGCGCCAAGGCGCTGCTGGGCAAGGACGTCCTGCCCGACGATCTGCCCTGGGTGACCGGCTCTATCGGGCTGCTGGGCACGAAGACCAGTTCGGACATGATGGCGCAGTGCGATACATTGCTGATGCTGGGCAGCGGCTTTCTCTATGCGGAATTCCTGCCCAAGGAAGGACAGGCGCGCGGCGTGCAGGTGGACATCGATCCCGGCATGCTGTCGATCCGCTTTCCGCATGACGTCAATCTGCAGGGCGATGTCGTGTCGACCATCGACGCGCTGCTCCCCCTGTTGCAGCCAAAGACCGATACCGGCTGGCGCGACACCATCGCCGACTGGAAGCGCGACTGGGAGGAGACCCTGCGCGACCGCGCCATGGTGGATGCCGACCCGGTCAATCCGCAAAGGGTGTTCACCGAACTGTCGCCCCGCGTGCCCGACCGGGCGATCCTGACCAGCGATTCCGGGTCCTGCGCCAACTGGTATGCCCGCGACGTCTATATTCGCGAGGGGATGATGGCCTCGCTCTCGGGCGGGCTGGCGTCGATGGGGGCTGCGGTGCCCTATGCCATCGCGGCCAAGTTCGCCCATCCCGACCGCCCGGTGAT
Source organism: Croceicoccus marinus (assembly GCF_001661675.2). Taxonomy (NCBI): domain Bacteria; kingdom Pseudomonadati; phylum Pseudomonadota; class Alphaproteobacteria; order Sphingomonadales; family Erythrobacteraceae; genus Croceicoccus; species Croceicoccus marinus. The sequence continues at coordinate 1,476,786 of NZ_CP019602.1, read as the reverse complement.
CGCCATGGTCGGCGACGGGGCGATGCAGATGAACAACATGGCCGAGCTGATCACCGTGTCCAAATACTGGCGAAAGTGGAGCAACCCGACCTTCGTGGTCTGCGTGCTGAACAATTGCGACCTCAACCAGGTCACATGGGAACAGCGCGTGATGGAGGGCAATCCCAAGTCCGGGATGACGCAGGAGCTGCCCGACGTGCCCTATCACCAGTTCGCCAGGATGATTGGGCTCGAAGGCATCTTCGTCGACGATCCCGACCAGCTTGGCACCGCGTGGGAGCAGGCGCTGGCGCTGGACAGGCCATGCGTGCTGGAAGTAAGGACCGATCCCGAAGTGCCGCCGCTGCCCCCGCATATCAGCTTCGAGCAGGCCAGGTCCTTCATGACCACGGCGATGAAGGGCGATCCCGAACAGCTCGACATGCTGAAGGGCAGCGTGAAGCAGCTGTTCAGCTCGGTGGTGTCGGACGACTGACGGGGCCGATGTTGCGCGCCTTTTTGCGGAACTTGCGCGCCACCGCGGGCTTTAACCGGTATGGAAAAGCAAGAGCACCGCCCGCCAGTCGTCGTCATCACCGGAGCATCTGCTGGCGTGGGCCGTGCAACCGCTCGCCGCTTCGCGCGCGACGGCGCGCACATCGGTCTGATCGCGCGCGGCATGGACGGGCTGAAGGGTGCGAAGGACGATATCGAAAGGCTGGGCGGCAAGGCGCTGATCTGCCAGTGCGACGTCAGCGATTACGAGGCAGTGGAACATGCCGCCGATGCTATCGAAGAAGCGTTCGGCCCGATCGACATCTGGATCAATGCCGCCTTCGCGGGCGTGCTCGCACCATTCATGGACATGGACATGGATGATTACCACCGCGTCACCGAGGTAACCTATCACGGCCAGGTCCACGGCACGATGGCAGCGCTAAAGCGCATGGTGCGGCGCGATCGCGGCCATGTCGTGCTGGTCGGCAGCGCGCTCGCCTATCGCGGCATTCCGCTGCAATCGGCCTATTGCGGGGCCAAGCATGCGATCCAGGGTTTTCACGATTCCCTGCGCAGCGAACTGCTGCATGCCGGGTCGAAGGTGCGGACCACCATGGTGCAATTGCCGGGCGTCAACACGCCGCAGTTCGATTGGATCCGCACGACCTTGCCGGGCAAGCCGCGCCCCGCCAGCCCGCCCTATCAGCCAGAGATCGCGGCCGAGGCGATCCATTTCGCAGCGCATTCGGGCCGCAAGTCGGTCAAGCTTGGGTGGCCCACGCTGAAGGCGATCTGGGGCGACCGGCTGGCTTCGCCGCTGGTCGATCGCTATCTCGCGCGGACTGGCATCAAGGGGCAGCAAGCCGCCACGCCGGTATCGCCCGACCGCAAGGACAATCTATACGAACCCGTGCCGGGCGACCACGGCGCCCACGGGCGCTTCGACGACGAGGCGCGGACCCGCAGCAGCCAGCTATGGATCACGAAACATCGCGCCCTGCTGGGCGCTGCGGCGGTAATCCTTGGCGGCATGGGCCTGCTCGGCACGCGGGCTGGGCGCTAGAATATGGGCAGCAGCGACGAAAAGCGCATCTCGGACTATGCGATCATCGGAGACGGCGAGACGGCGGCACTGGTCAGCAAGAGCGGCGCGATCGAATGGCTATGCTTCCCGCGTTTCGATTCCGAGGCCTGCATGGCGGCGATTCTCGGCGACAAGGACAATGGCTGCTGGCACTTCCTGTTCGACGAGGAGATCATCTCGACCAGCAGGCGCTATCGCGGCGACAGCCTGATCCTGGAAACCGAATTCACCCTGCCTTCCGGACGCGCGCGCATCACCGATTTCATGCCGATCAGGGGGGGTACGCCCGATCTTGTCCGCATCATAGAATGCCTCGAAGGCAGCGTAAGCATGATCAGCGAGCTGTATCTGCGCTTCGATTTCGGCCGCATCCATCCGCTTGTCCGCCATTGCTCGGGCGCCAGCGCGCTGGCGATCAGCGGGCCGGACGGCGTCAGCCTGACCTTCGATACAGAGATCGAATTCAAGGATCGCCGCTTTGAATCGCGGATCGAGCTGGAAGAGGGCGAGAAATGCTCGCTCGTGCTGACCTGGTTCCCGTCGCACGAGAATGTGCCGGACGCGGTCGACCCCTACCACGGCCTGAGGGAGACCGAGGAGTACTGGGCCGATATCGCCAGCCAATTCGATTATGACGGCGACTACCGCGATGCGGTGCTGCGGTCGGTGCTGACGCTCAAGGTCATGATCCACCGGCCGACCGGCGGCTTCGTCGCGGCGGTCACCTCCTCGCTGCCCGAACAGCCGGGGGGCAGCCGCAACTGGGATTACCGCTATTGCTGGCTGCGCGATGCGACGCTGGCGCTGATGGCGCTCAGCCGCGTGGGTTTCAGCGGAGAGGCGGCAGGCTGGATCGGCTGGCTGCGGCGCGCTATCGGCGGCGATCCGATCGATCTCAGGCCCTTCTACACTGTCATGGGCGAACCGCGCGCGATCGAATGGCAGGCCGACTGGCTGCCCGGCTTCGGCGGCGCGAAGCCCGTTCGCTTCGGCAATGGCGCACAGGAGCAACTGCAACTCGACACCTATGGCGAGGTGATCGACGCGCTCTACCGCGCGGCGCAGATCGGCCTGCCGAACGAGCACCACGAGAACGAGACCGACACGCTGATCCGCATGCTGGCGGCCAAGCTGGAAGGCATCTGGTGCGAACCCGACGCGGGTATCTGGGAAAGCCGGGGACCGCTGCATCACCACACCTATTCCAAGGCGATGTGCTGGGTGGCGTTTGACCGGGCGGCGGCATGGCTGCGCGACCGCGAGCCCGATCTTGGCCGCCATTATGCCGAACTGGCCGCCACCGTTCGCGAGGAGGTGCTGGACAAGGGCTTCGACCGCAAGCGCAACAGCTTCGTGCGTGCCTATGACGACGATGCGCTGGATGCCGCGGTACTGCGTCTGCCCTTCGTCGGACTGCTCGACCCGTGTGACGAGCGGATGATCGGCACGGTCGCCGCGATCGAAAGCGAACTGATGCGCGACGGCCTCGTCTGGCGATACCGGACCGAGGATACCGACGACGGGCTAGGGCAGGGCGAGGGCGCGTTCGTGGCGGCGGGCTTCTGGCTGGTCGACGCCTATCACGCGCAGGGGCGGGTGGACGATGCGCGCGAACTGTTCGAACGGCTGCTGGGCCGCGCCAACGATCTGGGCCTGCTGGCAGAGGAGCTTTCGGGCGAGGACGACATCCAGCTCGGCAATTTCCCGCAGGCGCTGTCGCATCTGTCGCTGATCGCCACGGCCGACCGCCTGGCAGGCGGCCGCGGCGCGGCGCGGCATGCCGAAACCCAGGGCGGCTTCAGCGACCCCCAGCGGCGTCAGAACGCATAGATCTCGGCCCGATCGGGAGTCTCGGGCCGGTCCTCGTTCTTCAGATCCGCCATGAAATTGTTCTTCCACGCGGTCAGGCTGGACCGCGATATGGTGTCGAACATCGCGCGCCAGCGGTCCTGGCGCTCGTCCAGCGGCATGTCGATGGCCTGGACGATCGCCTCTGCGGTCTGTTCCTTGTCATAGGGATTGACGAACACCGCCTCGGTCAATTGCTCTGCCGCGCCGGCGAAGCGCGACAGCAGCAGCACCCCCGGATCCGCGGGATCCTGCGCCGCGACGAATTCCTTGGCGACAAGGTTCATCCCGTCGCGCAGCGGGGTGACGAGGCAGGCGTCCGCCGCGCGGTAGATCCCGGCCAGCGCATCGCGGCCATAGGACTGGGTGTGATAGCTCAGCGGCGTCCAGTCGAGCCGCCCGAACCGCCCGTTGATGCGACCCGCCTCGGCCATCAGCTCTTCTCCCAGGTCCTGGTATTCCTCGACCAGGCTGCGGCTCGGCTGGCCGATCTGCAGCAGTTTCGCGGTGCCGCGCCGTTCGGGGAAACGTTCGAGAAACCGGTTATAGGCCGCGAACTTGTTCGGCAGTCCCTTGGAATAGTCGATGCGGTCGACGCCCAGCAGGATCTTGCACTCCTCGTTCCCCTCGCGCATGCGGCGAAAACTGTTGGCGGCGGTCTCGGTATTGCTCAGCTCGGCCATTTCCGACGGATTGATGCTGATCGGATAGCTGCGCGCCAGCAGTCGCCTGCCGAACAGGTCGATCAGCCCTTCGTCGTCCTGCTGCGTCTTCAGCTCGGTCTGGAAATAGTCGCGAAAGGCCATCAGGTCCTTTTCGGTCTGGAAACCGACCAGATCATAGCCGAACAGCGACCAGACCAGGTCGGAATGCTGCGGCAGGGTGACGAACAGCTCGCGCGCGGGCCAGGGTATGTGCAGGAAGAAGCCGATCCGGTTGTCGACGCCCAAAGCGCGCAATTCGCGCCCCAGCGGGATCAGGTGATAGTCCTGCACCCAGATCACGTCGCCCGGCTTCACGAACGACCGGATCGCCTGCGCAAAGGTGCGATTGACGTCGAGATAGGATTCGCTGAACGATTGTTCGTACGACGTCAGGTCGGTGCGATGATGGAACAGCGGCCATAGCGTGCGGTTCGCATAGCCATTGTAATATTCCTCGACATGCTGCCGCGACAGGTCGATCTTGGCCAGGGTGACATTGTCGACGGTCGAGAATTGCGGAGGGCCGTCGCCGTCGTCCGAGGTTTCGCCGCTCCACCCCAGCCAGACGCCGCCCTCTTCCTTCAGCGCGCCGGCCATCGCCATGGCCAGCCCCCCCGAACTGGCAGCGTTCGATGAATGGATATCCGCGACGCGGTTCGAAACAACGATCAATCGGGGCATTGGTCCACCTTTCGCTAGCCCAACGGCTGCGACTGACGAAGGTTTCGAACTTCCTGCAATTGCGGGTGAAGCGGCGGAAACCGTTGGAAATCCGCCGGTCTTTCGCTAGCCGACAAGCTTCCAGCGCAGCGTCTCGCCCGCGTGGAACGGTACCACGCAGGTTTCGCCTTCGCCCAGCGTGCCGGGCACGACATGATCGGTGCGCTCCAGCGTCACGGTCCCCTCGTTCACCGGCAATCCATAGAAGGCGGGACCGTTCAGCGAGGCGAAGGCCTCGAAATTGTCCAGCGCGTCTTCCTCCTCGAATACCTGCGCATAGGTTTCGATCGCGAAGGGCGCGTTGAAGATGCCCGCGCAGCCGCAGGCGCTCTGCTTGCGGCCTATCTCGTGCGGGGCGCTGTCGGTGCCAAGGAAGAAGCTGGGCAATCCCGAAACGCCCGCCTTGCGCACCGCCAGCCGGTGCCGTTCGCGCTTGGCGATGGGCAGGCAATAGTTATGCGGACGGATTCCGCCCGCGAAGATCGCGTTGCGGTTGATGATCATGTGCTGCGGCGTGATCGTCGCGGCGACCTGCGGGCCGCTTCCTTCGACGAAATCGACCGCGTCGGCGGTCGTGATATGCTCCAGCACGATCTTCAGCGCCGGATAGTCGCGCACCAGCGGGACCAGCGTGCGTTCGATGAACACGGCCTCGCGGTCGAAGATGTCGACGTCGCTGTCGGTAACCTCGCCGTGGATCAGCAGGGGCATGCCGATGCGCTCCATCGCCTCGAGCACATGGGTCAGCTTGCGGATGTCGGTCACGCCATGCGCCGAATTGGTCGTGGCATTGGCGGGATAGAGCTTGCAGGCGGTGAACACGCCATCCTGGAAGCCGCGGGCAATCTCGGACGGATCAGCATCGTCTGTCAGATAGCAGGTCATCAGCGGGATGAAATCCGCGCCCTGCGGCACCGCGTCCATGATGCGCCCGCGATAGGCCTGCGCCGCGGCCACAGTGGTCACAGGCGGGGACAGGTTGGGCATGACGATCGCCCGCCCGAACTGGCGCGCCGTATATTCCGCCACCGCGTCCAGCATGGCGCCATCGCGAAGATGCACGTGCCAGTCGTCGGGGCGGCGGATGGTGATGGTCGTCGTCATGCCGCACGCCCTAGCGACTTGCGCCGGCGCCGTCGATATGCAGTTGCGTGCGCGATCCGCACAGGCTCGCAACGCCCCCCCCGAAAGCCTGTTAGGAACCCTTAGCCCCCACCAGCGATTGAATTGCTGAAAGGGGACTTCGCGATGGCGGCAAGGGCATATTGGCAGGGTCAGATCAGGCTGGCCCTGGTCAGCATTCCGGTGGAGGTCTATTCGGCGACCAAGACCGGGGCCAAGATCAGCTTCAACCAGATCCACGAACCCAGCGGCAAGCGCATCAGCTATGAAAAGGTGGTGCCCGGCATCGGCCCGATCGACCGGGACGAGATCGTGAAGGGCTTCGAAATCTCGAAGGGCAATTACGTCATCCTGGAAGAGGACGAGATCGAGGCGGTCAAGATCGAGAGCAAGCGCACGCTTGAACTGGTCCAGTTCGTCGACGCGTGCGAGATCGATCCGCTCTATTTCGAAAAGCCCTATTACGTCGCCCCTGCCGACGATCTGGCAGAGGAAGCCTTCATCGTGCTGCGCGACGCCTTGCGCCAGGCAGGCAAGGTCGGGTTGGGGCAGCTGTCCGTGCGCGGACAGGAAAAGCTGGTCGCGCTGAAACCCTGCGGCAAGGGGCTGCTGCTGGAAACGCTGCGCTATGCGGACGAGGTTCGCAAGGGGCAGGCGTTCTTCACCGACATCGGGGCCGACAAGCCGGACAAGGAGCTGCTCGACCTTGCGACCAGCCTGATCGAGAAGAAGACCGCCCCCTTTGACGCGTCCGAGTTCGAGAACCGCTATGTCGACGCGCTGCGCAAGCTGATCGACAAGAAGGCCAAGGCCAAGGGCGGTGCCAAGATCCTGGAGGATGCGGACGAGCCGGCCGAAACGGGCGGATCGAACGTGATCGACCTGATGGCGGCGCTGAAGAAGTCGGTCGATGCCGAAAAGCCCGCAGGCAAGGCATCGGGCAAGACCCCGGCAAAGCGCAAGACGGCAGGCGCCAAATCCGCAGGCGCGAAGAAGAAGTCGGCCTGACGCCATGGAACTGAACGCCGCAACGCCCCTTCAATGGATGGGGTGGGACATGATCTCCCGCCTCGGGGTCGCGTCGATACTGGGGCTGTTGCTGGGGCTGGACCGGGAATGGCGCGGCCATGCCGCCGGTATGCGCACCCATGGGCTGATCTGCGTCTCTTCCGCGGCGATGGTGATCTCGATCATGGCGCTGTACCACCAGCTTGACGGGCAGCGCATGGATCCGCTGCGCCTGTTCGAGGCGGCGGGCGCCTTCATCGGGATCATCGGTGCGGGGCTGATCGTGTTCAGCAGGGGCCGCATCCACAATTTGACCACCGCCGCGCATCTGTGGCTTGCGACGATCGTGGGCATCGCTTGCGGGGCTGCACAATGGCCTCTGGTCGCCGTGCTAAGCGTGACCAGCCTGGCCATCATCACCCTGCTGCGCACGGTCGAGAACAAGTTCGGCAAGGAAGAACGGCGGCTGGAGCAGAAAACCCATGACGACAAGGACTGACCCCCTCGCCGAATATAACGCGAAGCGCGACTTCGCGAAGACGCCCGAACCGCGCGGAGAGGCGGTCAAGGCGAAGGGCGAGGCGAAATTCGTCGTGCAGAAGCACGACGCGACCCGCCTGCACTGGGACCTGCGGCTGGAAATGGACGGCGTCTATAAAAGCTGGGCCGTCACCAAGGGACCGTCGCCCGACACCGACATCAAGCGGCTGGCCGTTCGGACAGAGGATCACCCGATCTCCTACGGCACCTTCGAAGGGACGATCCCCAAGGATGAATATGGCGGCGGCACGGTCATGCTTTGGGATAGGGGGACCTGGGCCCCGATCGAAGGCAAGAGCGCCAGGGACATCGAGAAGGGGCATCTGCATTTCATCCTGCATGGCGAGCGGATGAAGGGGGAATGGCTGTTGATAAGGCTGAAGAAAAAGCCGGGAGAAAAGCGGGAAAACTGGCTGCTGCGCAAGCTGGACGATGAATTCGCCGAAGAGGGCGACGCGCTGGTCGAGCGCGAATTGACCAGCGTGCTGACCGGGCGATCGATGGCGGAGATCGAGGCCGACAAGAAGGGCGAATATTTGCTGGAGGACAAGAGCGGCGATGCATTCGCCGCGCAGATGAAAAAGGCTTCTCAGCGCAATGCGGTCAAGGCGAAACCGGCTCGCAAACGTGCCGCCAAGTCGGCCGCCAAACTGCCGGAATTTCGGAAACCTCAACTGGCGATGCTGGTCGACGACGTGCCAGCGGGAAATGGCTGGATGCATGAGATAAAATTCGACGGCTACCGCGCCATGGTGGCTGCGAAAGGCGACGAGGTGCGTGTCTATACCCGCAGCGGCAAGGACTGGACCGACAAGTTCGCTCCGCTGGTCGGGGTGCTCGCCGCTCTCGACCTGCCGCCTTGCCTGATCGACGGAGAGATTGTCGCGACCGATGGCAAGGGCAATCCCGATTTCTCTACATTGCAGCAGGTGCTGAAGCGCGGGCACGGATCGCAGGGCGCGGACGATGCGCTGCAGTTCCACGCCTTCGACCTGCTGGAATTGAACGGCGAAGACCTAGCGGCGTTGACCAATATCGAACGCAAGGAACGGCTGGAGGCGCTGCTGGCCGATGCCGCGCCGCCGATTCACGTTGCCGACCATGTCATCGGTGCGGGCGAGAAGCTGTACGACGCGATGTGCAAGGCGGGGCAGGAAGGGGTCATCTCGAAAAAGATCGACGCCCCCTATCGCCATGCACGCAGCAAGGGTTGGCTGAAGATCAAATGCACCCGGCGGCAGGAATTCGTCGTGATCGGCTGGAAGAAGAGCAGCGCCAAGGGACGCCCGTTCGCATCCTTGCTGCTGGCCCAGAACGAGGGCGACGAGCTGGTCTACAAGGGCAATGTCGGCACCGGCTTTTCGGGCGACGATCTCGACATGCTGACGGGCAGGATGAAGCGGCTGGAACGCAAGACCCCGCCCGCCGAAGTCGACAAACCGTCGAGCAGGGGCGTCACCTGGCTCACCCCCAGACTGGTCGCCGAGATCGCGTTCGCCGAATTCACTGCGGACGGCAATGTGCGCCACGGCAGCTTTCTTGGCTTGCGATCCGACAAGGACGCGGACGAGGTTACCCCGGAAAAACCCGCCAAGGCTCCGCTGGTGGAAAACGAGGTCGAGATTTCAAGCCGCGACCGCGTGGTGTTTCCCGATTCCGGCCAGACCAAGGGCGAGCTGGCCGATTACTACCGGGCGGTTGCCGGCATCATGCTGCCCTTTGCCGCCAGGCGCCCGGTCAGCCTTGTGCGCTGTCCGCAGGGGCGGGCGAAGAAATGCTTTTTCCAGAAGCACGACAGCGGCGGCTTTGGCGATGCGGTCCGCCATGTCCCCATCGCCGAAAAGGACGGCGGGACCGAGGATTACCTCTATGTCGAGGATGCGCGCGGCATCCTGCAATGCGTGCAGATGGGCACGATCGAGTTCCACGGATGGGGCAGCCGTACCTCCGATGTCGAGGCGCCCGACCGGATGATCTTCGACCTCGACCCCGACGAGGGGCTGGACTTCGATGCGGTGAAGACCGCCGCGCAGGATATTCGCGCGCGGCTTGCCGACATCGGCCTTGTCAGCTTTGCCATGCTGTCGGGCGGCAAGGGCGTGCATGTCGTGGTGCCGCTGACCACCGGCCACGACTGGGCCGCGCACAAGGACTTCGCCCGCCGTTTCGCCGAGGCGCTGAGCGTGGCCGAGCCCGACCGCTTCGTCGCGACCATGAGCAAGGCCAAGCGCAAGGGGCGGATCTTCATCGACTGGCTGCGCAACCAGCGCGGCAGCACGGCGGTGCTGCCCTATTCGGCGCGTGCGCGCAGCGGTGCGCCCGTGGCCGCGCCCATCGGCTGGAACGAGCTGAAGAACATCGACAATGCACATCGCTGGACAATCGGCGATGCTGACGAACTGCTGAAACGCGCATCGGGCAAGACGCTGGCCGGGTGGGGGTTCGCCGACCAGGCCCTGCCCGATATCTAGCGCGGTGGGCCGCCTATCCGTTGACGATGATACCACCGTTGGGGTGCAGCACCTGCCCGCTCATATAGCTCGAATCCTCGCAGGCCAGGAACAGGAAGGAAGGCGCAACCTCGTTCGGTTCGCCCGCGCGGCCGATGGGCGTGCTTTCGCCGAAATGCTTCAGCTTTTCCTCGTCCGCTCCGCCGCAGGGGTTGAGGGGGGTCCAGATCGGGCCAGGCGCGACCGCGTTCACGCGGATTCCGTCGCCCACAAGGTTCTCGCTGAGCGAACGCGTGAATGCCGTGATCGCGCCCTTGGTCGAACTGTAGTCCAGCAGTGACCAGCTGCCCTTGTACATGGTCACGCTGGTACAATTGACGATGGCCGATCCGGATTTCAGATGCGGGCGGACCGCCTGCGTCATGAAGAACATGCCGAAGATATTGGTCTGGAACGTGCGGCGCAGCTGTTCCTCGGTAATGTCGGTGATGTCGTCGTCCGGGTGCTGCTCGCCCGCGTTGTTCACCAATATGTCGATCGCGCCAAACCGCTCGATCACCTGGTCGGCGATCTTCTGGCACATCTTCTGCGAGCCGATGTCGGCCTTGATGCAGATGGCTTCGCTGCCTTCGTCCTCGACGATGGCGCGTGTCTTCTCCGCATCGTCATCCTCCAGCAGATATACGATCGCCACATTGGCCCCTTCGCGCGCATAGAGTGCGGCGACGGCGCGGCCGATGCCGCTGTCGGCTCCGGTCACGATGGCGGTCTTGCCCTTCAGCCGGCCCGATCCTGGATAGCGCGGCTGCCATTGCGGCTTGCGATCCAGCGCGGATTCGTGGCCGGGAAGATTGTCTTCGTGGATCATTTCGGTTGTCTGGGTCATGGAAGTCTCCTTTTGCCAGTTCAACGTGTGCGGCGCGATCTTGGTCCGGCCGCGGACGGGCGGGTCAGGGCAGGGCGGTGCCCACGCCGGGCGAGGCGTTGCGGCTCCCCGGCGGGACGCTTATCCCCCGCTGGCCAGCATGGTCCCCACCACGATGGCCGCCACCGTCAATCCGCCCGCGATCAGCATCAGCAATCCGTCGCGCACGATCAGCGCCAGGCCAAAGGCGGCGATGGCCAGCATCGGGGCGGAACTCGCGAATGGAATGAACTCAAGCGGCGGCACGGTCAGCGTCAGTGCGATGCCGCAGCCTGCCGCGATCCGGGGGAAGGGTCCGCTCGCAAAGCGCGTCATGCGCCCATGGAACCAGCGGTCCATCCATTCGGCGATCGGGCGCAGCTTGTCGGTCGCTTTCAGCACGCGCTGGCTGCTGGCCGACCGGTTCTCGATAAAGCCGGGCAGCCACAAGTGGTCGCGCCCCAGCAGCATCTGCGCGGCAGTCAGCGCGATGGTCAGCGCAAGGAAGGTCGGAATGCCCGGGATCGCGCCCAGCGGCGACAATTCGATCAGCGCGGGCAGCATGATGAACGGCCCGAAGCTGCGCGCTCCCATCGCCTCGATCACGTCGCCGATGGGCACGTCGTCCTCGTCCTGCGCAAGATCGCGCAGACGGTCCAGGATGTCGCAGGCGCCGTGGATCTCGGTCTGGGTGTCGGTCTTGTTCAAGGCAGCGGCTCCGGTTGGGGGTCAGGCCAGATAGGCCGACATCATTAGCAGCAGGACGAAGCCGACTGCAAAGGAAGGGCTCGAGATACGCCGCGGGGCGCCGAGCTGGTCCGCCTCGGGAACCAGATCCTCGACCGTGGCGGTGATCAGCAGACCCGCGAACAGCGCCAGCACGAAGCCGGTCAGCATGTCGCCCGCGCCGTTCAGCGCTAGAAAACCGACGGCGGCCCCGATCACCGGCACGATCGGATAGGACAGCGCCGCCTTCAGCCGCTTGTCCCGGTCGAAGCCGGCATGGCGGAACCCGGCGGTAATGGCGAAGCCGCCCGGCAGATTTCCGACCACCTGCGATGCCGCTAGCAGCACGCCCAGATCCCCCTCGACCGCGCTGCCGCCGCCGGTCATCAGCCCGTCGCTGAACAGGTCGATGGCGATCGCGGTATAGGCGCCCCAGATCAGCGAATGGCCGTTCGCCCCGCCCTGCATCCGCAGCGATATGCGATAGAAGCCCAGCGAAACGCAGGCACCGACGAGCAGCGCGATTGCAATGATCCAGGTCTCGGTCCGGTCCTGAGAGCGGGGGATCAGCTCGATCGCGGCGACCGCCGTCGCCAGGCCCGCCGCCATGTGCAGCGCGCCGCCTGTCAGCCATCCGGGGGGCCTGCGCCATTCCGCCAGCAGCACGCCCAGCACCGTGCCCAGGGTGGGCAGCAGCGCAAGCAACAGGACCTGGACCAGGGAAAGCTCGCCCTCCATCAGCAATATGGCAATATTGCTGGCTGGCGCTGTTGGCTTTCGGCGGACGAGATGGCGGTCCCTCCTGCATGGTGGTGGCGGTCGATGATGCGTTCAGACGCCGAAGGGAAAGGTGTCCGGCACCGCCCCCGCTGCGTCGTCATCCAAGCTAACGGGGTTTTCGGGCAGGGGTTCCAGGGCCGTGGTCGTGTCGAACCATACGAGGCCGTCGAACTGATCGGTCAGGACCGCTTCGCTGTAATGGCTGAGCAGCTCGGTCTCGGGCCGGTAGATCACGCCAATGAAGCGCTCGATCCGCGGCTTTTCCAGCGCACTGCGCAGATCGGCGGACAGCGAGGGCCCAAGATCCAGCAGGCAGCGGTCGCAGCCCGACAGATGGAACTGATGTTCATAGCTGTCCTCGCGAGAGGGGGCGACACGCTTCACCTCGCGCTCACCGCCCCAGCGCGATGCCGCCGATACCGTGCCGGTGTGCGTGCCGAAGCCGATGGACACGACATCATCGCCAAAGCGTTCGCGGCACAGCTGGCCCAGATTATGTTCGCCGCTGCGCCCCATTTCGGTCGCGCGCGCGTCGCCGATATGGCTGTTGTGCGCCCATACCACCGCCTTGGCATCGGGCCCGCCATGGTCGAGCAGATGGGTGAGCGTGTCGCACATGTGGCTGTCGCGCAGGTTCCAGCTTTCGCTACCGCCGTAATACATGATGCGATAATATTTCTCGGCACTGGCGATCAGCCGCGCGTTCTGCACGGCATCCAGGAAATAGGCGCCATCCGAAGCCTCGTATTCCAGCCTTTGCTCCAGCAGCTGGGTCAGCTGCGACACGACGTCGCTCTCGCATTGCGCGAAGCCCATCGACAGGGCGGACCGGCCGTAGCTGGCGGGATCGTGCTGCCATGGGGTCAGGCAGCCGTATCGCTCGCGCGCGACTTCCGCTGCGTCGGGATCGACATGGTCGAGATAGGCCAGCACCTCATCGATCGATGCGGTCATGTTATAGAGGTCGAGGCCGTAGAAACCCGTTTTCGAATCTTCGTCGAGGCCACGATTGCGGTCGCGCAGCCAGCGTGCCAGTTCGGCGATTTCGGGATTGCGCCACATCCAGCGAGGGAAGCGTGCGAAGGGCTCCGCTCGTCCGTCGAGCGACGGACGGTCGCGGATGAAGCGGTCGATCGCGCCGGCATCGGGCCAGTCGGCTTCGACCGCGACGATCGAGAATCCGTGCTTCTCTACCAGATGGCGCGTGATGGCGGCCCGGGCGCGATAGAATTCGCGCGTGCCGTGGCTAGATTCGCCCAGCAGGACGATCCTGCGGTCGGCATAGCGATCGAATGCGGCGCCAAAGTCGGGATCGTGCGGATCGGGGAGGGGGACAGACTGCTTTCGGATCATCGCGGGCAGTGTACTGTCCGGCTGCTCCTCATCCGCTGCGTCGGGATCGGGCCATGCGCCTTGCCCCACCAATGGCACGAAGCGCACCTTGCCGATGGATTTTTCGCTATATCGGTTTTCGCCTTCGCGCAGGATGACCTGCAGTTCCTGAAGCCGCTCGTCACCGACGGGAATGACCAGGCGCCCGCCGATTTTCAGCTGCTCCTTCAGCTTTTCGGGAACGACCGGAGCGCCCGCCGCCACGAGAATGGCATCGAAGGGCGCTTCTTCGGCTAGTCCATCACATCCATCGCCTTCGCGGATATCGACATTGTGATAGCCAAGTGCGCGCATCCGCTCGCGGGCGGAATTGACGAGCGTATGGTGACGTTCGACAGCAATGACCTGCGCGGCAAGCTTGCCCGCCACGGCGGCGGCATATCCGCTGCCGGCACCGATCTCCAGCACCTTGGAGGCACGTTCGATCCGTGCCGCTTCCATCATGGCGGCCACGATATAGGGCTGCGATATCGTCTGGCCCTCGCCGATGGGAAGGGGACCGTCCTGATACGCGAACTCGCCAAGATTATGGGGCACAAAAGCGTGCCGGGGGACCGAGCGCATGGCTGAAAGCACACGCTCGTCCTCGATCCCCCGGCCGGCTATCTGAAGCCGGACCATGTCTTCCCGATCCTGCGCCTTGTCTGCGCTATCGTTCATGACACGATCGTCCGGCAGGACCTTCTCATCCCCGCTGCTGGCTCGATCCGCGGGTCTCGGGCTCGCTTCCGCGCGCAAGATCGGTGTTCTTCGGTTCGTGTCCGCTGCGCTGCTTCACGTTGCCGCTCTGCACGCCGGTCTGGTTCGCGGGCTTCTGGTCGGGACGCAGTCCGTCCCTGCTGTTGTCGGTGTCGTTGTCGGCCATTTGCCATCCTCCTGTTTTCGGTTTGCTTATCTGACCGACGTTTGACGCGCACAGACGTTCCAGCCTTTTCCATCCGGGACCGACCCGCGCGTCAACACGTTGGACGGGCAGGACGAAGATTGGCGGAGCCGCCGCCCGTCGGCGCCCCGAACCCGCCGAGCAGGAGAAGAAACTTGACCGACACGCAAACCCGGCAGGAAACCGACAGCATCGGCGCGATCGACGTGCCGGCAGGCGCCTATTGGGGCGCGCAGACCCAGCGCAGCATTGAAAACTTTCCCTTCGCCGAACGCGAACGCATGCCGCTTGGGGTCGTGCACGCGATGGCCATGGTCAAGCTGGCGGCGGCGCGGGTCAATCGCGCGCACGGCCTGCCCGGCGATCTGGCGGACGCAGTCGAACAGGCCGCGGGTGAAATCGTCGCGGGCAAGCATGACGATCAGTTTCCGCTGGTCATCTGGCAGACCGGCAGCGGCACCCAGACCAACATGAACGTGAACGAGGTGATCGCGGGCCGCGCGAACGAGATCCTGGGCCAAGGTCGCGGCGGCAAGAGCCCGGTGCATCCCAACGATCACGTCAACAAGGGCCAATCCTCGAACGACAGCTTTCCGACTGCGCTGCACGTGGCCGCTGTTCTGGAAGTCGAGCGTCAATTGCTCCCCGCCCTCGACCTGCTGGCTGATGCGCTGGACGAAAAGGCAAAGGCGTGGGGCGACATCGTGAAGATCGGGCGCACCCATCTGCAGGATGCGACGCCGTTGACGCTGGGGCAGGAGTTTTCCGCCTATGCCCACCAGCTGCGCGCCGGACGCGGGCGTATCGAGCAAGCACTGCCCGATCTGCGCAGGCTTGCGCAGGGCGGCACCGCGGTCGGCACCGGGCTCAACGCGCCAGAGGGTTTCGCGTCCGACATGGCGCGCGCGATCGCCACGATAGCCGGCACCGAATTCGAGCCTGCCGCGAATAGTTTCGAAGCGCTGGCTTCCAACGATCCGCTGGTGCAGATGTCGGGCAGCCTGTCGACGCTGGCGGTGTCGCTTACCAAGATCGCCAACGATATTCGCTGGCTGGGATCGGGGCCGCGATCGGGGCTTGGCGAAGTGCAGCTTCCGGCGAATGAGCCGGGCAGTTCGATCATGCCGGGCAAGGTCAATCCCACCCAGTGCGAAATGCTGACAATGGTGGCGGCGCAGGTCATCGGCAACCACCAGGCTGTGACGGTCGGGGGCCTGCAGGGCGCGTTTGAGCTGAACGTGTTCAAACCGCTGATCGGTGCGGGGGTGCTGCGTTCCATCGACCTGCTGGCGGTCGCCATGGACAGCTTCGCCCGCCGCTGCGTCCAGGGGATGGAGGCCGACCGCGAGCGCATCGCCGAACTGGTCGGGCGGTCGCTGATGCTGGTGACGGCGCTTGCGCCCGAGGTCGGCTATGACAATGCCGCCAAGATCGCCAAACATGCCCACGAACGCGGCCAGAGTCTGCGCGAAGCCGCGCTTGAACTGAAACTCGTCGATGCCGAGACTTTCGACCGCACCGTGCGGCCCGAGGACATGGTGTGACCTAGCCGATGACCGCGGGGAGGGTGCCGTATGCGACCCCTACCGCGGAAAGCGCGATCCCCAGCCCGGCCACCGAACGAAGCGGCGGGCGTGCCTTGCGCGACCACAACAGGTAGAGCGCCGCAAGGCACAGCACGGTGAGGGCCGCGGCGATCCAGCGCGCGATGGGCTGGTCGGGAAAGATGATGCTGGCCAGCCAGGCGACGATGAAATGGCCGGTCCAGATCGTCAGTGCGATCGCCAGCGTGCGCCAGTCGTGCCGTGTGTGGAAATCGGAAGTCACCGTCACCCTCCCGCAAACAGGCGCGTGACGCAGGCAAAGGCCAACCCCTGCAGCGCGACATAACCGATGAACCGCGCCACGATGTCGAGCGTGACATTGGTGGGTGCCAGCACCAGCCCGCGCCCGCTGCGATAGCCGAGATAGCCTGCCATGATCAGCGCGGTCACCACGGTCTGGCCCTGCAGCGCCATCAGGGCGGATACGATCGCGCCATGTCCGGTCGCAACCGGGTCCAGCCCCGCCGCCTGCCAGCCGGTGACATCCCAATAGAGCGCGCCCGCCAGCAGCAGGCTGGCGATGGCGGCCAGCAGCCACGGCCTCTGTCCAGCGAACGAGCCCGGTTCGTGCAGGGCCAGCGTCTTGCGCGACCCCCATGCGGCCAGCAGCGCCAGCGCCAGCAAGGCCATGATCGCAATCGTCTGCCACAGCGGCGGGGGAGCGATCCAGACCTCCGGGTGAATGCCGAACAGATAGAAATAGCCGAACACCGCCATCAGGCCGATCATGCCCATCACCACCATCAGCGTGTTGAGCGCCCACCAGCCATGGCTGGACGGGCCGGTGATCGCGATGGGCACGGTGATGCCCGCGCCGATATCGGCGGTCTTCTGGTCGATCGGGCGGTCGGTCTCCCACAGCCAGCGCAGGGTGCAGAACACCGCGATCACGCCGCTGAGCGACGCGAACAGATAGCCCTGCACGGTCAGCGACAGGAAGAAGGACGCGGTGAACACCGCCGCCGCAAAGGGCCAGGCCGAAGGACCGGGCATCAGCTGCAGATATTGCGGCTCGGCATTGATCGGGCTGGTGATCAGCGTCTCGCGCAGGCCGGTCGCGCTATTGGGCAGGAAATAGCGCCCCTCGGCCACGTCGTCGCCGATATCGGGATCGTCCCAAAGGGGCTGTCGGCTGCGCACCAGCGGGATCGAGCGGGTCGAATACATGCCCGTCGGCAGCCATTCCAGCGTGCCCCCGCCATAGACATTGCCCGCATCCTCGTCCGTGGTGAAGCGGAAGCGGCGGGCGAGATCGATCAGGAACAGCAGCACACCCGTCGCCAGCACGAAGGCGCCCACGGTCGAGATCAGGTTCAGCGTGTCGAAGCCGCGACCTGGCAGATAGGTATACACGCGGCGCGGCATGCCCATGAAGCCGGTCAGGTGCATCGGCAGGAAGGTGATATGCAGCCCGGTGAACATCAGCCAGAAGATCCAGCGCCCAAGCCGTTCCGACAGCGCGTTCTTCGACGTCATGCCGTTCCAGTAATAGAACGCCGCGAACATCGGGAACACCATGCCGCCGATCAGCACGTAATGCAGGTGGGCGACGATGAAATAGCTGTCGTGCACCTGCCAGTCGAACGGCACCATGCCGACCATCACGCCGGTCAGCCCGCCCATGGTGAACACCACGATGCTGCCCACCACGAACAGCGCGGGCGTGGACCAGCGGATCTTGCCCGCGGCCAGCGTGGCGATCCAGCAGAACACCTGGATACCCGCCGGCAGGGACACTGCCATGCTGGCCGCGCTGAAATATCCGGTGGAGACGCGCGGCATGCCGGTCGAGAACATGTGGTGCGCCCACACGCCAAAGCTGATGAAGCCCGTGGCCACCAGCGCCAGCACGTTGAGGCGATAGCCCACCAGGGGCGTGCGCGCGACGGTCGCGACCATCATGCTCATCAAGCCGGCGGCGGGCAGGAAGATGATATAGACCTCGGGGTGGCCGAAGAACCAGAACAGGTGCTGCCACAGAAGCGGATCGCCGCCGCGCGTGGGATCGAAGAACGGCCAGTTGAACGCGCGCTCCATCTCCAGCAGCAGGGTGCACAGGATCACGCTGGGGAACGCCACGATGATCATCACAGCGAACACCAGCATCGCCCACGCGAACATCGGCATGCGGTCCAGCGTCATGCCGGGCGCGCGGGTGCGCAGCACGCCGACGATGATCTCGATCGCGCCGGCAATGGCCGAAATCTCGATGAAGCCGATGCCCAGCAGCCAGAAATCGGCATTGATCTCGGGGCTGAAGGCGATGGAGGTGAGGGGCGGGTACATGAACCAGCCCCCCTCGGGCGCGAGCCCCACGAACAGCGATGCGAAGAAGGACAGCCCGCCGACGAAATAGGCCCAGAACGCAAAGGCGGACAGGCGCGGGAAGGGCAGGTCGCGCGCCGCCAGCATCTGCGGCAGCAGCATCACGCCCAGCGCCTCCACCATCGGCACGGCGAACAGG
Source organism: Croceicoccus marinus (assembly GCF_001661675.2). Classification (NCBI taxonomy): domain Bacteria; kingdom Pseudomonadati; phylum Pseudomonadota; class Alphaproteobacteria; order Sphingomonadales; family Erythrobacteraceae; genus Croceicoccus; species Croceicoccus marinus. The sequence continues at coordinate 1,458,080 of NZ_CP019602.1, read as the reverse complement.
AACATCATCACCGTGCCATGCATGGTGAAGAACTGGTTGTAGGTGTCCTGCGGCAGTACCTCCAGCAGCGGGGCCGCCAGCTGCACCCGCATGCCAAGCGCGAGGATGCCCGCCAGCAGGAAGAACAGGAAGGCGGTGGCGACATAGAAGAAGCCGACATAGTTGTTGTTGACGACCGTCAGCAGGCCCCAGCCCTTGGGATTGGCCCAGATCTTCTCCAGCTCCTCCACCTCGCCCTCGGGCCGGGGGTGATGGGTGGGGAACAGGCGATAGAGATCGTGGTCGAACCCCGTCTCGGATTTCATTTCTGCTGCTCCAGCCATACGGCGATCTGCTCAAGCTCGGCTGGGGACAGCATGCTGTAGCCGGGCATCCGGTTGCCCGGCTTGATCGATTGCGCGCCGCCGATCCACCCCATCAGCGTGCCGCGATTATTGGGCAGGATGCCCGCGCCCAGCGTCAGGCGGCTGCCGATGCGGGTCAGGTCTGGCCCGGCCTCGCCATTGGCCAGGGTTCCGGCCACCCGGTGACAGGCGCCGCAGCCGCTTGCCATGAAAAGCTGCCGCCCCGGATCGTCCGCCAAGCCGCGCGCGGGCCCCGCCGCGGCCAGGCGCTGCGAACGCATCCACTGCGACCATTCGGCGGGCGGGCGGGCGATGGCGGCAAAGCCCATCAACGCATGCGGCCCGCCGCAATATTCGGCGCAGATACCGCCGAACTCGCCCGCGCGGTCGGCTTGGATGCGCAGCAGGTTGGTACGGCCCGGAATCATGTCCTTCTTGCCCGACAGATGCGGCACCCAGAAGCTGTGGATCACGTCGGCGCTGCGCAGTTCGAGCACCACCGGACGGCCCACCGGCAGATGGATCTCGTTCGCGTCTTCCAGAATGACATTGCCCGCGGCATCCAGATATTCGACGCGGAACCACCACATTTCGCCCGTGACCCTGATCCGCATCTCGCTTCCCGTGATGTCGTGCGACAGCGAGGCGGTGAGCGTCAGCCCCCAGACCAGAAGCGCGGTCAGCACCACGCCGGGAAAGGCGATGCCGCCGATCCAGATGGTGCGTTCGCCGCCCAGTTTCGATTTCAGATGCGGTGGGCCCTTTACCGCGACCCACAGCGCGACCACCACGATGGCGGTCACGACCACCGCCATCGCCACCAGCACCCAAGTCAGCGTCGTGACGCTGCTGGCATAGGGCCCGGCGGGATCGAGAACGGGCGGGGGCCAACCCCAGAGCGCTTCAAACATCAGTCCCTCAATCATCCTGCCGCGAATAGAGATAGGCAGCGATATCGCGTGCCTCGCGTTCTGTCACCGGCATCGGCGGCATGGTGGATCCCGGCACCACGGCCGGAGCGTTGCGAATGAAGGCGGCAAGCGCGGCAGGCGTATTGGCCAGCTCGCCCGCGATCGGTGTCTTGTCGTCGAATCCGATGAGAGAGGGACCGGCCCGTCCGCGCGGCCAGTCGATGCCGCGAATTTCGTGGCAGGCGCCGCAGCCGACCTGCTTGATCGCCACCCGTCCGCGCTCTTCCGCAGAGGATTGCGTGGTCACGACCTCGTCCGGCGGCTGCTTGCAGGCACCCAGCACCAGCAGGAGAAGCGCAGGCAGGATCGCGCGCAAGGCCGGGCCGGTGGTCAGACTTGAATCCCCCTTCATCGGTTGGGGAACCGGTTGGCAGTCAGGAATGTTCCCACGGGGGATGTCATATTTCTCTCGCAGCATTATCGCCCTGTTGTCGCTTGCGGCCCTTCCGTCCTGCATGGAGGCGGAGACGGGCGGGGACGAGCTGGAACAAAGCGGCCGCCTCCTGGCGCTGAGCGGCGGCGATGCGGGCGCGACCGGTGCCTGCATCAATTGCCACGGACTGCAGGGCGAAGGCAATGGCGGCGACGCGCCAAGGCTGGCAGGGTTGAATTCAGGCTATGTCGTGCGCCAGCTCGATTATTTTTCCAGCGGGCTGCGCCGCCACCCCAAGATGGTCTGGATAGCCGATCAGATCGAGTGGTCCGAACGCGTCAGGCTAGGCGAATATTACATGGCGCTACCTGTTCCGGACGAAGTGCCGGGCGCCGATCCCATCGGCGATATGGGCTGCACGCAGGAAACCGCCCGGCTTTATCATGAAGGGGACGCGGACCGCGGGCTTCCGTCCTGTGCGTCCTGCCACGGGCCGCAGGGGCAGGGGAACATGGGCAATCCTCCGCTCGCGAAACAGCCCGCGCCCTATCTGGCGCTGCAGCTGAAGCACTGGCGCGAGGGCAAGCGTTACGGCGATCCGCAGATGCTGGCCATCAGCCGCCTGTTGACCGATGCGGAGGTGCAGGGGCTGGCGGGCTATAGCGCGGCCCTCCGGGATGCCACTCCGTATCCGGGACTTCCGGAAGCATGCCTTCCAGAACGTCGTCCCGATCCCAGAAATGGTGCTTGATCGCCGCCAACGCATGGGCGGGCACCAGCAGGCTTAGCACCACGACGCAAAAGACATGGACGTTCAGCGCGGTCCGCATCGCCCATTCCGACAATTCGGGGGAGAAATCCTGGAACGGCATCAGGGGCACGGGCACCAGACCGGCCAGATACAGCGGCTGCGACGGCTGCAGCGCAGACCATAGCGCCCATCCCGACAGCGGCAGCAGCACGAACAGCCCATAGAAGATGAAATGGATGATATGGGCCACCGTGGACGCGACGCCCGGCGCGTCGGCATCGTTGATCGGCCCCGGCACCATCAGTCGCCATAGCAGCCGCAGCGCACCCAGCAGCAGGATCGCAAGACCCAGCTGGCTGTGGAACCCATAGGCGGCAATCTTGTCCTCTCCGACCAGTTCGCGCTGCATCGTCCAGCCCGAGACCAGCTGGACGACGACCATCGCGGCCATGATCCAGTGAAAGCTGGTGCCGACCGGCGTGTATTTGCCGCGCGACCGATAGCGGTCCGCCCATTTTCGCAGCGGCTCGATCATGCGCGCGTCGCCTGCGGTTCTTCATCGCTGCCGATCCAGCGATACAGCAGCACCATGGCGGCCAGCAGATAGATTGCCGAGGCGGGCGCCCACATGATGATGCCCGCGATCTGCTGGTCCTGCAGCGGCGACAAATCCCATGGCTGGGTGGTCAGCCAGTGCGGCGCATAGAGCGCGCGGCCCGCGAAGGTGATCAGCGCGCCCAGCACGCCCATCAGCACCATCGCCGCCAGCAGCGCCGCGACGGCGGCCGCGGTCGGCACCTGGCGCAGCTTGTCCCACCAGATCGCGGCAGAAGCGGTGATGCTGGCCTGCATCAGCCAGAACACCGCATCGCTCGACAGCGCCGCGGCATAAAGCGGCGGCGCATGCCATGCCCAGAATACCAGCGCCTGCACGGCGGTCCAGACCGACAGCGACAGCGGTACCCGGCGGAATAACGCGGGGAAGGCGGCGGTCAGCAAGGGCGCAAGCAAGGTGGCGAGGATGACGTGATGCACAACCCGCGCCGTGAACAGGGCCGAGGACAGGGCGCAGAACGGGCTGACGAACAGGAACGCGGCGCAGGCGGCCGCATAACGCAGCGCGTGTCGCGGCTGCGCTTCGGATTGCATGCGGAACGATGCGAACACCGCGAACGCCAGGCACAGCAAAAGTACCGGATCAAGATTCCAGCGCATCAGCCATTCGTCCGGCAAGGGCGCGGCGCCGCAATAGGGCGTCCACGCATTCGCAATTCCAGCCTGTCCGATCGGAGCCTCCGTTTTGCTGCCGTCTGCATGTGGAAGTACCACGATGCTCGATTTGTTCCAGCCCGCGTTCTCTACCGCCGGTCGTCCGGGCTTTCCGGCTCGGCCGTGGCATCGGGTTGCGGCTTGCCGGCTTCGGCCTTGGCCAGCTCGGCGTCGATCTCGGTCGCGAGTTGGCGCGTCTCGGCCTCGGCCTTTTCGAACCGCTCGTCGAAATCGGGCTCGCTGTTGCAGGCCGCCAGCATCAGCAGGGCGAGGGCGGCGATCCGGCGCATCAATAGTCCTTCTGATACTGGACCGACACATCGACCGCCGACGAACCGCCCGCCGTGCTCAGCACCGAGAGGGCCGGGGTCAAGGCCACCTCGATCTGGGTGGCGGTGAAGCCGCGCGCATCGGTGATCAGCTCGACATAGATGTCGTCGGTCAGATATTGCCCCGCCGCCAACGCCGTGCCGCGTCCGGTCTCGTCATCGCCGCCCAGCACGCGCAGCCGGTCGATGCCCGTGGCCGATCGCAAGGTCCCCAGCGGGTTAAGCCCGCCGCCGCCCGATCCGCGCAGCGAATTAAGCGATGCGGCCAGCTGCACGGCCTGGATCGCCGACAGGTTGGCGACCGAGCTGCCGAACAGGATGCGCGACACGATCTCGTCCTGCGGCAGGCCGGGGGTGCTGCTGAAGCCGATCTGCGGATCCATCGCGCGGCCCGTGACGCTGACCCTGACAAGGACATCCTCGATATCCTCGGTCGCCAGCAGGTTGATCGTCGGATCGATGCCGGTGCCGCCGGTAAAGGTGACCAGACCTTCCTCAAGCTCGAACGATCGGCCGGCAAAGCCCAACGTGCCGCGGATCAGCTCGATGGTGCCCGCCAGGCTGGGCGATGCGCTGGTGCCCGTCAGGTTGAGATCGGCACTCCACTCGCTTTCAAGCCCCATGCCCGAGACATACAGCCTTTCGGGCGCCACCACCGTCAGGTCCAGCCGGACCATGTCAAGCAGGCCTGGCTGCGGTTCGGCGGGTTCGTCGCCGGTGATGCGCTGCGGTCCGCGCGGCGGCTTGAAGCGCACGCCGGTCAGGGTGGGCACCTCGGCCGCTGCCTGCGTGACGATCTTGTAGCGCGTCTCGGGCAGGCGGATCCGGCCCGACAGCAGCGCGGTCTGGCCCGCCTGCTTGGTCAGCGCCAGATTGCCCGTCGCGGTCGCGGCCAGCGCGTCGCTGTCGGCCAGCTGCGCCTCGTCCATGGTGACCTGGATATCCATCGGATAGCCGCTTTCCGCCGCAAGACTGACGAAGCCCTGCGCCGAGACCGTGCCGTCCCCGGCGCGTGCGTCCAGGTTCTCAAGCTCGAACCGGCTGCCGGTGAACTGGCCGCGCAGGTTCATGCGCGTCAGCCGGGTGCCATAGGTCTGGTTTTCATAGGTCAGGTTCTGGCCGCGCACGATGCCCTGCAGTTCGGGCCGCTGGACCCGGCCCGAGAAATCGGCCGCGACCGCAAGCGGACCGGACAATGTCTGGTCCGGCTGCCCGGCGAAGGAGAACAGCGTGCCCGCGGGCCCGTTATAGCGGAAACCCCCGCCCAGCGGCGCGGCCATCATGCGCGTCACCCAGTCGCCCGAACCCGGCGGCAACGGCCGCAGCGAGGCGACCATCCGCCCGATCACCGTGCCGCTGCGGCGCAGCACCGCGCGTGCCTCGCCCCCGTCGGCCAGCAGCTTGCCGACGAAATTGATGTCGACCGGCTGGCTGACCGCGGCAGCGGTGGTGCGTGTGAAATCGTCGATATGAATACGCGCATCCGCCCGCGGGAACGCGCCCGGCGAGGTCTGCAGGAAGTCCAGGCTGCCGCTTGCCTTGCCGCCAAGGCCAAGCTCGGGCGAGAAGGCATTGGCGATGGCGATGTCGATATCCTCAAGCCGGCTCTGCAGCTTGATGCCGTCGCCGTAATTGCCCGCCAGCCGGATCTGCCCGCCGCCAAGGTCGATGCGGCTTGGCAGCAGTTCATAGCTGCCGTCGTCGCCGGGCACGATGCGTGCGGGGCCATTGGTGGAGAATTCGATGCCGCGAGCGCGCCCCTTGGCGGCGATGCGCCACAGGTCGGGTTGCAGATCGGCATTGGCGGCCACGCGAAACGGCACGCCCGCCACGCCTTCGGCGAGCAGCTGCGCATTGCCGCGCCCGTCGCGGTAATCCACCTTGACGCGGCCCGCCGCGAGACGCGTGGTGCCATAGGTAAAGCCCGCCAGCTGGGCATCCGCCTTCACCAGCGGCTGATCGTAGAGCACGATCTGCGCATCGACGATGGCCGATTCCACCGCGAAATTGCCGGGGCCGGGAAGCTGGGTGTTGCGCGCGCGCAGATTGACCAGCGCCTGCTGGTACTGCCCCTGCGCCGACAATCGCACCACTCCGCCCAGACCTTGCCCGTCGGCGATAAGCTGCCCGGCGAACGGACCGGCGGGCGTCTGCCGCAGCGATCCTGCAAAGGCGATGCCGCCCAGATTGGCTTCGCTGATTTCGAGCGTGGTGACGTCGCCCATGCCCAGCACCACATCGGCGGTCAGCGGGCCGTAATCGGTATCGGCATCCGCGACCAGACGGTAGCCTCCCGGCGCGCCGGTCACGCGCGCGTCCAGATTGGCAAGGCCGATGCCAAGGCCGGGTCGCTCCGCCGTGATCCGCGCGTCGGGATCGCTGATCGTTCCCGCGACCCGCACACCGATCGCGCCATAGGCTTCGGACACGCCATCGGCGTTCAGCGCGATGCGCCCATCGGGAGAATACGAGCCATAGCCGCCGGTGATCCGCACGCCGGGCGATTCCAGCCTGAGGTTCCGGAACCGCAGCGTGCCGTCGCCGCCATAGCGTATGTCGGCGCCCGCTACCGCGTTGCCGCCCAGGAAATCGGCCAGGCTTTCGTTCTCGATCCGGGTCGAGCGGACGCCGACGCGGCCCGCCAGCGCGAAGCCGCCATTGGCCTCGGTCGTCAGGTCGACGTCGGTGGTGATGTCGAATATGCCGACGCTTTCGATCCGGTAATCGTCGAGCCGCCCGTCGATCGCGCCGGTATAGATCCCGGTCGAGGTATCGGCCAGCAGCACCAGATCGGCATTCAGCCGGTCCGAGGTGATCGTCATGTTGTCCGACAGGATGCGCGCTTCCTCGATCGCGATGTCGCCGGACAGGCGCACGTCCTGAAGGCTGCCGCCCGCGACGGTGTCGACGCCGGTGATGCGGCCGATACTGGCGGTCACCGGGATTAGGATCTGGTCCGAACGCACATTGGCGTTGCCGCTGGCGCGCAGGTTCTCGATCCCCATGTCGTTCATCGCGATGCGCGCAGCGGTGATCTGGTAATCGACCGCGGGGGTGGCGAACTCGCCGTCCAGCGTGAGGTCGGCGCTGATACCGCGCCCCGCGAGGTTCTCGGCCAGGGCCGAGGGGCGGAACAGCACGAAGCGCACGTCCAGATCGTCGAAGCTGTTGTCCGACAGGTCGATCCCGCCATCGGTGTCCAGCCGGAACGCATCGCTGCCGACGCCGCCCGACAATTGCGCGCTGCGCTCCTCCAGAGCGGCGGTGAGGTCGATGTTCAGCACCGGGCCCAGCAGCGCGGCGGTCGGCCCGTCGAACAGGCGCGCCACGCGGGTGGGGCCCTCGACGCTGATGGTGCCGTCGCGTGCGGTCAGGTCCAGCCGGGCGAATTCGCTGCCCGCCAGGTTGGCGTCGAGATCGCCCGACCAGCTTTGCCAGTCGCCTTCGCCGTCGAGGCGAACGGTCAGCGGTTCGGTCAGGCCGGCCATCGCCGCGATCACGCCGTCGCCGGGCGCGTCCAGCGCCAGATCGATATCCAGCCGGTTCTCCTCGGGCACCGCGTCGAGGGTCAGCGCCAGCCGGTCGCCGCCCGGCGCGTTCGATCCGCGTTCGCGCAGCGTATTGGCAGCGAACTGCACCTGCGCGCGGCCATCGGAAATATGCACTTCGCCCGCCATGCTGGCCACGCGCCGCTCGCCCGCGACGGGGGCTTCGGCGACGAAGCGGTCGATCCGCAGCCGGTTCACGTCGATGTCGAGGTCGGGCAGCAGCGGATCCTCGCTGGGCGGGGTCTCATTGAATTCGGGCAGGCGCTGCAGCGTGATCAGCGGGCTGGTCAGCGAGCGCACGTCGACATGGTTGTTGACGAAGGCAAAGGGACGCCAGTCGACGGTGATTTCCGGCGAGGTCAGGAACACGCCCTGCGGATCGCGCACCGCAAGGTCGTTTATCACCATCTCGCCATAGATCGAACCGTCGATCGATCCGATGCCGATCTCCATCCCGTTCTCGAACTCCATCCCTTCAAGCTGGCCGATGATGAAGCGCTTGCCGGGGCCGGTGTTCAAAAGCAGCAGCAGGATCGCGACCAGCGCGACCAGCCCCGCCAGCACGATGCCGATCCATTTCAGGATGGTGCGCCCGCGGTGGTGTTCGGTCCGCGCGTCCTCGGCCGCGCCATCGGTGGGCTGGGCGGTATCCTCGGGCGGCATGGTTGCTTCGTCCGCCATCAGAACGCCTGCCCGATCGAGATATACAGGCCGAACTTGCTGTCGCCCTCGCGCCGGTTCAGCGGAACGGCGACATCGACGCGCAGCGGGCCGAAATTGGTGTAATAGCGCCCGCCGATGCCCGCGCCATATCGAAGGTCCGAGAATTGCGGCGCGGTCTCTTCATAGACCTGGCCCGCGTCGACGAAGCCGACCACGCCGAAATTGTCCCAGCGATAGCGCACTTCGAACGAACCCTCGTTGAAGCTGCGGCCGCCGATCGGGAAATATTCGAACTCATCCTCGTCATTGTCGGGATCGTCGGGGTCGAAATCGGGATTGGGCTCGACCGAACGCGGGCCCAGTTCCTGATAGCCATAGCCGCGCACCGAGCCGCCGCCGCCCGCATAGAAACGCCGCGACGGAGCCAGCTCGCCCCGGTCGATGCCCTGGATCGATCCCAGCGCCATGCGCGCCGCCAGCACGATGGAATCGGTGGCGGAGAAATAGGTCGACCCGTCGAGGCGCGAGCGGACATAGGGCGTGAACCCGTCCTGCAACGATCCTTCGGGCTCGATCAGGGCGGTCAGGCGAAAGCCTTCGGTGGCGTTCAGCAGATCGTCGGTGGTGTCCAGCCCGATCTGCCCGGTCAGCCCGCCGATGAAATAGGTGCGCTGCACGCGGTCCTGCAGTTCCGGATCCCACGATTCCTCGACCGTGCCGATCAGCTGCGCGCCATAGGCATAGCTCAGCCGCTTCTGCCACAGCGGGGTGGAACCATAGCTCCAGTTGATGCCCAGCCTGCCGGTAAACGCCTCGAACGCGTCATAGTCCGACCGGTTGATGTCGGCAGTCAATGCAAAGGTCCGGTCGCGCCGCCCGGCGTTGGAGCGGCGGAAGCTGGCGCCCAGGCCCTGTTCGTTGGTGCCCAGGATCGCGTTGAACCCCAGCGCCCCCTCGGGCGGGAACATGTTGCGGTGGGTCCAGCTGCCCTGGACGCGAATGCCCTGGTCGGTGCCATAGCCCGCGCCGCCCGCAAGCGTGCGCGGCGGGCCGGCTTCCTGGTCGACGACGATGGTCGCATATTCAGCCGGAGCGACCGCGCCGTCCGGCCCCTCGACCATGCCCGCGGACCGGCCGGTCGGCTCGGCGGTGACCGACACGGTGTTGAACAGCCCCGTCGCCACCAGCGCCTTGCGCAGGTCGTCGACGTCCTCGCTGTCGTAAAGCTGCCCTTCCTCGAACCGGGCCAGCGCCTCGATATGCTCGGCATCGAAGGCAAGGTCGCCGGTCGTCTCGATCCCGCCGAACGCCGTGCGCGCCCCCGGATCGAGCGGCAGCGTGTACGATCCGGTGCCCTCGTACTGGTCCAGCAATATGTCGCGCTGGCCAAGTTCGTAGAACGGATAGCCCATCTGCGGCAGGGTGATGGCCAGCCCGGCCTCCGCCGCCTGGACGCGTGTGGCCACGATCGGTTCGCCGACCTGCAGCGGGAAATTCTCGGCCAGAAGGTCCTGGGGAACCACCGGCGGGGAATCGATGGTGATGTCGGAGAAAGTGAAGCGCTGGCCCGGCACCACGTCGAGCACGGCGGTCAGTGCCTCGTCCTCCGAACGGTCGAGCCGGGTCGTCACTTCCGCCTCGTACCAGCCTTCGGAAGCGAGAATCTGTTCGAGCAGCGCGCTGTCCTCGGTCAGCCGGGCCGATACCTGCGCCACATTGGCCGCCTCGCGCCCGTCCTCGCGCAGCGTGGCAAGGCTGTCGAACATCGCCCGCATGTCGGTCTCGGTTTCCTCGTTCGCATCCTCCAGCCCGTCGATCCGGATGTCGTAGGCGATCTCTACCGGCTCGTCCGACGCATCCTCTTCGGCCAGCTCGACCGGTTCCACGTCGAAGGTCGACAGCGGGGGCAGGGGCGCGGCCAGCTCGCTGTCGCGGATCGGGGCGTCGCCGATTTCCTCCACCGGATCGCCGTCCGCAAGCGCCGGTATGCCCAGCGGGGCTTCCTGCCCCTCTGTCGTTTGGCCCTCTGTCGTCTGCCCGGCGGTCGTCTGTTCTGCGGTCTGGGCGGCCTGCTGTTCGGCGTCCTCTTCCAGGTCGGCGTCGGCGGTGTCGGTTTGCTCGGCGATGCGGCGTTCGAATGCGTCGATCGATTCCAGCGGTTCGTCCAGCGCCGGATCGCCGGTGTCCAGATCGGGGATCGCGTCCTCGAACTCCTCGTCCGCGATGACCGGCTCGACCTCGGGCAGGGTGACACCGGGGGGAGGGGCGGGGATGCCGCTTTCGCCGGCGTCCTGACCGGGCGGCAGATCACCGGGCTGCACGTCACCGGGCTGCACGTCCTGCGCTTCGGCCGGCGCGATGTCCTGCGCCCCCGCGGGAAGCGCCCAGCACAGCGCCACCGCCAGCGCTCCCAGGGCAGGCGCGCTGGCTGCGATCATCCGGCGAACGGGAGATAGGGAAATGCGTCCGGCACAAATTGCCGGGAACGCCGTTGGGTCTGCAAAGGGTCCATTCCCCAGGTCACTCAGGCGAGACGCATTGGATACAGGCAAGATAACCCCTCAAACCGGCAAGACATCGACCCATACGGATCGTGCCGACCCCGACGCAACCGCGAATTCGGGCACGGACAGTTCCAGGCCCGATGTTTCGAGGAAGGATGCGCCCGGCGCAATGGCGAGTTCCCCCCTCGAACTGCCACGCAAGGCATGGCTGCAGATCGCTAAACGCGTATATACCATGTGGGGTTTCCACAATTTGTCGCTTCTTGGCGCCGGTGTGGCGTTTTTTACCTTTCTGGCGATCACGCCGATGCTGGCCGCCACGGTCATGATCTATGGCCTAGTCGGCGATACCGAGACCGTGCAGCGGCAGATGATGAGCCTGGTTGAAGTGCTTCCCGCCGATGCCGCCACCATGATCGAGCGGCAGATGATGGCCGCCGTCACGACCAGCGCGGGCGTGACCGGCGTCGCGCTGGCGATCGCCTTGTTCTTTGCGCTTTACGGCGCGATGCGCGCGGTCAACGGCTTCATCGTGGCCCTGAACGTGATCAATGAAGAGCATGAGAACCGCAATTTCTTCAAGCTGACCCTGCGCGGGCTGGGCCTGACGCTGGCAGCGATCTTCATCGCGCTGACCGGCGTGATCAGCGGCGGCGTATTTGCCTGGCTGCAACGCTATTCCGAGCAATTGTTCGGCCCTGCTGCCGAACTTGGCATCAAGGTGCTGGCCTGGTTCGCGGCGATCGCGCTGGGCAGCGCGGGCTTTGCGTTGATGATGCGCTATGGCCCTGACCGCAACCCGGCCCGCTGGCGCTGGCTTGCGCCCGGCGCGCTGTGCGCGACCGTGGTGTGGCTGCTGATCTCGTTCGGCTTCTCGATCTATGTCGCCTATGTCAGCGACTATAACGCTACCTATGGATCGCTGTCGGCCATCGTCGTGTTCCTGATGTGGCTGTTCCTGTCCTCCTATGGCGTGCTGCTGGGCGCGCTGCTGAATGCCGAGATAGAGCGCCAGGTACGCTGCGACACGACGGTCGGGCCCGACAAGCCGATGGGCGAGCGCGGTGCGACTCTTGCCGACCTGGAAGAAGGCGAATTGTCGATCGACCAGTGGCTTGAAAGATCGCAGAAGCGTGCAGTGGCGCGGCGGGTCAAGAAGGGGAAGTTGAAAACGTAAATGCTGCGCATGCGATAATTCGTTGGGCCGCGCGCCACTCGCTGCTATGGGCGCGCAATGCTTACGATCGACGGAATTACCGTCCGGCTTGGCGGCCGGCCCATCCTTGAACGCGCCAGCGCTTCGATCCCGCAGGGTGCGCGGGTCGGGCTGATCGGCCGCAACGGCGCGGGCAAGTCCACGCTGATGAAGGCGATCATCGGCGAGATCGAGCCCGACGACGGCGAGATCGCCAAGCCCAATCGCGCGCGCATCGGCTATATCGCGCAGGAAGCGCCCAGCGGGCAGACCACTCCGGAAGAAGCGGTTCTGGCCGCCGACACCGAACGCGCGCAGTTGCTGGAAGAGGCAGAGACCTGCACCGATCCGGACCGGCTTGGCGATGTCCACGACCGCCTGCTCGCCATCGACGCATATAGCGCGCCCGCCCGCGCGGCCAAGATCCTCAGCGGACTTGGCTTCGACGAGGAGATGCAGAAGCGCCCGCTCGACAGCTTTTCGGGCGGATGGAAGATGCGCGTGGCGCTTGGCGCGCTGCTGTTTTCCGAACCTGACGTGCTGCTGCTCGACGAACCGTCGAACCACCTCGACCTCGAGGCGACCTTGTGGCTCGAGAATTTCCTCAAGGCCTATCCCGCCACGCTGCTGGTCATCAGCCACGAACGCGACCTGCTGAACAAGGTGGTCGATCATATCCTGCACCTGCAGGGCGGGCAGCTCAGCCTCTATTCCGGCGGCTATGACGCGTTCGAGAAGCAGCGCGCCGAACGGGCCGCGCAGATCGCCGCCGCCAAGGCCAGCCAGGATGCGCAGCGCGCGCGGCTTGCCGATTATGTCGCGCGCAATTCGGCCCGCGCCTCCACCGCGAAACAGGCGCAGTCGCGCGCCAAGATGCTGGCGAAGATGCAGCCCATCGCCGCGCTGATGGAAGATCCCTCGCTCACCTTCGACTTTCCCTCGCCCGAGGAATTGCGCTCGCCCATGATCACGCTCGACGGTGCGGCCGTGGGGTACGAGGCTGACAAGCCGATCCTGCGCCGCCTTGGCTTGCGGATCGATGCGGACGACCGGATCGCGCTGCTGGGCCGCAACGGCAACGGCAAGACGACCTTTGCACGCCTGCTCGCCTCGCAGCTTCAGCCGCAGGAAGGGGCGATGAACGCCTCGGGCAAGATGAAGGCGGGCTATTTCACCCAGTACCAGGTGGAGGAACTGCCCAGCGATTCCACTCCGCTGGAACTGATGACCCGCGCGATGGAGGGCAAGACCCCCGCCGCCGTGCGCGCGCAGCTTGGCCGCTTCGGCTTTTCGGGCAATCGCGCGACCGCGCAGGTCGCCACGCTGTCGGGCGGCGAGCGGGCAAGGCTGGCGCTGGCGCTGATTACCCGCGACGCGCCGCATCTGCTGATCTTGGACGAGCCGACCAACCACCTCGACGTCGACGCGCGCGAGGCATTGATCCAAGCGCTGAACGATTATTCGGGCGCGGTCATCCTGATCAGCCACGACCGGCACATGGTCGAACTGACCGCCGACCGGCTTGTGCTGGTCGATGACGGCACCGCGCGCGAATACCAGGGCAGCATGGACGATTACATCGATTTCGTGCTGGGCCGGAACCAGCCGAAGGAGAAGAAGGCGGCGCCCGCGAAGACGCAGGGCAATTCATCGAAATCGCGCGCGCAGGCCCGTTTCGTGAAATCCGAACTGGTGCGCGTTGAAAAGGCGATGGCGAAACTGCAGGGCCAGATCAGCGCCATCGACCGGGCGATGTACGAACCCGCCAATGCCGCACCCGAATGGGCCGACCGCACCATGGGCGACCTTCTGGAGAACCGGGCCCGCATCGCCGCCGAACTGGAAGGCGTCGAGGCCGAGTGGCTCAAGCTGGGCGAAAAGCTTGAGGACGCCGAAGCGGCCTGAGCTATTCGCCTTCCAGCGCGGCGATGTCCGCGTTTACGCCCAGATCGGCCAGGTCGCGCGCGATCTCATCGCGGTAGATGGCGTTCATAACGATCACCAGGTCGGGCCGGATGTCGGCCAGCGCTGCCGGAGCGACGATGGCGTGGGCGGTGCCGGGCATGGCGTGACCCTGCCGGTTGGGGTTGATGTCCACGACTACCGAGATATGGTCGGGGCTGGGCAGCGCAGCCAAAAACGACACCGCTTTCGACCCGCTGCCCCAGATCGCGACCTTGCGGCCCGACCGTACCGCTGCCGCGATCCGCTGGGCCCAATCGGCCTGTTTCGCCGCAACGCGGTCGGCAAGGCTGGCCGCCAGACGAGCGACCTCGGCCCGGTCTTCCGACAGGTCGATCGGCGGGGCATCGCCCACGGTCGCCTCGATCGTCAGATACTGATCGTCATACTGGTGCAGCACCCGCAGCGGCGCGAAGTCCGCCTTTTCGAACAGGCGCACCAGCGATCCGGCGGTGAAGTACGAGCAATGCTCGTAATAGATGTCCTCATACGCCGCGTCCTGCAGGATGCGCAGCGCATTGGGGATCTGGAAGAACACCAGCGGGCGGCTGCCCTCGACGATGCCGGCGCGCACCACGCGCAGGAAATCCAGCGTGGGCACGATATGCTCCAGCGTCATCTTGCAGATGATCGCGTCGAAATGCTGCCGCGCCAGATCGGGCGAGAAGAATTCGGGCACCAGTGTCACCCGCTCCGCGCCTTCGACGCCCACGATCCGCTGCGGATGCGCGCTGGGGTCGATGCCGGTGCAGCGGTTTCCGCCCAGCTGCGACAGCAGCAGCAGGAATTCGCCCTTGCCGCAGCCGATCTCCAGCACCTCGCGCCCGCGCAGGTCATGACGTTCGATAAGATCGTCCGCCAGGGCCTTGTGAAAGCTTGAGAAAGTGGGCGAGAAACCCTGCGTTTCCTCATAACGTTCGGAATATTCGCTGGCACCCTGCCGGATCGCGGCGTTGAAGATGAAGCCGCAATCCCCGCAATGCGCCAGGCGGATGTCCCCGCGCTCCACGCCGCGCGCAGCCTCGGCGTCGTCGAACAGCAAGCATGAGCTGACCGGCACGTCATCCTGCACATAGATCTGCGCCAGCGCCCCGCCGCCGCACGACGGGCAGGCCGTCAGCAGGGTGGGGGCGTCGACTGTCAGCGTGGCGGCAATGTTCACGCGGCGACCTTCTGCGCCAGGGGGTGGAAATCGGCATCCGCCGTTCCGGCGGCGACCCGGTGCTTCATATGCGCGATGCGATTATAGCGCTCGCCCTCGAACTCCGAAAGCTCCAGCCCGAAATCGGCATAGGCGGCCAGCAATTGCTCGACGCCCTTCCGGCAGGTCCACTGCGGCTGATAGGCGGGCAGCACCTTGCGGATCAGGTCGCAGTTCACGCGGTAGTTGCGCTTGTCCGCCTCGGCCCCGGCGGCGAAGCCCAGGGTCGATCCCGGCACCATCTGGTACACGATCTCGGCAATGTCGCGGATGCGATAGTTCTCGTCCGTCATGCCGACATTGAACGCGGCATTGTGCACCGCCTCGCGCGGAGCCTCGACCGCGGCGACATAGGCGGCGGCGATGTCGGCGACATGCACGATCGGGCGCCACGCGGTACCATCGCTCTTCAGATGAACCTCGCCCGTGGTATAGGCCCAGGCCGACAGATTATTGACCACCAGGTCGAAGCGGATGCGCGGCGACAGGCCATAGGCGGTGCTGGCACGCAGGAATGTGGGCGAGAAATCCTCGTCCGCCATCGGCGCGACCATGCGCTCCACCTCGGCCTTGGACAGGCCGTATGGTGTGACCGGATTGAAGGCTGCGCCCTCTGCAATGTAATCGTTGCCCGATGCGCCGTAATTCGAGCAGGACGAGGCGAACAGGAACCGAGCCACGCCCGCTTCCTTGGCCTTGCGCGCCAGATCGACGGAGGCGGTGCAATTGATCAACGTCGTCAGTTCGGGCCGGTAGTCGCCCAGCGGGTCGTTCGACAGGCCCGCCAGGTGAATGACGGCATCGAACCCGCGCAGCGCGTCTACTGCATTGCCGCGCGCCACGAAGTCGCGAATGTCATGGCCCAGCAGCGGCAGTTCTACCGGCGCGGTGCCGAAATTGCAGTCGCCGAAAAGATCGGAATCCAGTCCGGCCAGCTCATGCCCCCGCTGCAGCAGCAGGGGAACGAGGACCGATCCGATGTACCCGAGATGCCCCGTGACCAAGATCTTCATCGCTTTCGTCCTTCCAGTTTTTCCACGGGGCCGCGCCCGAATTCCATAGGTCGTTCAGGATCTGCTTCTCGCGCATGGTGTCCATGCACTGCCAGAAGCCTTCGTGCCGATAGGCCATCAGCTGGCCGTCCTGCGCCAGCCGGACGAGAGGGTCCTGTTCGAACATCATCTCGTCGCTGGTGATATATTCCATCACTTCCGGCTCCAGCACGAAGAAGGCGCCGTTGATCCAGCCTTCGCCGATCTGGGGCTTCTCGGTGAAGCTGGCGATCTTGTCGCCGGACAGTTCCAGATGGCCATAGCGGGCAGGGGGCCGCACTGCTGTCAGCGTGGCAAGCTTGCCATGCGACCGGTGGAAATCGAGCAGGCTGGCGATGTCGATATCGGCTACGCCGTCGCCCCAGGTAATCAGCGCGGTCTCGTCGCCCAGATAGGGTGCCAGCCTGCGGATACGGCCGCCGGTACCGGCATTCGTGCCCGTTTCGATAAGGTCGACCGACCAGTCCGGCACGCTTGGCAGCGTATGGCTGGCCACCAAGCCGGACCGGGTCGCGACATTGATCGAACCCGACTGGTTGTGCATGTCGCGGAACCAGCGCTTGATATATTCGCCCTTGTATCCCAGCGCGATGCTGAATTCGGACAGGCCGTAATGGGCATAGATCTGCATGATGTGCCACAGGATCGGCATGCCGCCGATCTCGACCATCGGCTTCGGGCGGATGTCGGTCTCTTCCGAAAGGCGGGAACCCAGCCCGCCAGCAAGGATCCCCACTTTCATCAGGCCGCTCCCATTTTCTTGTCGGTCCGCGCGGGTTCGCCCGCCTTCCTGGCGGCTGCCTGCGGCTGCGGCGGTGCGCCGGTCACCAGCGAGCGCATGCGCCGCGCCATCGCGGGCGAGACGAGGCTGGCCATTTCCAGAACATAGCGGCCTATCTGCTTGGGCTGCGACGAGCGCTTGAGCACGGCCTTGCGCAAGGCCCGGGGGTCGGCGACGTCGCGGTGCTGGCCGCAGATCTTCAGAAGATGGACCAGCAGCTGCCAATGCTCTGCCGCGGCCAGCCGGTTGCGGGTGCCGCCCTGCCACATCGCGCGCTCCAGCTTGTCCTCGATCGCAAGCGAGCGCTGTTCGTGGTCGCGGTTCCACAGGATCGCCTGCTCGACCCGCTTCCACCGGCCCCGCAGCGCCAGTTCGGCCAGCAGCGCCTGGTCGGAACCGTAATAGGAAGGATGCAGATCGGTCTTCGCCAGTGCGGAGCGGCGCATGACGCCGAAGATCGGGAAGCACATCCGGCCGAACAGGCCGATGATCCGCTCAAAACGGTCAGCCGCGTCGGTGTCGTCGATATCGGGCGTATCCCAGCCGCTGGTCGGCAGATGCCGGCCCTTGGTGTCGACACTGATCGATCTGCCGAATGCGATGGCAAGCCCGGGATCGGCATCGAGCGCCGCCACGCAGTCGCGCAGGTAATTGCTGCTCAGCAGATCGTCATGCGCACACCATTTCAGATATTCGCCCTCGGACAATTCGAAGCCGAGGTTGTAGTTGCGCGATGCACCAAGGTTCTGGCGGTTGCGAACATAGTTAACGCGGTCATCGCTCTTGGCCAGCGCGCGCACGATATCCTCTGTCCCGTCGGTGGAGGCATTGTCGGTAACAATCAGCCGAAAGTCGGCGTAATCCTGTTCGAGAATGGACTGGATCGCTTCTTCGACGAAATTCTCGCCGTTATATACCGGCATTGCCAGTACTAAACGGCACTTCAGGCTATCCATACTGCCCCCGTTCCCGCCTGTGCCCCCAGGCTTTTTTTGAGGAACAGCAAATCCGCTTTCGATTCAATGGCGCATCGGGGGAGCCGAAGGTAACTCCAAACGGCTCGACTTGACCCGCACTTGAAAAACACAGTGTTTTTTTTTGGGTTACGACGATGTGCAGATGCGGAAAACGAGGCCGGATCGGCCTAAAAAAGTTAACGCAAATATCGGCCCTGCCAGCATATTTGTTCGCTCCGCGCCTGCGAATGCCGTTCGTCCGTCATGTCCCGTTTCGGAACACGGCGGCGATAAGGCCGCTACCCCTTTCGAATAGTGACCTCTGATCGGTGCTGCCGCGCCTGATGCTTAAATCAACGATTGTCACACTTTGCAGCGCAACCGATCGTCTGAAGAAGGGCGTGCAGTCACCAGCCGCAACAGGCCTTGCGGCGACTCAGCCCGCGCTCAGCGCTGCGTGGATTTCGGCGAAGTCGCCGCGGATCTGTTCTAGCCTTTCGGCATCGAACTGCACCGCGCAGGACAGGATCGAAGTACGCGCACGGCCATACAGATCGCGCATGGCCAGCACGACGGGATCGTCGCCCGACAGCCCCATCTCCAGCGCCAGCAGGCTGGACACCGCGCGCGACAGCGACCGGCTGCGCAGGGCGCGGTCCTCTATCGTATCGGCGTGGATCGCGGTGCCAAGCGCACCGATCAACTGCTCGAAACAGATCCAGACCAGCTCCTGCTGGCTGGCGCCGTGCACGCGCGCGTCGAATTCGACCTGCCGATAGGCTTCCGCCGGATGAACCCTGCCCGAAAGCATCAGCCCTTGTCCGCGTTCCAGGCGGCGATCTGGTTTTCCAGGAAGCTGAGCGTCGACTGATAGCCCACGATCCGGCTGTCCGACACGGCGAAGCGCGACGCGAGCCGGGCGCGGGTCTCTTCCTGGTCCTCGGCCAGTTCGGCCTGGTCCTCGCCCAGTCGCGCCAGCTCGGCGTTATAGCGCGACAGCGAGCCGGCCAAGCTGCCCGGCCGTCCCACCGCGCTGACGCTGCGCGACAGCGAATCGAAGGTGGCATACACGCCGGTGACACCATTGGTGAACATCGCGGCCACGCCATCGGGATCGCGCTTCAGCGTTTCGGCGAGCCGCTCGGGATCGAGCTCGAACGTGCCGAAGCGCGTGATCTTGAGGCCAAGGTCCGACAGGGTGCGCGGCTCGCCATCTGCCGCGCCGGGCATCACGACCCTGCCGGCCAGTGCTGAGAACGCCTGCCGCAAGGCCCGTGCACCGCTGTCGCGCGACAGGTCGCCGCCCAGCGGATTGGTCGCCTCGTTCAGCACGCCCGCAATCTCGTTCAGCGCGGCGGTCAGGTCCTGCATCGCGCCGGTGATCGCGCCCCCCGCATCGGCAAAGCGTACGGTGGTCGGCGCGCCCGCATTGGTGCCCGACAGCTTCAGCACCACGCCCGGAATCGCATCGGTCAGCGTATTGGAGGGCGACGTCCGCGACAGGCCGTCGATCTTCACCCGCGCATCCTGCGCTTCCTGAAGCAGCGTGCCAGACCCCGATCCCGGCTGCCAGGCCAGTGCCGACAGGCCCGGATCGGCCGGATCCTCCGCCACGTCCAGCACAAAGCCGCCGGCTGCGCCGTCGGCCCCCTTGATTACCAGCCGCGCGCCATCGACCGTGTCGGAGACATAGGCCGTCAGCCCCGCGCCCGATGCGGTGATTGCCTGTGCGGTCTCGGCAAGTGTCGCGCCGGGCGCGATGGCGATATCGACGCTGGGCTTCGACATATCCTCGGCAAAGCTGCCTGCCGCCAAGGTCCCGAAACGCACGGTGATCGTCCCGGCCCCGACGGCCGCATCGCGAGAGGCGAAGGACCCGCTTGCCAGCATTTGCCCGCGGGCAAGCTGCTCGACCTCAAGCGAAAATGTGCCGCTGGGGCGGCTCGAGCCCGAAAGCGCGGCGCTGGCGACGGCTGCGTTGTCCAGGCTGGGCTGCGCCGACAGGTCGCCTACGCGCACCCGGTCGCCCAGCGATGTCGCCAGGCTCAGCATCATGCTCCTGATTTCGGACGCGGCGGAGATTTGCGCTTCCAGCTTTTCCGATTTCGCCGTCAGCCGGTCGATGCGGGTCGCATATTGCGCCGCCGCCAGATCGCTGGCGAGCTTTGCCATGTCGATCCCGCTGCCCGCGCCAAGCGCGGTGATGATGCTGCCGGTGGCGGATGTTGCGCTGGTGCTGGTCATACTGCTTGAACGGTCAATGTCCGCGCCGATTAAGGGTGCCTTGCCGAAGGACGCCCCTCGGCATCGAAATGCAGCGATACCGGCAGTTCGATCTGCGGCGCTCGCGGCGTCTCCCCTCGTTTCAGCGAGAACACGAAGGCCAGCAGCGACGCGACGGCGGCGTAAAGCTCGTGCCGGATCACCTGCCGTTCCTGCGTGGTGAAATAGACCGCGCGTGCCAGCAGCGGATATTCCAGCACCGGAATGCCGTGTTCCGCCGCCAGGTCGCGCATCGCCAGCGCCTTTTCGTCGCGCCCCTTGGCCAGCAGCAACGGGGCATGGGCCTTCGCCGGATCATAGCACAGCGCGACTGAGAAATGCGTCGGATTGGCGATCACGAACTGCGCCTCGCGCATGGCGGGGGCCAGCGCGCCCGCCGCCAGTTTACGCTGCCGGTCGCGCATCGCGGCCTTCTGTTCGGGCGAGCCGTCCGACTCCTTGCTCTCGTCGCGGATTTCCTGAAGGCTCATCATCAGTCGCTTGTTGCGGCGGAACATCTGCACCGGCACGTCGACCAGCGCGATCACCAGCAGCCCCGCGCCCAGCGAGAACACCAGCGCGATCAGCGCGTCCCACGCAAAGCCCAGCTGCTGCATCAGTTCGCCCCGGCCAAGCGAGGCAAAGCCGCGATAATGGCTCTGCCCCCAGGCCCAGGCGATCGCCATCAGCAGGGCGACCTTGGCCAGGCCCTTCGCCATCTCGATCAGCCCGTTGGGGCCGAACATGCGCTTCAGCCCCGATATCGGGTTAAGCCGCGATCCCTTGAACGACAGGTTCTTGCCGACCCAGACCCCGGTCCCGAACCCCAGCTGCGACACGATGGAGGACGCCATTACCACCAGCCCCAGCACGCAGACTGGCGGCAGCAAGGCGATCAGCAGCGCCATCATCGCACCGCCCGGATCGAACTGCTGCAATTCGGCGCGGTTCCACGACAGCCCCTTGCGCAGTGCGGTCGACAGGCTGTCCAGCATCCAGCCGCCCGCCCACATCAGCCACGCGCCCGCCACCAGCATTGCCGCCGCCGTCGCCAGCTCCTTCGATCGCAGCACGTCGCCGTTCTGCGCCGCCTCGCGCTTGCGCTTGTCGGTGGGCGCGAAAGTCTTCTCGCCCGCGGTCTGCTCGCCGCTCATGGCGTGACCAGTTCGCCAGCCGCCAGCACGGCGGTGGTCGACAGATCGGCCAGCTGTTCATGCAGCACCGGCAGGCTGGCGATCAGCGCCACCAGCCCCGCCAGCACGCCCAGCGGCAGGCCCAGCGCGAACAGGTTCAGCGACGGCGCGGACCGGCTGAGCACGCCGGTCACCACTTGCGCCATCAGAAGCACGAAGGTCACCGGCAGCGCGATCACCACCGCGCTGACGAACATGGTCGAACCGAAGTCCAGCACCATGCCCGACCGTTCAGGGCCGAACCACGGCGAGCCAGGCGGAAACGCGCCATAGCTTTCGACCAACAGGCGGATCCAGTGCAGATGCGCGCCCAGCGCCAGGAAGATCAGCGTCATCACCACGGTGAAATACTGCCCCAGCGCGGGCGATTGCGCACCGCTGCCGGGATCGACCGCGACCGCCATCGACATGCCCATGGTGCCCGAAATCATCTCGGCCGCCATCACGGGCGCGGCAAAGGCGATCTGCAGCATGAAGCCCATGGCCAGCCCGATCAGCACCTCGCCCGCGACGATCACCAGCCCGCCTGCCGACAGCATGTCGGCCGGCGCGCGGATCGCGGGAAACCAGGCGCACAGGAACACCGCCACCGCGCCCGCCGCGATCACCCGCACCTGCGCGGGCACGCTGCTGGCGCCGAACAGCGGCGCGGCCAGCATGGCGGCACCGATGCGCGTCATGACGAAGACCCAGCGCCAGAACTCGCCCTCTATGGACCCAAGGCCGAAATCCATCTGGATCATGAGGAGATCCGGGCAATCTCGGTAAAGATGTCCTGCGCGAATTCGGCGACCAGACCCATCATCGCGCCGCCCAGCAGCACCAGCACCAGCGCGGTCACCGCCAGCTTGGGGACGAAGGTCAGCGTCTGCTCGTTCACCGATGTCGCCGCCTGGATCAGCCCGATCAGGAGGCCAACCACGATCGATGCGATCAGCACGGGGGCGGCCACCAGCGCGGTGATCCACAGCATCCGGTCGGCCAGCGCCAGCAGGGGCAGGGCTTCGCTTTCCATCATCCCCTCCTTACGCAAAGCTCTGCGCGAGCGAGCCCATCAGCATCGCCCAGCCGTCGACCAGCACGAACAGCAGCAGCTTGAACGGCAGCGACACGATCATCGGGCTCATCATCATCATGCCCAGGCTCATCAGCACCGACGACACGACAAGGTCGATGACCAGGAACGGCAGGAACAGCATGAAGCCGATCTGGAACGCGGTCTTAAGCTCGCTGGTGACAAAGGCCGGCAGCAGGATCGAAAAAGGCACCGCTTCGGGGCTTTCGAACTTGGGCGCATTGGCGATATCGGCGAACATCATAAGGTCGCGCTCGCGCGTCTGGCGCAGCATGAAGGCGTGGAACTCCTCGCCCGCATTGGCGATGGCGGTCTCGGCCGGGATCCGGTCCGCGGCATAGGGCGCGATGGCGCGGGTGTTCACCTGCTCGATGGTCGGCGCCATCACGAACAGCGACAGGAACAGCGACAGGCCGATCAGCACCTGGTTGGGCGGCGATTGCTGCAGGCCGAGGGCTTGCCGCAGGATCGCCAGCACGATCAATATGCGCGTGAAGCTGGTCATCATCAGGATCAGGCTGGGCAGGATCGTAAGCAGCCCCATCACCAGCAGCAGCTGCAGCGACAGGCTCAGCGAACCGCCATTGCTTGCCTCCAGCGACCCGAACGCACGGTCCAGCGCGCCGGGGATCGCCTCTTGCGCGGCGGCGGGCAGGGGCAGGGTGGCCGCGGTGACGGCCAGCCAGATCGCGGCGCGTTTCATCGTGCTTCGTCCTCGGAAATGCTGCGCGCGGGCGCTTCGGCCAGGCGGGTGAGGCCCGTGCGCGATGCGGAGACGAGGATCTCGCGCCCATGGAACTCGATCACCGCCAGCTTCAGCGAGGGCGAGAGCATCGTCGTCTCGATGATCCGCGCCGACTTGCCCTGCACGGTCCCGCCGACGCGGTCCTGCATCTTCCTGGCCAGCTTCAGGCAGCCCCATGCCAGCAGGCCGATGGCGGGCAGCATGATCGCCAGCTTCAGTATATATTCGAACATCGCGTTCAGGCCTTTGCCGGTTCGGCCGCGCTGGCGGCGGGTTCGTGGCCTTCCATCTCGACGATGCGCAGCGCAAAGCGGTTGCCCTGCACCACCACTTCGCCTCGCGCGATGCGGCGGCCGTTGACGGCGATGTCGACAAGCTCGTCGGTCAGCCGGTCCAGCGGCACCACGCTATCCTCGCGCAGCGCCATCACGTCGCGCAGCGGCATCAATGCGCCGCCCAGTTCGACCGAGAGGCGGACGTCGACATCTTTCAGGAAATTCAGCGGATCGGAATGCATCGGGTTCGGTCCTTCAGGAAACGGAATGGGAAAAGGCGCTGGTGATCTGCAGCGCGACGCGGTCGTCGATCTCGCCGACGGTGCCATGCGCGATGATCTTGCCGCCCAGCGCCAGCGGCACGCTGCGCGCGACCGAAACGGGGATCATGTCGCCCGGCTTCAGCCCGCTCAGGCGCGACAGCGGCAGGCGCATGTCGATCAGCGTTGCCTGCAGCCGCAGCGGAATATCGGCAAAGGGTTCGTCATGCGGCCCGATGGCACTGCGCTTCGCCTTGTCGGCACCGGCTTCAGCCAGCAGCTCGGCCATGGCGGGGCGCATGGTGACCGCCAGCCGCCACGGATCGGCATCGCCGCCCTGCACGGACATTGTAAACTGGTGCACGCGCTCTTCGCCCGGAAAGGCGCGCAGCATCGCGGCATCGCCTTCGCGGCGACCGATCCGCAGGGCAGGCAGCGCGCCGACCGGCGCCAGCGCCGCCAGCAGATCGGCGATACCGCGTTCCAGCCGGGTCAGGATCGACTGGCCCGACAGCGGGATCGCAGCCGGCAGATCGCCCGCGATCCGCCCGTCGCCGCCGAACGCGCGGTCCAGCAGTTCAAACACCGCGCGGCGGTCGATGGACAGCACGAAATCGTCGTCGCCGCCGCCCACCGACAGCGCGACATGGCTGACGTCCGCGTCATCGCCCTGAAGCAGCGCCGCGACATCGCCGCAGCGCGGTTCGCCTGCCTTGGCAGTGATCCGCACATCGTCGACGAAGCCCGAAAGCAGGTCGGGCAGCACCAGCGCCATGCGCCGCGCCAGCCGGGTCAGCCCGGCGCCGAAGTCCGGCTCGCTGCGGCGCGGCATGATAAGCTCGGCGCAATGCTGCGCGGCAATCCGTTCTGCGGCAATGACAAAGCCCTGGTCCATGACGCTCACTGCACGATGAAGCTGCGGAAATAGACCTGGTCGATGCCGCCAAAGCCTTCCAGCGCGACCAGCTCGTCATTGATCGCACCTGTCAGCCGCTGCCTCAGCGCCTGCTTGCCCTTCACGGTTTCCAGCTGTGCTTCGGGCGTGTCGGCCAGCACGGTCAGGATCGACGAGCGGATCGCCAGTTCGTGCTGCTGCATCCACATCAGCACGCGCCCGTCGCGCCGGGTCGAGGCGGCCAGGCTGATCTGCACCAGCCCGTCCGACCCCTTGAGGTTCGAGGTGAAGCTGTCTTCAAAGCTGTAATAGGCGGTGCGATATTCGCTGCCGCCATCGCCGTGCACCTCGGCCGCTTCCGCATCGGCTGCAGCGAAGGGATCGCTGTCGCCCTTGCGGATCAGGCGCGGCGTGTTGTCCTCTGCATGCGCGGGGATCATGCCGCCCGCCATCATTGCATAGGCCCCGCCGCCGCCCGCCGACAGCAGCGCGACCGCGCCCATGACGATGAACAGGCGGCTTCCGCCCTTCGATTTCTTTTCGGATTTTTCAGGCTTGCTCATGTCGGTTCGACTCTCTGGAAAGGTGGAAAATGGGTTTTCGATCAGGCGTAGAGGCCGGCGGAATGGCCTTGGGGACGATCCTGATCGCTGTAATCTTCGGCCTGCGGGCCCGGATCGGATTGCGCGTCGGCGCGGGACTGCTGCCGGTTCGCGGCAAAGCCCTGCTGGCTGCCGGACTGTGCGTGGGGCGAATTGCCGGGCTGCGCCTGCGCCTGTTCGGGCTGGGCGCCGTGGTGCCGGGCCTGTTCGTCGCCGCGCTGTCCCAGCCCCGCTTCCGCCGCGGCCCGGATGGCGGCATGGGCGGCAGGCGCGAATGACGCATCGCCGCTGGCGATCTGGGCGGTAACGCCGCCATCCTCGCGCGTCAGCTTCAGCGCCAGCATGCCGAACTCTGCGTGCGAGAGCGTGGCGCGCACAGGCTGCGCGGTGCCGCTTTCGCGCGCATGGGCGATGGCCTGGACCAGCTCCTCCAGCCGCTGCGAACCCTGGAACGCGTCGATCCTGTCGGCAGGCGCAGCGGCGGGGGCGGGGGCGGCGGACACCCTTGCGTCAAGGCTGGGCGGCGCGAGGAATTGCACCTGCATCTCCGCCCCGTTCTGCGCCAGCATGATCCGCGCGGCCGGTGCCGCCTCGGCCCGATGTGCATCGACAGGGGCGGCAGGGTTCGCTTCGGGCCTGGCTTCGGGTTCAGCCTCGACGGCGACGGTAATCGGCATGGCCTGCAGCGCCGCGGGTTCGATTGCACCCTGCTTCAAGGCGGCCATCCGCAGCACCGGCAAAAGCGCGGCAGGCGGCGGCGCAGCAGGATCGAGCGGCAGCATCCTGTCCGCAGTTTCCGCCGCAGGCTTTGACGGGGTAACGATGGCGGTCAGCTTTTCGGGCATCACATCGATATTTAGGGCCATCACCGCCCGAACCGCCTTCGCGGCGCCAGCAAGGGCTGCATCGCCCTTCGCCGCGGCTTCCGGCAGCACCGGCAAGACGGCCGGCAAATTCTTGCCGGTCCCGGCAACCTGCTCTGTCGCTTTCGGCGCCCCACCATCCGCCGCGGGCAGCGCAATCATCGGCGGCACGACCGGAATGCCCAAAAGCGCGGAGAACTCGGCGGTTTCGCTGCCTTCCGCCTGTGCTTCCCCGGCCATGATGGCTGCGGCCGGCACAGTGCCATCGCCAGCCGGACCGGCGAGCTTCGGCGAAACAAGCGTAAACAGGGGCAGGGCATTCATGGCACGGGATCCGCTAAGGCTTCAGTTCCCCCGATACCTTTCAAGTATCGTGCCAATTTCTCCGGCGGGCGGGCGCGTCCGCCGGTTTTTCCTGGAGCAGCGCCTTGCGGCAGGCGGCGGCACGCTCGCTCGCCATGGTCAGCCGCCTTTCCGCCACCGCCAGATCGCCGCGCAGCGCGTCGGCGCGCGACCTTGCGACGCCGATGTCCTGCTCGGTCTGGCCGGTCAGCCTGCCGATCCCCTCGACGAATGCCTGCATGCGCCGCAGATCGCCGCCCTCCATCTGCGGGGCGGGGCTATAGGATGCGGCCATTGCGCGGGTGCGGTCGCGCAGCCGGGTCAACTGGCCCAGCGTCCCCTCCGCCTGCGCCGCCTGCATCGCGGCGGTCTGCTTCGCAACCTCGCGCACGCGTTCCAGTCGGCGCAGGCGCTGCAGGGCCACCTTGTCGGGTTTCACGGCGCGGAAGGCGCGGCCAACAGCGCATGCAGCCCGGCCACGCTGTCCCCCAGCGTGCAGCGATCGTCCACCGCCTGCGCCAGAAAGTCCCGGATCGCGCTTTGCATTGCCATCGCGCGGTCGATCTGCGCATCGGCCCCGGCGCGATAGGCGCCCATCAGCACCAGGTCTCGGTTCGCCTCGTAACTGGCGCACAGCGCCCGCAAGACCGTCGCATCGGCGCGGTGGTCGCGGCTTGCCACATCGCTCATCACCCGGCTCAGCGAAGCGCCTACGTCGATGGCGGGATATTGCCCGCGCTGCGCGATGGCGCGCGACAGCACGATATGCCCGTCCAGGATCGCGCGGGCGGTATCGACCACCGGATCATTCTCGTCGTCGCCGTCGGCCAGCACGGTATAGATGCCGGTGACGGATCCGCCGCTCGCCGCGCTATTGCCCGCGCGTTCGACCAGCCGGTTGATGGTCGCCAGCGCCGACGGCGGATAGCCGCGCGCCGATCCCGGCTCGCCCAGCAGCAGGCCGATCTCGCGAGCGGCGTGGGCGACGCGGGTCAGGCTGTCCATGATCAGCAGCACGCTTTTGCCCTGCGCGCGGAAATATTCGGCCTGGCACACCGCCAGCTGCGCCGCGCGCAGCCGCAGGTTCGGCGCATGGTCGGCGGGCACGGCGACGGTGATCGAACGCTGGCGCCTTTCGCCGTCCATGTGCCGCTGGACAAAGCCCGAAACCTCGCGCGCACGCTCGCCGATCAGGGCGAAGATCACGATATCGGCGTCCGCCCCATGGGCGATCATGTCGATCAGCACCGACTTGCCCACGCCCGATCCGGCCATGATGCCGATCCGCTGGCCCTGTCCCATGGTGGCCAGCGCATTGATGGCGCGCACCCCGCAATCGAACGGCTGCATGACCGGGCTGCGTTCCAGTGCCCCGCTGCGCCTGCCGCCCGATGGCCAGTATTCGCGCGTCCTTATTAGCGGCCCGCCATCGATGGGCAGTCCCTCGCCATCGACCGCGCGGCCCAGAAAGGCCTCGCCCACCGGCACCATGCCGGGCCGCCCCTCGGGATAGACGCGCGACCCGGGGCACAGCAGCGCGCTGTCGCCCAGCATCATCATCAGCGTGCGGCCATTGCGAAAACCGATGACCTCGGCGGCCATGTCCTGTCCGTGGTCCTGTTCGATGCGGCACAGGCTGCCGATCGGAAGCGACAGGCCGGTGACTTCCAGCAGCCCGTTGTCGCAGGCCGCCACGAAACCGAACGAAACGGGGCCCGGCGTCAGGAACGGCACATCGGGTGCAAGCGCGGCAAGGTTCAGCATGACCGCAATGCTTCCGCGATGGCCATGCGCCAGCTGGCGGGGCCATCCTCGATCCCGCCCTCGGCAGTCTCGACGCGGATTGCACCGCGTTCCAGCGCCGGATCCGGGGCGATGTCCAGGCCGCCGCGCAGATCATTGTCCAGAAACCCGATGTCGTCCGGATGCAGATGCAGCACGCGCTTCTCCGCATGGCCCAACAGAGCCAGGCATGCGGCGATCCGGCGGTTCAGCGCCTTCGCATCCAGTGCCAGCGGAGCCAGCATGTCGCTGCACACCGCCAGCGCGATGTCGCGCAAGCGTTCTGACAGACGCTCAATATCCTCGCTACCGATGCGGGCCAGCGCATTGCCCAACCGCTCGCGCGCCGCATCCTCGCGGGCACCGCGTTCCCCGGCTTCCGCCATGGCCGCGGCGCGCCCTTCCTCGAACCCGCGGGCAAAGGCCTCGCTTTCGATCCGCTGGCGCTGGGCCAGCTCCTCGTCGCGCGGGTCGGGGCGGGGCGGCGGGCCGCCATAGCGGGGATCGGCGCGAAAACCGCCGCTGCCCGCCAGCGTATCTAGCCGCGCCAGTCGCGGCCCCTGCGAAAGCGACCCCTCAGACGAAATCATCGTCGCCCGATCCGAAGCTGATCGTGCCCGCTTCCGAAAGGCGGCGCGCGATCGCGATCATCTCGCGCCGCGCGGTATCGACATCGGCAAGCCGCACGCGTCCGCGCTCCTCCATCTCGTCGCGCAGCCCCTCGGCGGCGCGTTCGGACATGGCGGCGAAGAACACTTTCAGATCGTCGTCCTGCAGCGCCTTCAGAGCGATCACCAGCACCTCGCTTTCGATCTCGCGCAGCAGCGTGCCCATGTTCTGGCGGTCCAGCTTGAGCAGGTCGTCGAAGGTGAACATCTCGTCCTCGACCTTGCGGGCAAGTTCGGCATCGAATTCCTGGATCACCGGCATGATGCGGCGCTCTGCCGCCTTGTCGGAATTGTTGATGATCTCGGCCGCCTCGCGCGGTCCTCCAATCTTCAGCACCGCCTGTCCATGATGTTCGGCGATGCGGCGTTCCAGCACTTCTTCCAGAATCGCCAGCGCATCGCTGCGCACGGGGCCCAATGTCGCCACGCGGCGCACGACCTCGCCCTGCACATCGCCGGGCAACTGGTGCAGCACCTTGGCCGCGATCTGCGCTTCCAGCTGCACCAGCAGCACGGCGATCGCCTGCGGATGCTCGTCGCGCACCAGCGGCACCAGCGATTCCGGCATCAGCCAGCGGATCAGCTGCAGCGGGGAAGGGCGCGCCTGTTCGGGCCGGATGCGCTGCATCAGATTGTCGGCCTTCACCGATCCGACCGCGCGGGTCATCAGGCCGCGCACCTTGCCGATCTGGTCGTGGGTCGACAGCTGGCTGCTGCCGATGCGGTCGATGAAATGGGCCAGCGCCTCGTCCAGATCGCCGCCTTCCACCTGTTCCAGCGCGCACATGCGGTTGCCCAGCACCTGCAGTTCCTCGGGCTCCAGCCGGGCCAGCAGCTTCGCGGCCTGCTCTTCCTCAAGGATCATCACCATCAGCGCGGCGCGCGTGGCCGCATCGGCCGCGGGCGCGGTCACAAGATCGTTCATCAGCTCGGCTCCGGCACGGGATCGCCGCCGCGGGTCAGCGGCTTGCCCTTCAGCATGTCGCGCAGGGCGGCCAGCGCGTCGTCGGGCTTCTCCTCGATCAGCTCGCGCGCCAGGCCGACCTTGCGGTTCAGATCGTCGCGGCGCGCGGCGGCATCCATGATGGCCAGCAGCTTGCCGTCAGCTTCGGGGGCGGGGCCGCCCGTGTCCTGCTGGATCTGCAACGCGGGCACTTGCGCTTCCTTCCTCTCGCGCAAACTCTTGAGGAACGGGCGCAGACCCAGCAGGACGACCAGAAGCGCGATCAGGATCGCTCCGCCGATGCGGAGCAGCCGCGCGAACCACCCAGTCTCGTAGAACGCGGCATCGGCGCCTTCGACAGGTTCGAAATTGCGGGCGATCACGGTGACCTGGTCGCCGCGCTCGGCATTGGCGCCGACGGCAGAGCCGATCAGCGTCTTGATGTTCTCGATCTCCTGCGGGCTCGCCTCGCCCAAAGCTTCCTTGCTGAGCGCGACCGCCACCGACAGGCGCTTGATCCCGCCCGGCGCGCTGTTCGCGACCGAAACCTCGCGTCCCAGCTCCCAGGTTCGGCTCGCGCTGCTTTCCGGCGCGCCGGTGCCGCCCTGCGTCACCTCGCCGCCTTCGGGGGCACGGTCCTGCGCCTCGGCCGCGGGGGGAGGGGTGTTGGACAGCGCGCCCGGTATGCCCGCCGCATTGCCCGCGGCAGAGGACTGGCTGTTGACCACGTTCTCGCTGCGCAGCGCGCCGTTGCGGTCATAGCTTTCGCTCGCCCGCGTTACCTCGTCCATGTCGATCTCGGCCTGGATCTCGCTGGTGAAATTGCCTTCGCCGAACATCGGGGTGAGGAGATGCGCGACCTGCGTGCGCAGCTTGTCCTCGATCCGCGCCTGCAGGTCGAGCCGGTCGTCGGTTTTCAGCACCGGGTCGGACAGCAGCCGCCCCTGCTGGTCCGCCACCCGCACCGCATCGACCGACATGCCCGGCACCGAAGCCGCGACCAGGTTGACGATGGCGCGCACCTGCGAATCCGCCAGCTGCCGCCCGCGCGCCAGGCGCACCATGACCGACGCGGAAGGCGGCGTATTCTCGCGCACGAAGGCAGACCTCTCGGCCTCGGCCAGATGCACGCGCACGCTTTCCACGCCCTCGATCTCGGCGATGGTCATCTGCAGCTCGCGCTCGCGCGCTACGCGCAGCCGTTCGCCTTCCATCGTCTTGCTCGCGCCCAAGGGCAGGCTGTCCAGCATCTCGATACTGCTGTCGGGCGTGCCCAGCGACGTGTTCGACGCGGCCAGCATGCGGGCGCGGTAGAAATCCTCCTCGTCCACGGTCAGCACGCCGGTCGCGTTGTCGATGCGCCAGCCGATGCCCTGCGCGTCGAGCAATTGCGTCACCTCGGCCCGGCCCGCATCGTCCAGCCCGGAATAGAGCATGCGCTGCGGCGCGGGCGACAATTGCGCCCAGGCCAGCGCCGCCAGCCCCACCGCGCTGACCGCGATGAAGGCGGGCATCATGCGCTGCACCGGCTCCTGCGCGGCAAAGCTGCGAAGGCGCGTAAGAACGGGTCCGCCCGAACGGTCGAACAGCGGAGCGGTCAGGCTGACCGCGCGCGAACCCAATCCGGCGTGCGTGCCATGGGGCTGCGGAACGGCGGGTAACAGATCGGCCATCTATCAGACCCCCATCCGCATGATGTCCTGGTACGCGGACAGCAGCTTGTTGCGCACCTGCAGCGTCGCCTCGAACGCGACGCCGGCTTCCTGGCGGGCCAGCATGACCTGTGCCACGTCGGTCACCTCGCCGCGTTGATAGGCGGCGCCGACATCGTCCGCACGGGTCTGCGCCGCGTTCACACTGCCCAGCATCGATTGCAGCGTGGCGTCGAAACTGGGTGCGGGTCCGGCGGCGCGGGCCGCATCGGTTTCGGGCGCATGGATGTTCTGCAGCGCATCGCTGCGATTGATGATCTGGTTGCGCAGGTCGATGATCTGCTGGACGCTCACGGCAGAGCCCGCGCTTCCTATCGGCGACATTGCGCGCCTCCGCTGGCATATCGCTCGATCTCGACGCCGGCTTCGCGCATCGAGGCGAGGCGGTAGCGCAAGGTGCGTTCGGAAATGCCCAGCCGGTCGGCGGTGCGCAGGCGGTTGCCGTCGCAATCCTCCAGCGCCTGCAGGATCGCGCGCGTCTCGGACTCCTGCTTGACGCTCGACAGGCAGGCTTCCTCGCGGACCGCTGTTTCGCGGACCGCGGGCTTCAGCGGAATGACACGCGCGCTCTCGCGCGGTTCTTCGCGGCGTTCCATGCGGGCAGGTCCCCGGTCGAACATCACATGCTCCGCCCCGATGGACAGCGCGCCATCCGCCAGCAGCAGCGCGCGGCGGATCACGTTCTCAAGCTCGCGCACATTGCCCGGCCAGTCGTGGTCCTTCAGCACCTCGATCGCGCTGTCCGCGATGCAGGGCACCGGACCCAGGGCGGGCGAATGGCGCATCAGCATCGCCTGCGCCAGCAGGGCCACGTCCTGCGGACGCCGCTCCAGCGCCTCCAGCCCCAGCGGAAAGACGTTGAGCCGGTAATAGAGGTCCTGGCGGAAGCGCCCCTCGGCCACTTCCAGCGGCAGGTCGCGGTTGGCGGCGGCGATGATGCGCACGTCGACCTTGACCGGAACGCTTGCGCCGATCGGCACGACTTCCTGTTCCTGCAGCGCGCGCAGCAGCTTGGCCTGCAGCGCCAGCGGCATCTCGCTGATCTCGTCCAGCAGCAGGCTGCCCCCGTCGGCGGCGCGGATGAAGCCCTCGCTTGCCGCATTGGCCCCGGTGAACGCGCCCTTCTGGTAACCGAACAGCATGGCTTCCAGCATCGTTTCCGGCATGGCGGCGCAATTGACCGCGATGAATGGCTTGTCCGCCCTCGAACTGCGCGAATGGACGAAGCGGCTCAGCACTTCCTTGCCGGTGCCGGTGGGGCCGTTGATCAGCACGGGAATGTCACTGGCGGCAATCCGCTGTGCCAGCGCAAAGATCGCCAGGCTTTCGGGATCGCCCGCGATGGGGTCTTCGGGCCCTGACATCGCGCAAAGCGCGGCAGCCAGTGCGCCGTCCGACATGGCGTCGGCATAGGTGACCGCGACATGGCGCGCTCCCTTGCGGGTGATGGTCAGTGCCTCGCCGCGCGAAAACTCGACCACGCGGGCCCTGGGTGGGGGCGGCGCATCCTCGCCCGCATCGCGGACGAAGACCGGCCCGCTGCCCAGCGTGATCCCGCAGATGGAAGACATTCTTTGTATCAACGCGCCGTGACGGGCACGCGCATTTTCGGTGTAATGGACCGCTGACACCAAGTTTCCCCCCTTAATGTGCATCGTTCGAAGCCGCTTTTAGGCTGGGGTTCGCAAACGAATTCCGGGATGCGGATAGGGACTTCTACCTAGCGGTTAAGCATTGCGTCCGGATCGGAGGGAAATTCGATCCAGCCCCCTTAAACTTGCGCTGCAACGTCCGCTTTTCCCTGTGGCAGCCGGGCCGATTGGAAGCCTGGCCGACCGGGAAAAACCTTAGACCAGGAAGTCTAGAGACCAGGAGTTTCACTATGTCCGTAATCAACACCAATATCTCGGCCATGAAGGCATCGAATGCCTCGATCTCGGCCAATCGCCAGCTGGGCACCGCGATGGAGCGCCTGTCGACCGGCAAGCGCATCAACAGCGCCAAGGACGATGCGGCAGGCCTTGCCATCTCGACCGGCATGACCTCGCAGATCCGCGGCATGAGCCAGGCGATCCGCAACGCCAACGACGGCATCAGCCTTGCGCAGACCGCCGAAGGCTCGCTGAGCGAAGTGAACAACATCCTCCAGCGGATGCGCGAACTGTCGGTCCAGTCGTCGTCGGGAACCTATCAGAATACGGACCGCACCTATCTGCAGGCTGAAGTCACCGAACTGCAGAAGCAGCTCGTCGACATCGCCGATACCGAATTCAACGGCGTCGCGCTGTTCGATGCGACCGCGGACAAAAACATCACGATCCAGGTCGGCGCCAACTCGACCGATCAGCTGAACCTCAAGATCACCCAGCTCAACCTGGTGCCCGTCAGCGGCGCGGCAGGCGTGGGCACCCCGGGCGGCCTCAGCACGGCACTTGCCGCCGGCCACGCACTGATCGGCAGCGAACGTACCGTGACCGCCGAAGACGTCGCCTTCAGCGCCACCATGGGCGGGGCCGCCGTCACCACGGCTGACATCGGCAACACCGTTACCCTCGCTCAGGACGACACGTTCTATCTGCCCGAAGGCGATGTGACCGTGACCGGCGGCATCAATATCGCAACCGCCGCCGGCGCGACCGCCGCTATCGATTCGATCGATACCGCCCTGGCTGGGGTGGCGACCACCCGCGCCTCGCTGGGTGCCGGCCAGAGCCGCCTGGAATCGGCGGTCAACAACCTGACCAGCAACGTGACGAACCTGTCGGATGCGCGCTCGCGGATCGAGGACACCGATTATTCGGTCGAAACGACCGCGCTCGCCAAGGCGCAGATCCTGTCGCAGGCATCGACCGCGATGCTGAGCCAGGC
This sequence comes from Croceicoccus marinus, assembly GCF_001661675.2. NCBI lineage: Bacteria > Pseudomonadati > Pseudomonadota > Alphaproteobacteria > Sphingomonadales > Erythrobacteraceae > Croceicoccus > Croceicoccus marinus. Next base: position 1,423,696 of record NZ_CP019602.1, on the reverse strand, counting down.
GAACCAGAGCCAGCAGAACGTGATGTCGCTGCTGCGCTAAGGCGCTAGCGAAAGAGGGCCATCGCCCGCATCAGTTTCCCCCCGATGCGGGCGGTTGTTCGGGCCCGGCGGTATCATACCGCCGGGCCTTTTTCGCGTGCCGGCGTCATCAAGGGCGCTGGCATGCCTTGCCTTCATATTCCCAGCGGACCGTTTCGTAACTGCTGCCGTTCCAGCCGATCACCGGAAAGCAGAAGCCGGGTCCGCCCACTTCGATATCGGGCCAGCCGTCCGTGCCCCTGGTATCCAGGAATTCGAGGATGCCGGGCCGCTCGTCCATGATCCGCCACTGGCCGCCCGGCTGGCGGCTGACCAGCGTGTACCCCATACCCGTCATGCCAAAGCAATAGGTGCCGCCCTCGACCACCACCGCGTCGGGCAGTCCATCGCCGTTGAAGTCGCCGCGATCGGCAATCTCTCCCGCCTGATAGCTGATCGTGCCGGGATCGCCGCATTTGGCCCAGTGGCCACCGCTTCGGGTGAACCCGGCCGCCGCGAAGATCTCGTCATCGGAAACGGACGTAGCCGTGTCCGGCAAAGCCTGCGTGGCCGAGGATTCCTCCCAGCACGCCGGCAGGGCCAGCAGCAGGACGGGAACGGTGCAAGAGCGGATCGCGTGACGCTGCGGCATGGCGCTCATCCTCGTTACGGGATGGCGCGCAATTTACTCGCGTGTCGGCGCGGCGGCAATAGCCGCCGGGCCGTTCGCCGCAGGGAAGGGGGCGGTCAGTGCGCCCGTATGCTCGAAAGCAGCCAGTCGAAGACCGAGGGATAGAGCGGGTTGTCGAACTTCAGCCCCGCCGCGCGGCCCCGATCGACCCAGCGGACGGTGGCGAACAGAGGCGCCAGCGTGTCGATGCTGATCGAGATGCGGTCGCCCGATTCCAGGTTCCGCGGGATCGAGCTGATCCGGCAGCCTTCCTCGGTCAGGTCGGAAATTCTCACCGGCACCGCGATCCCGCTACCCGAACGATAGCGGCAGATGCCTTCGACGCACGCCCTGTCGCGCTTGCGGTTTGCAGTCATGATCAGTCCAGAACAGTGATGGAGATCCGGCGATTGCGGGGATCCTCGGGGTTGTCGGCGATCAGGGGTTCGCGGTCGGCAACCCCCTCTATGCGGGCGAAGCGCGATTTCGCGATCCCGCCGCGCAGCAGTTCCAGCCGGGTCGCCTCGGCGCGCCCGGCCGACAGCGACCAGTTGTTGCCCGGCACGCCGTCACGCCAGGGCAGGGCATCGGTATGGCCGCGCAGTGTCATCTGCGTGTCCTGCGCAGCCGCCGCCCCGGCAATCGCGCCCAGCAAGGCGCGCGCATCGGGGGTCAGCACCGTGGTGCCCAGGTGGAACATCGCGAAATCCGAATCGTCGACCAGGTCCATGCGAATACCCTCGAGCGTGGGGACAAGGCGCACCTGCCGCGCCAGCCGGCGCAATTGCGGCGTCGATCGCAGCATGCGTTCGACCGCGCGGCGCGTTTCCTCTGACCGCTTGATCTGACCGGTGGAATCGCGCGGCGGCGCGATGGTCATGTGCCCGTTATCGGCCTTGCCGTTGGACGCGCTGTTCATCTGCGACAGCGAAGCGCCGCCCAGCAGCCCGTTGCTGCCCGCGCTGTTTTCGCGCATCTGCACAAGGGTAGGGGCGAAATAATCGGCCAGGCCCTGCTTCTGCTCCTCGGTCGTGGCGTTCAGCAGCCACAGCAGCAGGAAGAACGCCATCATCGCGGTGACGAAATCGGCATAGGCGACCTTCCACGCCCCGCCGTGATGCCCACCCGCGACCACCGTCACCTTCCTGACGATGATGGGGCGGCTGTTCCTGCCCTCGAAACCGGGATCGACCGGAGCGCTTGCCATGCCCCTACTTGCCCCGCATCGCGTCGAGCATCTCGTTCATGCCGGGACGAAAGGCATGGCCCAGTCCCGACCGCGCGCTTTCCACCACCAGCGGCTGCGGCCAGCCGTGCAGGCTGGCGATGATGACCTGCTTGACCGCGTGGAAGATCTGCTCGTCCTGCTCGTTGATCTGCTTCAGCCGCCCGGCCAGCGGGCCGACGATGCCATAGGCCAGCAACACGCCGAGGAAGGTACCGACCAGCGCCGACCCGATCATCCCGCCCAGCACCGATGGCGGCTCGTCGATCGAACCCATGGTCTTCACCACGCCCAGAACGGCAGCCACGATACCCAGCGCGGGCAGCGCATCGGCCAGGTTCTGCAGCGCGTGCTGAGGCTCGTGCAGGCCGTGAAAATGGGTCTTCATGGCATTGTCCATGACCTCTTCCACCGCATGCGGCTCCAGCGATCCCGAGGACACGACCTGCAGGCTGATCGCGTCGCAGAGCAGGTCGATCAGCGGGCCATTGGCAAGAAGCCGCGGGAACTCGCTGAATATGGCCGAGTTTTGCGGATCCTGCACGTGGCTCTCGACCGCGACCGGCCCCTCGCTTCGCAGCATCTTCATCAGTCGGCTGCTCAGCACGATCACGTCCATGTGGTCCTGCTTGCTATGCCGGGGTCCCTTGAACACCCGCCCCAGCGCCGACCCGATGGCCTTCAGCTCGTGCATCGAATTGCCCGCGATCACCGCGCCCATCGCCGCGCCGCCGATGATCAGCATCTCGTGCGGGACGGCATGCATGACCGGGCCCAGCGCACCGCCGGTGAGGGCGAAGCCGCCGAACACCATGACAAGCAGGATGACGATACCGATTGCTGCGAACATGATGCAATTTCCGTTGCTTGCGCTGGATTGTTCAGCGGATGTGATCGAACAGGCTCAGCCCAGAAAGGCGAGCGAAACCGGCCTGGCTGGCCTGCAATACGGTCATGGTTTCCTGAAGCCGGATCATGGCCTCGGCGATGTCGACGCCGCCGGTCTCGGCCTTGTCGGCGGCGCGCATCTCGCCAAGGTCGGTCTGGCGCCCGGCGACGAAATCCAGCCAGACCAGGCGGGCGCCCACCACGGTCTGGTTGGTCGCGATATTCTCGACCCCGGCGGTCAGCCCGGACAGCGCATCGCGCGCCGCCTGCGCCGGATCGGCAACCCCGCCCGCCAGCGCCAGCGACAGATCCTTGACGATGCCCAGAAGATTGACCGGCGTGCCGTTCAGGTCCGCGGTGAAGATCTCCGGCCCGGTCAGCGAACGGATGACCGTCTGCCCTTCGCCCAGCTCGATCTCGCCCGCGTCGGCGGTGCCCTGATAGACCGCCTGGCCCGCGCCATCGATGCCATAGGCCTCGCCCGTGGTCGCGCCGCCGAACAGCGCGTGGCCGCCCATGTCGCGGGCATTGGCCAGCGCGACCAGCTGGGTGTGGATCTCGCCGACCTCGATCCCGATGGCGGCGCGCTGCTTGTCGTTCAGCGTTTCCGAACCCGCCTGGATCGACAGGTCGCGCACCCGCGTCACCAGATCCGCGATAGAGGTCAGCGCGCTATCGGCCAGCCCCAGGTCGCCCGCCGCGCGATTGGTGTTCGACACGTCGACCGCGGCCAGCCGGTCCGCGCGCGCCAGCGTGCGCAGCCGCGATGCGGCGACCGGATCGTCGGAGGATTTTTCCAGCCGCTCGCCGGTCGAAAGCTGGCCCTGCGTCTTTTCGGCGGATTTGCGCAGCGCCGTCATGTCGCTGCGCGCGCGGGCATAGAATGCGGTGGTGCCGGTGGGATTGATGGTCATGTCTGCCTCACCTGATGCCGAGGATGGTGTCGAAAAGGTCGCCGGCCACCTGCATGACGCGGCCAGACGCCTGGAATGCCTGCTGGAAGCGCACGAGATTGACCGCCTCTTCGTCGAGGTCGACGCCAGCCTGCGACTGCAGCGCGATCGCGGCGTTGCCGGCGATGCTGGCCAGCGTATCGCGCGTCACGGTCTTGCCATTCACCATGGCGGACACGTCGAACAGCAAGCCGTCCAGGCCGGACGCGGCGCCGCCGGCCGAAAGCGCGGCGCTCAGCGCGGCAAGGTTGGATCCGTCGCGGCTGCCAGCGGGCGAACCGGCAGGCGCGGTCGCGATCATCGCCCCGTCATCGATGGCCAGTGCCATGTCGCCCGCGCCGGTTCCACCGAACATCGGCAGCCCCGCGCTGCCGTCCAGCGCCGCGCCATTCGCCTGCGCATCATTGGCGGCATCCGCGACACCCATCGCCAGCGCATCTAGCCGCGCCTTCACATCGGCCAGCTCGTCCAGTGCCTGCGCATGGCCCGCCAGCGATCCGGCGCCAGGGACGAATCCCGCACCGCCCGCGGCGAAGGACAGCGTGCCGTCCGCCGCGCTGGTCATCGTCATGGCCGAGGCGGTGCTGCCGGTCAGCAGCATCGGTCCCCCGGCATCGCCGACCCGGACCTGCACGGTCTGGTCGGGCGCGACCTGCGCATGAATGCCGATCTTTTCCGACAGCTGGCCCAGCAGCAGGTCCCGCCGGTCGAGCAGCGCCGCCTGGTCGCCCGATCCGCCCACGCTGCGCGACAGTTTCAGATTGATCGTCGCCAGCTCGCCGGTCAGCAGATTGACCTGGTCCACATCGGCGGCGGCTTCGAAGGCGGTGCCTCCGCCCGCTGCGGTCAGCGCCGCATCGGCCAGGTTGAAAACCGTCGCCATCCCGCGCGCCGCTTCCAGCGCGGCTGCCCGCAGCGAGCGGTCGACCGGATCGGACGCCAGCCGGTTCAGCGCCGCCTCGAACCCGACGACCGCCTCATACAGACCGCTCTTTTCCAGCGCGCTTTCAATGTTGGACAGGCCCGACAATTCGGCATTGGCGCGCGACAGGTCGGACCCGGTGCGCCGCACCTCGGACTGGCGAAAGGCATCGGCATTGCGGATCACCGCGTTCAGCCGCACGCCCGACAGCGAGAGATTGCCGACCGCCGACAATCCGCCAGTCGCCACCACCTCGTTCATCTGCGCGCTGCGCCGGACATAGCCCTGGGACGAGGCATTGGCGATATTGTTCGCCGCGATGTCCAGTGCCTGGCGCGCCGTGCGCGTGCCGCTGCGGGCGATCGAGATAAGATCTGAAGCCATCGCGTTTAACCCTTGAGATTGCTGGACATCTGCGCCTCGATCAAATCGGCCAGACCCAGCACGCCGCGTTCGGAAGCGATGTCGGCAAAGGCATCGTCGCGCATCTGCCTGAAAGTGTCCGACCCGTTCGACCCGAACAGATCGCTGCGGATCGAACTGTCACGCGCCGCCGACAGCATCTGGCGCAGGAAGATCGCCTCGAAGTTCCTGGCCGCTTCGGCAAGCTGCGCGTGCTCGCTCGCCGGGGAAGGGCCGGAAGGGCGGGGCGCGCGGGCGGAATCGATCGAAATGCTCACAGGATCACCATTTCGGCTTTGAGCGCGCCTGCCTGCTTCAGCGCTTCCAGGATTGCGACAAGGTCCGACGCGCCCACGCCCAGCAGGTTCAGCGCATCGACGATCTCGGACAGAGAGGCGCCGGGTTCGAACAGGGCGACCTGTCCACCGGTCTCGCCGACATAGATTTCGGAATTGGGCTCCAGCGCGGTGCGGCCGTCGCTGAACGGTCCGGGCTGGACGATCATCGGGTTCTCGTCGATGCGGACCGTCAAGGTACCGTGGCTGATCGCGGCGGGCGACAGGCGGACGGCGCTGTTGATCACGACGGTGCCGGTGCGCGAATTGACGATCACGCGCGCGGGCGTCTCGGCGGGCGAGATTTCCAGCATCTCGATCGCGGCCATCAGGCTGGCACGGCGGTCGCTGCCCGCGGGCAGTCGCAGCGCCAGTGTCACCCCGTCCTCGATGCTGGCGGTGCCGGGCAGCATGCGATTGATCGCATCGCGCACCCGGCTCGCGGTCAGGAAATCGGCGTTGAACAAATTATAGCGCAGCACCTCGCCGCTATCGAAGCCGGTCGCGACCGCGCGTTCCACGCTGCCGCCATCGGCAATGCGGCCCACGGTGGGGACATTGACGGTCAGCTTCGACCCGTCGGCAGCGGACACGCCCAGGCCGCCCACGGCCAGGTTGCCTTGCGCCATCGCATAGATTTGCCCGTCGGCGCCATACAAGGGCGTCATGATCAGCGCCCCGCCGCGAAGCGACTTGGCCTTGCCCATGGTAGACACGGTCACGTCGATCCGCTGGCCGGGCTTGGCAAAGGCGGGCAGGTCGGCGGTGACGATCACGGCAGCAGCGTTCTTGAGCGCAGGCTGCACGCCCGGCGGCAGCTGCAGGCCCATGCGGCCCGACACGCCCTTCATTGCCTGCGTCACATATTCCAGATTGTCGTCGCCCGTGCCGGGAAGCCCGACGACGATGCCGTATCCGGTCAGCTGGTTGGAACGCACGCCCTGGAACTGGCCAAGGTCGCGTACCCGCTCCGCCTGCGCCGTCGCGGGCAGCAGGCCGGTGCACAGGGCGGCAAGGATAAGAAGAAAGCGGCGCATCGCTGGCTCCGGTCAAAAGGGGCTGATGATGTTGAAGAAACGCGACAGCCAGCCGGGCCTGCTCGCCCGCTGCAACGCGCCCTTGCCGGAATATTCGATGTAGGCATCGGCCACCCGGCTGGACATCACGGTGTTTTCCGCGTCGACATCGGCCAGGCGGATGATGCCGCGAAAGCGCACCCATTCCTCTCCCTGGCTCAGCAACATGTTCTTTTCCCCTTGCACCAGCGCGGTCCCGTTGGGCCACACCTCGACGATGGTCACGGCCAGCGCGGTGGCGATCGTGCTGTTCTGCCCCGCGCTTCCACTTCCAGAGAACGACGCCGCGCCCGCGGCTTTAAGGTCGCTGGGGGAAAGAAACGCGAACGGACCGGACAGCGGCGGCACCAGAGACAGGCTGCCGCTGCGGTCGTTCTTGGACCTGACGGATTTCGAAGTGATGGTGCTTTCGACCAGCAATATGGTGACGAGGTCGCCCACGCGGTGCGCGCGGTTCCCTTCGTACAATCCGACATAGCCGTGAAAAGGCTGGAAGATCGCGCCATTCGCCGCCGGGGGAGGCGGCGGCAGGGGCAGGGCGGGCCGATAGGCGACATCGGCATCCTGCGCCTGCAGAGCCGATGTGCTGCCAAGCACGACGAGCGAAAGGACGAGGCGCATGGTCACAGCGTCTGGTTCGCGTTCTGCAGCATCTGGTCGACGGACGAGATCATCTTGGAATTGATCTCATAGGCGCGCTGCGTCTCGATCATGTCGACCAGTTCCTGCACGACATTGACGTTGCTGCCTTCCAGCATTCCCTGCTGCACATGGCCGCGCCCTTCCTCGCCCGCGACGCCCAGCAGGGCAGGGCCGCTGCCGGCGGTCTCCTCGAGGTAGTTGCCCGCGATCGGTCGCAGCCCGCCCGGATTGGCGAAATTGGCGATGGTCATCTGGCCCAGCTCGACCGGCTCCGCATCGCCCGCCACCATGGCGGATACGGTGCCGTCGTCGCTGATGGTCAGCGATGTAATGCCTTCGGGAATGGTGATCTGCGGCTGCACGGCATAGCCTTGCGACGTCACCAGCAGGCCATCGGCAGAGCGCGTGAAATTGCCCGCGCGCGTGTAGCCCATCTGTCCGCCCGGCATCTCGATCTGGAAATAGCCGTCGCCGTCCAGCGCCAGGTCCAGCGCATTGCCGGTGTTGTTCAGCGTGCCCTGCGTCACGATCCGGCTGGTCGACTGGATCTGCACCCCGGTGCCCAGGTTCAGACCCTCGGCATATTCGGTCTGGTTGCTGCTCTGCTGCCCGGCCACGCGCGCGGCCTGATAGGCAAGCGTCGCGAAATTGGCGCGGTCGCGCTTGAAGCCGGTGGTGCCGACATTGGCAAGATTGTTGGCGATGACGCGCATGCGCGCATCCTGCGCCTCAAGCCCGGTGCGGGCGACGTGAAGTGCTGAACTAGGCATCGGTAAATTCCCTTATGAAAGACGCATCAGCCGCGCCGCGCTCTCATCCAGATCGCGCGCGGTGGAGACGACATTGGTGCGAATTTCGAACAGGCGCTGCGCCTCGATCATCTCGACCAGGACTTCGCTGGAGACGACGTTCGATCCCTCCAGCGCGCCGGTGATCAGTTTCGCGTCGAGATCGTCGGGCAGAACCCCGCCGCCCCGCACGCGGAATTGCCCGTCCAGGCCCTTGACCAGCTCGCTGCCGGTGGCGCTCGCCAGCTTCAGCCGGCCGATCCGTTCAGGTGCAGCCGCGGGCACGGCTGGATCGGACAGCAGGATCGCCCCGTCGGGCGCGATCGCGACATCGCCGCCCAGCGGCACCGTCACCGGACCGGCATCGCCGATCACCGGCAATCCGTCGCCGGTCTGCAGCACGCCGCTGGGCGAGATCGACAGATCGCCGCGCCGCGTATAGGCCTCGCTGCCGTCGGGCGCCTGCACCGCCAGCAACACATGGCCCTGCATCGCGATGTCGAGCGGGTTTCCGGTATCGCTCACCTCGCCGTCCGCCATCTGCGCGCCGCGCACCTCGGTGCGGTTCTGGGCGCGCACCTCGACCGGGCCGCCGTCGAGGGTGACGGGGCGGGAATCGAAGATCTCGGCCTTGAAGCCGGTGGTCTGCGCATTGGCCATATTGCTGGCGATGGCGCGCTGGCGCACCATGCTGGCGCTCATGCCCGACACCGCGGAATAGATCAGCCGGTCCATGATCAGGTCCGCAGGTTGATGATCGTCTGGCTGATCTGGGTCGCCGTATCGATCGCCTTGGCATTCGCCTGGAAATAGCGCTGCGCGGTGATCAGGCTGACCAGCTCTTCCGACAGGTCGACGTTCGACCGCTCGATCGCGCCCGACATGATCCCGCCGTTGCGGCCCACATTGGGCGCGCCATAGGCTGCCGCACCCGAAATGCCGGTCGAGGTCCAGTTGGACGATCCCATCTGGCGCAGCCCCGTCGGCGCGGTGAAATTGGCCAGCGCCACCGTGCCCATCACCGCGCTGGATCCATCGGCATAGGACGCGATCATCGATCCGTCGCTGCCCACCGTGATCCCCGCGAACTCGCTGCCCGCGCCGTTCACCAGCGGGACGACCGCGCCCACGGGCGCACCCGCCGCCGGATCGGCGCCCGGTGCGAACACCTGCAGCACATTGCCCTTGCCGTCCTGCACATTGCCGGTCTCGTCGATGCCGAAACCGCCGCTGCGGGTATAGAGCGTCTTGCCGTCGGCCAGCGACACGGTCGAGAAGAACCCGTCGCCCGTGATCGCCAGGTCCAGCGACGCGCCGGTCTGCTCGATCGGGCCGACGTCGAAGTTCTGCGTGATCGAATCCACCGACGACCCGATCCCGATCATCATGCGCGGATCGGCATTGGCCGATCCCGCGACCAGGTCGGCGAAATTGGCGCTGGATTTCTTGAAGCCGCTCGTCTCGGCATTGGCGATATTGTGGGCGGTGACGTTCAGCCCGGCCTGGGCGTTCTTCAGCCCGCTCAGCGAAGTGTAGAAGGACATGCGAATTTACTCCTTGTTCGCAGCAAGCGCCGCGAGTGCGTCGAGTTTGGCGGAAATCTGTTCGAGCACGCTGGTCGTCTCGGAACTGGCGGACAGCTGCGAGAACTGCGCCATCTGGGCCAGCATCTCCTTGTTATCGACCGGGTCGAACGGATCCTGGTGCTGCATCTGCACCGTCATCAGCCGCAGGAAATCGGACTGGTCGAGCGCCGCGAAACCGCCGCCCGCCTTGCCTGCCGCGGGGCCTGCCGCGGGGCCTGCGGCGGGCGCGGCCGCGCTGGCGGAATTAACCGGGGAAATCGTCATTTGAGCCTCATCGTGTCGAGCATCAGCTGCTTGGTGGTGGAAAGGGCCTCGACGATGTTCTGGTACTGGCGCGACGCTTCCAGCATCTCGACCATCTCGGCATTCTCGTCGACGGGGGACACCCAGACCTCGCCATTGGCGTCGGCCAGCGGGTGGCCGGGTTCGTATCGGCGGGTGGGGGCGGTATTCTCGCGCACGACCGACCGGACGCGCACGGTCGACTGGCCGCTCGCGCGGTCGAGATCCTCGGCGAAGACGGCGCGCACCGGGCGATAGGCTTCGCCCTCGCTGGCGGCGACCGAACCGGCATTGGCAAGGTTCGATGCCGCCGCGTTCATGCGGACCATCTGCGCCGACATGCCGCGCTGGGCGAGGGAGAAGGCGTTCAAGGGGCGATTGACTGAGTTGGGGCCGGCCACGATCACTCTCCCCGGATCGCGCGGGTGACCGTCTCGACCCGTCCGCGGATCAGGTCGAGCGTGGCGGCATAGCCCACGGCATTCTCGGAAAAGGCGATCTGCTCGTTCTGCAGCTCGACCGTATTGCCGTCGAGCGAGGCGATCACCGGCACGCGGAACAGGGTCGCGCCGTCTGCGGCCTGCTCGACGCTGCCGCCGCCCTGCACACGCGCCAGCGCGGCGGTGACGTCGATGTCGCGCGCCTTGTATCCGGGGGTCCCGGCATTGGCGATGTTCGACGCCAGCACGCCCATGCGCGCCGAGCGCAATTGCAGCGCGGACCCATGTATTCCAAAAAGATCGCCAGGCATGATCGGCCTTTCCTTGCTGCGACAATGGTTCGCCGGATGTACAAGCAAGAGCCGTGCCAACTCGCGGACACATTATGCGGAACGGCGGTTTTCCTGTGGCCGGGGCCGATGCGGCAAGCGCGGCGGCAAGCGCTTGCCGGACAGGCGGCAATCGCGCGCCGCCCCTGAAAATCCCGCCGGCCCGGCCGTTATGGATCGGGCAAGGAGCAACAGGGCCCATGGATTTCAGCGCGCTTATCGATCCCGTCTCCGCCGTCGTCGTCGGCGGCGGCACGATGCTGGCGACCGTGCTGCGCGCGGGGCTGGGCGAATGCCGCGCGACCTGGGCGACGATCCGCCATCTCGCCTCGCGTGAGTTCGACGAGGATGCGCTGCGCAGCGATCTGGCGCGCATGGTGCAGGATGTGCGGATCGACGGGCTGGTGCGGACCGAGCCCTATTATTTCCGCGACCGCGCCAGCCAGCAGGCGGCAGAGGCGATGATCGAAGCGCGCTCGATCCCGCTGTTCCACAAGCAGATGACGCGTTTCCGCGCGCGCCGCGTGGCCGATAATCGCCGCGCCTTCGCGGTGCTGGCGATGGCGGCGGAAAACGCGCCCGCCTTTGGCCTTGCGGGCACGCTGCTGGCGCTCTCGCAGCTGCCCGCCGATCCGGGGCAGGGGATGAACGCCGCCCTGGCCGGAGCAGTGCTGACCACGCTGTACGGCGTGCTGCTGGCGCAGCTGGTGCTGACCCCGCTGGCCGAGGCGATCCGCCGTTCGGGCGAGGCGGAGGAGCAGGCCCGCGACGAGCTGATGCGCTGGACCGCCTGGCAGCTGGAAGGCGCGGTAGTGCACCCGCTGCCGCTGCCTGATGCGGTAGAGGCAGCCTGATGCCCGCGGCCTTGCCGAATATCGGCCATGCGAAAGCGGGCGGGGCGGCATGGGCGATCATGCTGGCCGATCTGGCGCTGATCCTGTTCATCGTCACCGCGTCTTATGCGGACGGGGCTGCACTGCCCGATACCGCGCCCGACCCGGTCCCCCAGGCGATCTACCGCCCTTCGCCCGGCGCGCCGCCGCTGGCCGACTGGATCGCGCAGCAACCGGCGGGCGGGGCGGCCAGCCTGCAGATCACGCTCGGCTACGATCCCGCAGACACCGAAAACGCCATGGACCGCGCCGCAAGCCTTGCGGCAGAGGCGGCGAGCGCGGGCCTGCCCGCCCGCATCGTGCTGGTACCCGGCAGCGGGGAAACCGGCGCAACCCTCTCCTTCGACCGATAGACGGGCGCGCCGATGGGCCGCCGGAGCGCGGGGGCCTGGCGAATTTATTGTCCTACACGCCGCCCCGCGCCTAGGCCCTTGCCGGTCGCCATGGCGGCGAAAGGCTCTTTCACACCGTCGATCTTTCCGGCCCCCCATGGTGTCAACCAGAGCCCCGAAACCCGCGCATTTCCGCCGCCCTCCAGGGGGTGACAGCGGTTGTAGGACGTGTCGCCTGTGTCAACCGGCAAGGGCTGCCGCCGACCTTGGCACGGCCTTTGCAACGAATGGCCCAAGCAACCCGAAAGGCCATTCGATGACGCACGCCTCCGCCCTTGTCGCCGTCCTGCTCGCCGCTTCCGGCCCGGTGCAGGATCTTGCCGCGCTCGACCTGCGGATCGCCGACTACACCGGCGCCGCCATCGGCGAGGAAGGCGGCGCGATGCAGCCGCTCGACCGCAGGCTGAAACTGCGGCCCTGCGCCGCGCGCGTCGACATCGCCTGGCGCAGCGAGCAGCGCGACACGCTGGTCCTGCAATGCCCCGATGCGGGCGGATGGCGGCTCTACATGCCGGTGCGGCCATTGCCTGCCGCCGCCGCGCAAGAAGCGGCAGTCGCCGTCCAGCGCGGGGATTCGGTCACGATCTCGATCGCGGGGCAGGGCTTCTCGATCTCCCGCCCCGGACAGGCGATGGAAGGCGGCGCGGTCGGCGACTGGATCAAGGTCCGCCCCGCCGTCCCCGGCAACCGCCCCGCCGAGGTCATGCGCGTCCGCATCGCGGCCCCCGGCGTGGTCACGCTCTCGACCGGCTAGGCGCCGTTTCCGCCAAAGCCCTTAAATGTGCGCCGCGGCGTCCGTCCTGATGATCGGACCGCTGTTAGGGAAACGCGCAAATGGCATCGCACGAAATCGGACCGATCCGCCCCGTCTTCACGGGCGCGACCCGGCTGAACCCGGCCGCTGGGGCGACATCCGCCCCGGCACGGGCCGCTTCAACTGCCGCCGCCGCCGGGGGGCTGGCGCTGTCGGACGCGCTCGATCCGGGCGCACCGCCGGTCGATGCCCAGCGCGTCGCCGAAATCCGCAAGGCGATCGAACAGGGCACCTATCCGCTGGTCCCGCACAGGATTGCAGACGCGATGATCGCGGCCGGAATGTTCCTCAGGACCGGAAAGTGAGCGAGACGATGACACTCAAGGAAGCGCTGCGGCAGATGCTTGCCGTGCTCGAGGCGGAGCGGCAGGCGATTGCCGGGCTCGACCTCGACGCGATCACGATGGCCGCGCGCGACAAGCTGGGCCTGTGCGACAGGCTTGAAAGCGCCGACCTTGCTACCTTCGACGAGGAATGCCGCGCGATGAGCCGCGCCGCCCGCGACGCGAACGAGGTCAACCGCCAGATGCGCAACCTGGTCGCCGCCAATATCGCTGCCCGCATCGACATGCTCAGCGGCTCGCCCCGCCTGTACGGCGCCAGGCTTTATGCGAAGGCGTAAACTGGCACGCTAATTGCTTGGATGGTCCTGTCACCAAAGCCGACAGGACTTATCTGAATGAGTGGACCCAGTTCAACCGCGATCCCGCCCGCGAGCTCGGCAATCAAAGCCACCAGCGCAGCGATCCGCGCCGATATCGCCCGCGCCGCCGACCGGACCGGAGAGAATTTCGATTTCCTGCTGGCGCAGGCACGGATCGAATCCTCGCTGAACCCGCAGGCGAAAGCGGCAACATCCAGCGCGGCGGGGCTGTTCCAGTTCACCAATGCCACCTGGCTCAGCACGCTGGAACGGCACGGCGCGAAACACGGGCTGGGCTGGGCCAGCGCGGCGATTGCGAACGGGCGCATTACCGATGGCGCGCTGGCGGGCCGGATCATGGGCCTGCGCTACGATCCCGCAGCATCCGCCCTGATGGCGGGCGAGCTTGCCGGCGACAACCGGATCGAGATAACCCGCGCGCTGGGCCGGCAGCCGAATGCTGCCGAACTCTATCTCGGCCATTTCCTCGGCAGCGGCGATGCCTCGCGCTTCCTGAACGCGCTGGCCCGCGATCCAAACGCTTCGGCCACTGCGCTCCTGCCGTCGGCCAGTGCGGCTAATCGCGGCATTTTCCGCGACGGTTCGGGCAGCGAACGCAGCCTGCGGGAAGTGATGTCGGTGATAGAGGGCAAGGTCGCAGGCGCCATGACGGGCGGCGACGCCTTCGCTCCGCTCACGCCCACAAGCCCGATGGCGGCGCCCGCACCTGCGATCGCCGCCCCGGTCCAGTCGCGCATGGCTGGCGGCCGGTCGATGACCGACAGCCTGCAATCCATCTTCGGAGCGACCGGCCAGGCAGCGCCGCCGGCGGTGCAGGCCGCCTATGCCCGCTTCGAAAGGTTCGGGCTGTGACGGCTTCCGCATCCTCGCGGCGCGCCGCCGATCTCAGCGCGATGGCATTGCCGGGCGGCATCATCGCGTTGATGCTGCTGATGATCGTCCCGGTCCCGGCGATCCTGCTCGACGTGTCGTTCGTGCTGAACATCGCGCTGTCGGTGGCGATCCTGATGGCCGCGATGAATGCGCAGAAGCCGCTGGATTTCTCGTCGTTTCCCTCGGTCCTGCTGTTCGCGACGCTGCTGCGACTGGCCCTGAACGTCGCGTCGACCCGCGTCGTGCTGGTCCACGGCCATGAAGGCGGCGCCGCGGCGGGTCATGTGATCGAGGCTTTCGGAGCGTTCCTGATCGGCGGCAATTTCGCGGTGGGGATCTTCGTCTTCCTGATCCTGATGATCATCAACATGGTCGTCGTGACCAAGGGTGCAGGCCGCGTATCCGAGGTTTCGGCCCGCTTCACGCTCGACGCGCTGCCGGGCAAGCAGATGGCGATCGACGCCGATCTGGCGGCGGGCATACTCACCGCCGATGAAGCCAAGGCCCGCCGCCGCGAAGTCGCGACCGAAGCGGATTTCTATGGCTCGATGGACGGTGCGTCGAAATTCGTGAAGGGCGATGCGGTCGCGGCCCTGCTGATCCTGGCGGTGAACATCATCGCGGGGCTCTGCCTTGGCATGATCACCCATGGATTGTCCGCTGGCGAAGCGGCCGAGACCTATATCCAGCTTGCCATCGGCGATGCCCTGGTGGCGCAGGTGCCGTCGCTGCTGCTGTCGATCGCGGCGGCGGTGATCGTGACCCGCGTGTCGGATTCGCGGGACCTAGCTGGGCAGATCGGCGGCCAGTTCGCCGATCCGCGCAGCTGGCTGCCCGTGGGCGTGGTACTGGCGGCGGTGGGGATGATCCCCGCCATGCCGCAGTCCATCTTCCTTCCCGCCGCGGGCGGGGCGTTCTGGCTGGCCCACGCGCTGAAGAAACGCGCTGCCCGCCCCGAACCGCTGCCCGAAGTGGCCGCGCTGGCCGATCCCCACCGCATCGAGCTGGCGGACGTGTCGGACCTGACGCTGGTAAGCCTTGAATTCGGCTATGGCCTGGTGCCGCTGGTGGATGAGAAGAAGGGTTCGCCGCTGATCGCCCGCATCACCGGCGTCCGCAAGCAGCTGTCGCGCAATTTCGGCTTTGTCGTCCCCCAGTTCCGGCTGCGCGATGCGCTCGACATGGCGCCTTACGATTATCGCATCATGCTGGGCGGAGTGATGCTGGGCGGCGCGACCATCCAGCCCGACCGCTTGCTCGCAATTGACACGGGCGAGGCCAGCGCGGTCCATCATCTCAAGGGCGAGGAGACGCGCGATCCAAGCTTCAATTGCCCGGCAATCTGGATCGACAGGGGCAACCGCGACCACGCGACGGCAGCGGGCTTTCTGGTGGTGGACCCCGGCACGGTGGTCGCGACCCATCTCAACCAGCTGTTGGCAGAGCGCGCCCACGATCTTCTCGGTCCCGATGAGGTGCGCGCGCTGATCGAGGCGACGAGGCAGCATTCGGCAAGCCTGGTCGAGACCTTTCATCCGCAGCCATTGTCGCTGGCCGCGGTCACGCGCGTGCTGCGCAGCCTGCTGGAGGACGGCATTCCGATCAGCCATCCCGTCCCGATCTTCGCCAGCCTGTCGCGCGCGGTGCAGGCGACGCAGGATCACGACGCGCTTGTCGACAGGGTGCGCGGCGATCTTGGTTCCACCATCGTAGGGCGCATCTGCTCGCCGTCTCGTGCCCTGCCGGTCATCACGCTGGATGGAGGGCTGGAAAGCGCCATCCTGCAGGGTCTGCGCGACCCGGTGACCGGCTGGCCGGTGATCGAACCCGACCTTGCCGCGACGATCGCCCGCCAGGTGAAGCAGATCACCGATGAGCGCGGCCCCTCGGCCACTGCGCCAGCGCTTGTCGTTCAGCCGCAATCGCGGCGAGCGATCGCGTCGCTGGTGCGCCAGCGCACGCCCGAATGCGTCGTCATCTCGATCTGCGAGCTGCCGGCCAGCCAGCCCATCGAAGTCATCGAGGTGATCGGCGCCTCCGCCACCAACGCATTGGATGCCCAGATGGAAATGGCAGCATGAGACACGAGCATATCGCAATCGCCGGCAACCCCCGGCACGAGGCGCGACGAGCCTATGCCGGAGAAGCCGAACACCGCATCAGGGCCTTCATGCCGATGGTCAAGAAACTGGCCTGGCATGCCCACGGCAGCGGCAGGCCCGGTATCGAGATCGAGGACCTGATCCAGGTCGGGCTGATAGCGCTGACCGAATGCGTGCGGCGGCATGACGGGCAGGGCGAACATGCCTTTGCCGCCTATGCCAAGACCCGGGTGCGCGGGGCCATGTTCGACCTGATCCGGCGGGAAGCGCCGACGACCCGCACCGCCGCCCGAAAGCGCCGCGAGATCGAGGAGGAAAGCCGCAGGCTGGCTTCGCAGCTCGGCAGGATCCCCAGCGAAGGCGAGCTGGCAGACGCAATGGGCATGGACGCGCGCGAGTTCGCCTCTGTCCGCGCGCAAAGCGAGCCGTTGCGCTTCGACGCCATCGACAGCTGCTACTCCGACAGCAATGCCGCCTTCGCCGACGCTTCGGCCGACGGGCTCCAGGCCATGGAACAGGCGGAGCAGGGCGAGCGACTGGCAAATGCCATCGCCGACCTGCCCGAGCGGCTGCAGATGATAACACAGCTCTATTTCGTCGAGGAGCTGAACCTCGGCGAGATCGCCGCCGTGCTGGGCGTCAGCATCCCGCGCGTGCACCAGCTGAAGGCGCAGGCGCTCGAACGGCTGAAAGCGGCGATGGCGGACTGAACCGGTTGCCGTAGCAATGGAAGGTAGGATGGGTTCGAGGTCTTGATGGGAGCCAGCGCCCGATTTCGCGGCAGCCCATACGGGGACGGATGGCTTGAGATCCGGTATGTCCATAGACCCTCGCTGAGCCAAACCATTGTAATAAAATCTATTGTTCACCGGATCGCGACACTGTTATCAGATTGGCTGTCCTGGCAACGCGAGACCCGACGAACGCCATTGCTGCACATGCAGATCCGCGCCTATCGTTTTTTGCGGATCGCAGAGCGGCCTGGACAGTTATGACCAAACTAATATTTTTCCCGAGCCTGAATTGTGAAGAAGATCCGCAGTGATCGCATCCCTATGATCGAATCCGACAGCCACAACCCGGCCGCCCATGCGGTGTTCGAAGAGCAGTTCTTCGAACGATCGGTGGCGTTCAACCTGCGCAGAAGCTTCAACAAGGTCGTCGACGAAATTGACGCCGCCCTGGCTGAATTCGCGCTCAGTTCCCATCAGTTCGGCGTTTTGAGCACGATCTATTACGGCAGGGCATCCACGCCCAGCGAGGTTGCCCGCCTGCGCTTCCAGAACGGGGCCGCGATTACCTACACGCTGGACAGGCTCGAACAGCGAGGGCTGCTTAAAAGGACGCGGTCGGAGGCGGACAAGCGCGTCATCACGCTGATCCTGACGGATGATGGCCGCGAACTGACCAGAAAATGCATGGAGGCCGTCGTGAACGTGCAGGACCGGGTAATGAAGGGCGTGACGGCCAAGGACCGCGACCGGCTGTTCGAAATGCTGCAGCTTATCTGCGAGAACTGAGCGGCTATTTCCGACCTGCGGCGATACGCGTCGGCGGCATCAGCCAAACCTTTGCCGGTCGCCACGCGGCAAGCGGGGCAGGACGCGCCCGAAACGATCGGTCGGCAGCACCGGATCGCCGATGGTCGGATCATAGCCCATGAAGCGAACGACAGCCTCGTGCAGGGGCTGATCGAAACGCAGTCCGGCATGTCGCTCGTCTCGCCAGACGACGATGCCCGACATGCGGATATTGCCGTCCTTCAGATGCACCCGATCGTCTTCCGCCAGCCGGTTCGGGGGGATCTCGAGCAGGCAGCCTGAGATCGACACGTTATAAAGCACGGCCATGAAGCTGCGTCCGTCGACGCGGCACTCAACTTCCCTTTCAGAACTGACGCGCTCATGCTCCCGCCGCGACATGTCGATTACCCGTGTTGCCTCGCGATCTTGATATAAATCAATCCGGTTAAGATCCGGTTTTCGCCGCCGTTAAACTCATATTCCCCGCCGCTTGCAGTCCTTCGTTGGGCGCCGCTATGAACGGATCCGGGAATGGCTCTGACGAGCTGGGGGCAAATCGCCATCCATACGCGATGATCTGGATCGCCCGCGCCTTGGGGCCGCTCGCGGCGTGCCTCGTCTGGTGGCTGCTGCACGATGCATAGGGTTTGTCCGCCGACGGCCGGCTGGTGGCAGCGATTGCAAGCTGGATGGCGATCTGGTGGATGACCGAAGCCATTCCCATGGCAGCGACCTTCCTGCTACCGATCGTTCTGCTGCCCGTGCTGACACCGCTTTCGATGGCCGCGGTGACGGCGCCCTATGCCAGCCCGATCGTCTTTCTCTTTCTTGGCGGCTTCCTGATCGCGATTGCGCTTCAGAAATGGAACCTGCACCGCCGGGTTGCTCTTCTGACGCTGCGCATGGTCGGCACCCAGCCGCGCCGCATCGTGCTGGGCCTGATGCTGGCAATCGGCTTCCTGTCGATGTGGGTGTCGAATACGGCCACCACCTTGATGATGCTGCCGATCGGTTTGTCGGTCATCACCCTCGTCGCCGACCGGCAGGCGGACACGGCGGCAGGCAGCGATCCGAACAGACGGGGACCGTCCCGCCTTACAGCGCGAGCGTGCTGATTTCCTCCAGATCGGGGGCCAGGCCGTCGGCCAGGTCGCCTTCGGGATCGATCGATACGCTCAGCCGCTGGGCACGCTCTCCCTGACGGTCGAGCGCGGCCATGAAGGCCCTGACCTGCCGGCGCGATCCGTCGGATCTGCCGTCCGCTCCCTCGACATAGGGAACGACCTCCTCGACATCGCCCGAGCCGAGGGCGTTGAACAGCCGGATCTGCATGGACCGCGGCGTCTGCCTGCCGAACGGATCGCTCGGCGCGGCAGGCTCCGCCTGCTGCGGAGTGGCATCGGCGGCATCGGCGGCAAGAGCCGGACCGCTGCCTAGCAGGGCGGCGGCAAGCAGCAAGGCCCGGAAGATCGCCGCGGGCGTTGGCGAGGCCATGATCGATCTTGGGGACGCGGACATCTGACGATCTTTGTCTCTGCAAGCATTGCAGGACAGTTTTAGGTGGCGACATGCCGCGGCCTATCGGGATCAACCCCGGTGGCGCCGTTTCGTCATGAAAGGGGCAGGGATGGCGGACAGGGTGGGAATCATACTGCATGAATTTTATTTCTGTTTCTCGTCATTATTCGGTATGATAACTAGTTGGTGCCCCCACGAATGCCCCCACGTGAGGGCGCATGTCAAGCAATGGGCTGTTGCGCTTTCCACGCTTCAACTTCTGCAGCTGGCCAAGCGACAGCACGCAAACCGATCCTCCGTGGACGTGGGAACGTGCCCAATTCCATGCGAGCATAGATGCTGGAACGGCTGAGACCGGTTTCTCGCTCGACCTCGGGACGGCGAAGGAGCGGGCCGATTGACTGAGAGGCGGACATCTTGAGATCTTCCTAGTTGTTGTGAGATCTCTTTTGCTTGCGGTAGACCGGCGCTGATGTCTTCCAGCTGCATTTGGCGCGGCGCCTTACCAAACGCAGTTGCCGATTTTGAGGGGCCAGATGGACAACGAAGATACGGCATCATCGTGCGCCATGTGGCCGGCAACAAAAAATTGCAGGTAATTATCAGGGGGAAGTTTGCACCCTAATCGATGGCGCCGGGATTCGGACCGATCGCTGTGTCGCAACCAACCAACTTTGGTAGTTCGACCTGGTCCTGTCGTTTGAGATCGCGATTGCAGACCCTGGGTGCGAACAAGGGCGCCCCCTTGTTTCTAGCCGATATTATATCGGCAAAGTTGGACGAACTGGTCCGTCTCCTTTAAGAGTCTGATTCAAAACTAACCGATGTGATTTCATAGCCTTGTGATGCGGCGCGTGAGGAGCTGGATCGATGCGATGAACAGCCACGCGGTTGCCGAGGCGATGGTCTGCTCGAAGTCCTTTGCGAGACGCCGGTTTCGGTTGAGCCATGCCAAAGTGCGCTCGACAGCCCAGCGGCGTGGGAGAACCACAAAGCCCTTTGCTTTGTCGGACCGTTTGACGATTTCGATGGTCCACTTACCAACCCTGCGCAACGCCTGACGGAGCTTGTCGCCAGCATATCCGCCATCGGCGAAGACATGCCGTAGCCACGGGAAGCGATGGATGATTTCGGCGAGCACCAGCGGTGCGCCATCACGATCCTGGATGTCGGCGGTGTGGATTACCGCATGAACGAGATTTCCATCGGTGTCGGTGAGGATGTGGCGCTTGCGTCCCTTGATCTTCTTGCCTGCGTCATAGCCCCGTGGGCCGCCACTTTCCGTGGTTTTGACGCTCTGGCTGTCGATCACTCCGGCGCTTGGCGACGCCTCGCGGCCTACAGCTTCGCGCCCGATCAGCAACAGGACATGATTGAGCGACAGCCACAGCCTGTTATCACGCCACAGGTAGAACCAGCGCCGCACCGTCGAGACTGGCGGAAAGCAGGGCGGTAGCATCCGCCATGGCAGTCCGCCCCGCAGCAGATACAGGATCGCTTCGACAATCCGCCGCAGCGGCCACTTGCGAGGGCGGCCAACATGAGAAGGTGGCGGGAAGAACGGCTCCAGCACCGCCCATTCGGCATCGGTCAAATCACTTGGCAATGCCAGTTCCGCGCGGGCATACAGTGCGCGAGTGGTGTCGGTCCACATCGTTGATTTCCTTTGGTTCGTTGCAAAACCGCTGAATCAACGACTTGGGTAAGCGTCAAGCTAACCAGCTGATACCACTCAACTTAATTTCGGATCAGGCTCTAAGAGCGCAAATCGAGATAGCGGAAATTTCTCAAGGCGAACCAGCGTGTCAGCTTCGCGCCCAGTTTCGGTCATTAGAGGCGGATTCTCGGTAGCCTGATAGCGGACATCAAACTGACGCGTTCTGACCGGCAGAAAGGTCGGACGATCCGGAATGGCAGCTCTGAAACCTGAAACATGGATTAGTTGCCGTCCCTATGCATTCTGGTCGCGGCAAACACCTGCGCTCAATCAAGCCGCCTCTAGCAACAATATGTCCTGCTCACGTTTAAGCAACCAAGTGTGATTTCGATATGATACGAGATCGACGACGTTGAATTGGCTCGCAATTTCGTCACGCAACTCATGATAGGGCTCAGGCAGCAGGCTGCGTTGGAGATGCTCATATAACGCTCGTGCCGGTCCTTTGTCGGAAAGCACTGCAGTGGCGTGGAACTTGAGCAACTCGGCCACGGGATCATCGCAAGGCTGCGAGGCTTTAACGGCGGCTTCAGTGCGACCAATCATCAACAATACCCGGCTGAGCGCCGCGCGAAGCATGTTCTGCTCGCGACGAAACGGGCAATGTTCAATCGCCCATTCAAACCGCTCGCGGGCGTCATCCAGATAATTGGCGGCGCTATCAAGCATTCCGCGCAACGCAAAGTTACGCCACTCATCTGCGGTCCTTGGATCGTCTATGACGAGAAGAGGCAGAGCCTCTGCATAGCGGAATTGATGAATATAGATGCTGGCGATTGCGTTTTTCAGAATTAACCGCTGGGGATGACGATCGAATGCACTCTGATAGATGCTTAGGGCCTCATCGACCTGGCCCAGCCTTCGTAACATGTCTGCGCGCCCGAGCTGAATGTGAGGATGGGAAGGAAAGTCGCGCGCCGCGTCATCGTACAGCGCTAGCGCGCTTGCGTAACGTCCCTTAGCTTTTTCAATGCGGGCCATCCCGATGCGTAGACCAGCGACATAGCGGAAGTCGTCATTCGCTGTCTTCAGCGCCGCCTCTGCCTCGTCAAACCGGCGAGCATCGATCAACGCGTCCAAAAGCGACCAAACAGCATCGGGAGAGCCGGGGAGCTGGTGGACAAAAGCTTTTGCTTCCTCGACTGCTTCCTCAAATCGGCCGAGGTCGCGCAATGTTGCGATTAAGCCACCACGCGTGTGTGGATCGAAAGGATAATCTTCGAGGAGATTACGATAGATCTGCTCCGCCCGCTTGAAATCACCAACGCGTCGATACAAGGTCGCCAGACCATTGCGCGGTACGACATTTGAATCATCCAGATTAGATGCCGCTTTATAGCCTTCGTAGGCTTCCTCGAACCGTCCCATTTCGACCAATGTCGCGGCCCGTCCGGAGTGCAGCGCTGCAGCATACGGACATTGCGCGATACCAATATCATATGCGGCTAGCGCTTCGTCGAAGCGCTCCAGGTCCCGCAAACATTCGGCGATACCGGCGAGGTTGAATTGCTTGCGCTCGGGTTCGGCCTCGAAGTGCTCTAGCGCTACGCGATAAGCATGCAGTGCTTCTTCAAACTGGCCTTGATAGCGCAGCATTCTAGCTCGGCCGGACGCGGCAAAACTCGCTTCGCCAAAAGATTCGGCGAGATCGAGGCTTCGATGCGCTTCAGAAAAATGGCCGATGCGCATCAGCAGGTCCCCCAGCTGACCATGGGCCTGCCCGTCGTCTCCTTTGAATTCAAGGGCTTCGCGCACCCATTCCAGGGCGAGCTCCAGCACTTCCAATTCCTTTGCCTTCTGGCTTAGATTGGTGAGTGATTTGGCGATGTGCTCGTCGCGGCTGGTCTTACGCTGATCGGCGACAAGATCACGCGCATACCGTCGCGCTGTTTCAAAATCGCCAGCTTTGATCTGTTTGACAACTGCATTCTGCTGTTGGATTGCGCGCTCGAACGCCTGCCGCCCGCCCAATGCGGATGTGTCGCGCCAGCTCTCAGTTTGCTGGTCAGGCTCAGCGACCGCAACGAGTTGGTGCCGAACACGCTTGAAAGACTCGGTCCAGAGCTGGACGATGGCGCGGCCGTTGTCGACGCCCCGAAGCTTGGCGAACAGGCCAAACAGTGCCTTGTCGATTGACTCGCCGTGGTGGAGCGCGATCACCAGGTCTCTGAATCCACCTCGGTCGATCGCCAACTCCCGAACGTAATTTCGATGACGCGGCGCATCGAACGCGTTCTCATCGATCGCCTCGAAAGCATCGCGAACCTCTGCGATCATGGGTTGCAGGTTCAAGAAACGATCCAGCAATGCAAGTGCTGCGGACGACTTGGCGATCGCTTTACGGCACGCCTCGACATCGAATGGTTCGGGCAAAGGAGCAGCGAACAATTGCGCTTCGACGCGCTCAACGACACCGCGGACCTCGAGCAGCTCTTCAAGCGCTTCTCCGACCTCGACCAGCTCGCTGGGTGGCTCGCACGGGTCGATGAGTATGACGAACAGCCGGACGGCACGGTCAACCGACCAACTTATCTTCGCGGTATCACGCGCTTCGGCGATCGACCGGACTTGGCCAACGGTAAGATCGTTGCAGTTGCTGAAATAATAGCTGATATCGCGCGCGCTTGCCTCGTGTGCCGCGCCGATGTCTACGCGCTCGACTAGGAAGCCGGTGGCGGTACGAACAGCGAATGTCCCGGCTTGACCAGAGGCTATGAACTGCACCTAAACCTCATCGACCACTGCACCTAGTTCCAATAGCCTAGCCTTCGTGCGTTTCCAGATTGCTCGATCCGGCCTGCTGACGATCTTGGGGGCGATGACCCTTTCGATCGCACGTGCATGTAGCACGCCATATATGTGAACTTCTATAAAGTCACTATCGGCCGACTTTACTCCTTGCTCGACCAATATCGGCGGGAAGTCGACATCTGTCATTCCGGCTTGGATGCGTGGATGGAGCTTTGCCATAGCAAGCTCGGCGCGACGCGCCCAACTAGCTCGGAAGCCGTGAGGAACCGATCCGGTTGGCGAAATGGGATACTTGTCGCAGAAGCGGAACGGATTTTCCTCAAACACGCTGGCACGGTCCTCCACCATATTTTCCTTAAGTGTGACCGAGTAATCGCCATACCAGGACACGCCCTGGCCATCGAGTGACAGAACGGCATATTGGATCTCTTCATGTACGCCGTGAGGGTTGACCGTGCCGTCGATTCGACCGCGATTGGCGTCGAACTCATTGTCTTCTGGATTGCGAATCCCAGCACGCACCATCTTGTAATAAGACACCATTCCCAGGCTCTGCGAAACCATGCTATCTAGCGACGAAATTTTTAGAGTGGTGACCGCACTGGAGTCTGAGCTTGCGGTCCCAAAGGCCTCTAGTTCATTCGCGCAGCCGCGTTGCTTGGCCGCGAGCTGTGCGTAGCGGACACGTTCTTGCAGTGCCTCAATTTCATCCTTGGTGTCGGCGGCTCTTACATTTGGGCAACCAACGTCCCGGCCGCAGCCGACGCAGTTGCGTACAGCATAAGGAATTTCGGTATCGCACTCTTTACATTTAGGCGCCGCTTTTACTTTCGCCATACCCTACCGCCTCTCCCACACGGTCATGAAAGCACACAAGTAATCGCCCCCATTCATAGAAATTTCTCCGCTCCCTCGTCATTTCTTCAAGCCGTCGGACTCGCAACAGGCGATTTCCTCAGACCCGAAGATTTCGCTTCTGTAGATCGGAAGCTGTCGGTTCCTTCGCGGCCCAATTTGAGGGGTTCGTAAGGCCTGAACTTACGGTTGCTCCGAGCGGTCCTTAGCGAGTCTACAAAAGACAGCAAAATTGGCAGCTTCTGACAATATTTTTGATGCGATCGAGCGGCTGCTTTCTCACATTCTGCGCTCCAAACCGGACAGTCAACAGACGTGAAGGGTTCCGGGCGCCGGAGGCGTACGGAAGTCCCCGAAGCACGAACTGCGGGCCGCACGCGATGAGCTATGGGGTTTTCGGGTTTCGGCTGATCCGAGGGCGAGTAGCCAAAGCACCGGGATGCACGGTGGCTGGCCGGATCATGGCCGCCGAGCGAGGTAGATCCTGGCTGCGGCCGCTGGCCGATGCCGTCATCAGGGCGGCTGCCGGCAGCGATCGCACGAACGGTGACATCGCCGGAAGCGCAGTGGCTGCGCGACGTGCTGGAGGCGAGCCATGCCGGATCATGGCGTGATCTTCCGGTTGGGCGATGATGCGGCCGGTGGCGCGCGGGGCTGCTGCCAGCGTGCGAAGGTCTCGATCACGACCATGTGCCCACCGCAGCAGGGGCACGGCGGTCGGGTGTCCAGCAGCTCCTCAGGCGCATTGTCTTGAGGTGGCGGAGCAACCGCCAGCAGCCTGCGGGCAAGCGCCAGGCTGGCCTTGCGGGTTCCGCCGGCGAGCAGACCATAATGGCGGATGCGGTGGAAGCCGGTCGGCAGCACATGGAGTAGGAAGCGGCGGATGAACTCCTCGGCGGAGAGCGTCATGACCTGCTGCCGGTCAGCTCCGCTGCGGCGATAGTCCTTGTAGCGGAAGGTGACGCCGCGCTGGTCGAAGGCGAGGAGACGGCTGTTCGAGATCGCCACCCGGTGGGTGTAGCGCGACAGATAGGCGAGCACCGCCTCGGGCCCGGCGAAGGGCGGCTTGGCGTAGACCACCCAACGCTTCTTCCGGACCGGTGAGAGGTGCCGCAGGAAGGCACGGCGATCGGCGAGATGTGCCAGGCTGCCGAAGAAGGCGAGCCTGCCGGCATCGTGGAGCTGGAGCAGCCTTGTCAGGAACAGCCGCCGGAACAGCGCGCCAAGCACCCGCACCGGCAGCAGGAAGGCGGGGCGCGACGATATCCATCGGCTGCCATCTGGCGCGATACCGCCGCCCGGCACGATCATGTGCACGTGCGGATGGTGGGTCAGGGCCGATCCCCATGTGTGGAGAACGGCGGTTATGCCGATCCGGGCGCCCAGATGCTTGGGATCGCCGGCGATGGTCAGCATGGTCTCGGCTGCCGCCTTGAACAGCAGATCGTAGAGCAGGGCCTTGTTGTGGAAGGCGATGGCGGCGATCTCGGCCGGCAGGGTGAACACGACGTGGAAGTAGCCGACCGGCAAGAGGTCGGCCTCCCGCGCTTCCAGCCACGTGCGCGCGGCGGCGCCCTGGCACTTCGGACAATGCCGGTTGCGACAGCTGTTGTAGGCGATCCGCCAGTGGCCGCAGTCGGTGCAGGCTTCGACGTGGCCGCCGAGCGCAGCCGTACGACAGTGTTCGATCGCCGACATGACCTTCAACTGATGCAGGCTCAGGTGCCCGGCATGCGCTGCTCGGTATGCAGGGCCGGCTGCGCGGAAGATGTCGGCGACCTCGAGCGAGGTCCGCACCGGCTCAGCCGGGAGGCGCCGCCTCTGAGGGCATGAACATGCCAAGCTTGTCGAGCGGACTGGTCACCGCTCGCACCGTGCGGGTCGCCACCTTGGTGTAGAAGGCGGTGTTCTCCAGCTTGGCATGGCCGAGCAGCGCCTGGATGACCCGGATATCGACGCCGTCCTCCAGCAGGTGCGTGGCGAAGCTGTGGCGCAGCGTGTGCGGGCTGACGCGCTTGGCGATCCCGGCGGCCTGCGCGGCTTCGGCCACGACGCGGTGGATCTGCTTGGTCGAGATCGGCTTCAGCGCATGCTGGCCGGGGAAGAGCCAGCCATCGCGGTGCATCACGCCCTGTTCGCAGCCCAGCTTCCACCAGTGGCGCAACAGCGTGAGCAGGTCCGCCGGCAGCATGGCATTGCGGTACTGGCCGCCCTTGCCGCGCTCGACCCGCAGCAGCATGCGTTCGCTGTCCACGTCGCGCACCTTGAGCATCGAAACCTCGCCCACGCGCAGCCCAGCGCTATAGGCCACCGACAGGGCGGCCTGATGCTTGAGGCAGGTGGTCGCCCCCAGCAGCCGCGCGACCTCGTCGCGGCTCAGCACCACCGGCAGCTTGCGGATCTGCTTCATGCGCACGAGCCGGCGCGCGAGATCCGGCCGGTCGAGCGTATGCGTGAAGAAGAACCGAAGCGCCGCGACGATGCTGTTCATGGTCGGCACCGGCATGCCACCTTCTCGCTGCTCGATCTGAAAGCGGCGCAGGTCCTCTCCCGTTGCCGTATCCGGAGGGCGCCCGAGGAAGGTGGCGAAGCGCCCGACATCGCGGATGTAGTTGCGCTGCGTCTCGCGGCTGAAGTGCCGCATGTTCATATCGTCGATCAGACGCTGGCGCAGCGGGCTGACGGGTGCGGCGGGCGCAACGGGGACAAGCTCGTTCATGGTTCGACTCCTTGGTTGAAGGAGCCGAATGCTCTGCCCGCGCCGGGACTTGCTCAATCCAGGTGCGGCGCCTGCCGTCCTAGCTCAACCGCGCCACCAGAACCCCTCCGCGCAGCGGTTCGTGCTCCGGGCCGAAACCGGCCGCTAGGCTCGCAGCGCGGCCAATGTCTGCTTTTGGCGAATAGGGACGCGCGGCCTAAAGACCGAAACCGGGCGCCTAGCTGACATTCGGCACTTGGCCCCGCTGATGCCTGCTTTCGAGCCGAAACCTGCCGCTAGGGTCGTCACGCGGCCAATACCTTTGTGTTGACCTCGGGTATAGGCCGGTGCTCGTTAAGTCGCTCGAAGCTAATCAGGCGCGATCGCTTCTCGGCGCCAAAGCTCAGCTGATCGGCATGCGAACGCGGCTCGCCAACATGATACGCGGCGTCTTGAAGACATTCGGCACCTTGCCGGGGAGTGAGCAAGGCATGCGGTTCGACCGGCGCGTTGAGCGCGCCATGCAAGTTTCGCCCTGAGTTGCCTCGATCATGTATCCTCTGCTGGTTTCCTAGAGGCATAAGCGTGAGCAGATCACCGGGTTCGACGTCGCTATTCAGCGGCGCGTCAAGGCAGACCCGACCTGCCGGCTGCTGATGAGCGTTCGGGCATCGGTGCACTATCTGCGCTCGCATTCGTCAGCACCATCGAGCACCCGACATGGTTCTCGCGCTCTTGCGTGTCTCCCCAGAGTTGGACGAGCGCAAAAGCAAAGATCAAGCGGACCTTGCCTTCCAATCCGGATTTCGGCGCCGCTTTTGACTGACCATTAGACGCCGATCAGCCCAACTCGTTCAGGGTATAAATCAAATTATAACAGTGTTTTTTATCCTTGTTCTGATTGCCCACCAAACAAGAGAACCTTAAACATTTTGCTTTATAACCCTGCACGAAGCTGGGGGGCAAATTGTGAGAGTAGTTAACGCTCGGTAATAAATCATACCGCTCAGGGGGGCGGCCGATTTCCAACTAGAATCGACAGAAATTCGAAATCGAGGAGCATTCGCTCGTCGCAACAAAAGGGGTATGCATGACCATTTCGCTTGCAAAGAAACAGTCCGTAAGTCTCACCAAAGAATCCAATGGTGGCCTCACAGCAATCACGCTGGGCGTCGGTTGGGACGTTGCCAAGAAGAAGGGATTCTTTGCGGCCTTCACGAGCGGCGGCGATATCGATCTCGATGCTTCTGCAATCCTATTCGATGGTAACCGTCAGACCATCGACGCTGTCTGGTTTGGCCAGCTCAAAAGCAAAGACGGCTCGGTCCGTCACAGCGGTGACAATCTCACAGGTGAGGGCGATGGAGATGACGAGTCTATCGTCATTGACCTCCAGCGCCTGCCTGCAACCGTCGAGACCATCGTCCTGACCGTCAACAGCTTCCGCGGGCAAACTTTCGACAAAGTCGAGAACGCATTCGGACGCGTCGTCGACAACCGCACGGGCCGCGAACTCGCTCGCTTCGACATCTCCGACAGCGGCCCTCATACCGGCATCATCCTTGCCAGCCTCTCCCGGGCGGGCGGCGAATGGACCTTCAAGGCGCTTGGCGAGCGCGCTGGTGGCCGTACCGTCCACGAGCTGGCCGGCCCAGCCGCGCACCTCATCTAACCGTTTGGATGCGCCGCCAAAACGCGGCGCATCCAAACCCATCATCCCCTAGAAAAGTGGAGTACCTGATGCAGCTGCAGAAGGGCGAGAAGCGTAGTCTGGCCGATCTCGGCATTGCGACGCGCTGTACCGTCAAGGTCGATTTCGGCCTCGACGGCGTGGACATTGCGGCGTTTGGCCTCGATGCATCCAAGAAGATCGGCGATGACCGCTACGTCATCCTGTTTTCGAATACGAAGTCGCCGGAAGGCGCAATCGAGCTGATTCCCAACTCGGATACGGCCGTTTTCAATCTCGACCTTGCGGCCCTTCCGGCCTCGATCGATCGAATCGTTTTTACAGCGACCCATGACACGCGCCCGATCTCCCAAGCCCGTCCTCTCGTCGTTACGATCGACGGGAACAAGGCCAGCTTCGATGTCGCCAGTTCGCTGAGCGACGAGAAGGCCGTCATGATGCTGGAATTATACCGGCATTCGAGTGGCTGGAAAGTCGGCACGATCGCGGCTGGATTTGCCGGGGGCCTTGCTGCCCTAATCACACATTTCGGAGGGGAAGTCGCAGACGCGCCGGCGCCAGCGCCGGCGCCTGTTCCTCCTCCTCCTCCGCCTCCGCCTCCTCCGCCTCCTCCTCCGCCGCCGCCGTCAAAGCCGGTGAGTCTCAGCAAGATTACCCTCGAGAAATCGAATCCGACCGTCAGCCTGACCAAGAAGGACGGAAGTTTTGGCGAAATCGTTCTCAACCTGAACTGGAACGCCGGGACCAAGCGCGGCTTCTTCGGCGGCAGCAAGAACGTCGACCTCGATCTTGGCGTCATGTTCGAGATGCAGGATGGCTACAAGGGCGTCATCCAGGCGCTGGGCAGGGCATTCGGCAGCTACAATGCTGAACCGTGGATCGAGCTCTCGGGTGATGACCGCACAGGTGCAGTCGCCGCGGGTGAAACCATTCGCATCAACGGCAAATTTTTCGACCGCATGAAACGGATCGGGGTCTTCGCGCTCATCTACGATGGCGCTCCCAACTGGCAACAGACCGACGGCGTCGTGCGCATGAACATCCCGGGCCAGCCCGAGGTCGAAGTTCGAATGAACGAGGGGCACAACAACCAGCGGCTGTGCGGCATCGCGTTGATCGACAACGTGGGCGGCCAGATGAAGGTCACCCGGCACATGAAATATTACGCCAACCAGAAACCCTTTGCCGATGACATCGGAATTTTCCTGCGGTGGGCCGCCGGAACGAAGGACTGATTTCCAGCCCGATGGGCACAGCCTCAAACCCTGTGCCCATCCTCATGATGGACAAGCCAATGCTCAAGAATTTCTATGGCTCGATAATCTTCACGATTATCTGCCTCATCCTCGCCGGCGTGGTCGGCTACACCGAAAGCGACGGCGCCTGGGGCGTCGTTGCATCCGTCGTCTTCATCGCAGCCATCCTTGGCGTCATGGAAACTTCCCTCAGCCTCGACAATGCTGTCGTCAACGCCTCGGTCCTCAAGGACATGGACGAGAAATGGCAGCAGCGCTTCCTTACCTGGGGCATCGCCATCGCCGTCTTCGGCATGCGCATCGTCTTCCCGCTTGCGATCGTCGCGATTGCCGCATGGGTTTCCCCGTGGGATGCGCTCTCGATCGCGATCAGCGACAAGACCCGCTACGAGGAAATCGTCACCGGTGCGCACGTTGGGATCTCCGGTTTCGGCGGGGCATTCCTCCTGCTCGTGGGACTGACCTTCTTCTTCGACGACGACCGCGAACATCACTGGCTGGGCTTCATCGAAGGCCCGCTCTCCAAGTTCGCCAAGATCCCGTTTTCCCCCTATATCGCGACTGCTGCTCTCGTCGGCGGCCTCTCGCTCCTCGTCGAGGGCGCGGAAAGGCAGACCTTCCTCATCGCGGGCCTCTCGGGCGTTGCCACCTTCTTCGTCGTCGAGAAAATCGGCGATCTGCTGGGCGGTGAAGAAGATGCGACCGGCAAAATCGTTCGCTCGGGCGCCGGCGGCTTCATCTACCTCGAGTTCCTCGATGCCTCGTTCTCGTTCGACGGCGTCATCGGCGCGTTCGCGATCACGAACGACATCCTGATCATCGCGCTTGGCCTCGGCATTGGCGCCATGTTCGTGCGTTCGATGACTATCGCGCTCGTGCGCGGCGGGCATCTCG